>NZ_JBWBWM010000069.1:0-20506 GCF_056174665.1 Bradyrhizobium sp. WYCCWR15520
TATCTTTGCCTATATCGAGGGCTTCTACAATCGGACTCGTCGTCACTCCGCCATCGGCTTTATCAGCCCGATCGAGATGGAGCTAAAAGCAGCTTAACCCTGTCCATTTTTTCGGGGGAAGATCACCTTTCTGACACCCTCGGGACGCATCGGCGAGCGGGCACTCACGGAACTTTGGTGAGCTGCCCCGAGAGGATTTCGCCAGCCGGACCATAGCCGCTCGATTTGCCGGCTCTCGATGAGAATAGCCGGCTCGCTCTTTTGTCCAACCAGCAAAACCAACGCTTAGCGCGGGTGAGGGCCGTGGAGGCGATGAGCCTTCTTGAGCAACCTGAAGTGCTGCATGGCGAGACATAAAACGGGTATTGTGACCCACTGGCAATCCGGTCGCTTCGCGTCATCTATCTTCTTCGGACCAGTCTACATGAAGTCACCGTCGTCCCAATCCGGCGTGGTATTTCGAGCAAGCTGGGCCCCTCTGGTACCACTGCCGCTAGTGTCAGTAGCTTTAAGATACAATGGAGGCTTGTTTTTCCGCTGCCATTCACCATCATCATTCTTCGTCCACTTGTTAGGATGCTTGGTAGGGTCAAGCACCATCATCGAGTCACTCACCTCAACAAAACCCAACGCCGCTGCGCGGGCTTTCGCGTCGTCGTTGACAGCATGAGAGAGGAGCAAAGGCCGTTCGCCGTCGAGCCGAAGCTGATGTTCCAAAAGAATATCACCTGCGTTCTCCACGAGAGGATGAGTAACCCGAAAATCTACAGTGGATGTGAGTTCGGTCCGTTCGGGAAACTGTTCCCGCCAGCGCGCGCGTGCCTCTTCATCTTTGAACACATTACTCATGCTAGCTCCGCCTTCCGTTCGCAGAAGTCCAACACTCTTGTTGCCTAACTGATAGCTGAAATAGCGTGCGCTTTCCGAATCAGGTTTCTTACCGTGGTCATAGGCAACTTGTGCTGTGCGTGCGGCTTTCGAGGATACGGGAAGCGAGTATTGCTGTGATTTGGCGGCGATATCCCCGATTTCATCGCCATAAAAGTCCTTCACCTTTTCTTCGAATTCAGACCTTTTGATCTCCACCACAGGAGGTCGGCGAACGAGGGAGTACGAGGGGTTTGCTCCCGACGAGCTAGCCCTCGGCGCCGCTATGTGCATCCCAGCAAACATGTCCGCAAAGCGTTGGCTGTCTGCATCAGATTCCGCGTGGCTGGGGGTGGATTGTCTGATTTCATCAGCGTCGGAAGCGCCAGGGGAGCTATTGATTCGGCCATGCATGGTGATTGGGTTTCCTATCGGTGAAGTGCTCTCGCACGGAGTTCAGGCTCGTCGGGCACCGCGAAGTTGATAGTCAGCCTAGCTGACGACGAGCTGACGCGCAGGCGTTAAGCGTGTACGATCCGGCGTTCTACGCCAAGGCCACGCTATGGCGAACGCGGCAGCGCACGCGGCTCGTGCGAAAGCTGTTGTAGGCTGTCAGATCCGGTATCGGCATTCCCAGCAAGTGCGAGCGATAGGCCAAGATTGTTGCGTAACATCTGATTGCCTGGGGCGGCTGCGAGAGCCTCGCGATATAGCGCTTGTGCCTCATCATGACGCCCCTGGGAGTCGAGGGCCACCCCTTTTGCGTTCAGGGCACGCAAATCACCAGGAACTGCAAGCAAGATCTTGTCAGTTACCTCAAGTGCTTCACCCGCGCGGTTCTGTGCCATAAGGGCCTGGGTCAGCGAGATTGCCGCATCGACGTTGTCTGGCTTTCGCTTCAGAGCCTCACGCAAACTCTCCTCGTCCGAAACTCGGAGGAGGGCGTGTGCAATGCGCTCGCGCATAGCAGGATCGATGTCCTTGGCGCCCAGCAACTCTGGCCGCGGCGTCTCTCTAACTTGATCCAAACTGGCACAACCACCAAGCACAAGAGTGGCGAATAACGCGAGGAGAGTTAAGCCCGAGGGCGGATGAAACGCATACAATCGAGCAGCGAACGTTGTTGTTGGTGAACTCATGCCGTCCATCTCACAAGCGACTGCTGTGCTCTGTTAACCGTTTGCGGCAAGCAGGGTGCGTTGTTCTGCTGTCGGAGCTTTTTCCTTGGCACCTGTAAGCTTGAGCGACCCGACCGGCTGTACCGTAAAATCGGAGGCGAGATCCTGATAAGACAGAACAGGAAGATCGATCCCGTTGCGGGTGAGGAAGCCGCGGACGAAGCGTCGGATATCCAGCGAACTCAGGATGACGGGCTGGCTCTGACCTGCTGGCACGCCCGAATGAATTTGGCGCAGTTGCGACAGCAACATCTCGCTATGCCGGTCCTCCAGCGCGAGGTACGGCCCGACGGTAGTCTCTCGAACCGCACTGCGAATTACATCCTCAGTTTCACGTTCGACGATAAAGGCGGGCAGAACACGGTGAGCGTTGGCATGGCGAAAGCAGATTTGCCGTCTTAGGCCGGAGCGGACATATTCGGTGAGCAGGACGGCGTTTTGCTCGCGTTCGCTCCATTCGGCGAACGCCTCCAAGACCAGCCGCGTGTTACGGATCGGGATGCCCTCGTCGAGCAGGCGCCGCAAGACATCGGCGATCCGGGGAACTGGAGTCGTGCGTAGCACTTCCTTCACCAGGTCGGCATATTCCTGCTCCATCCGGGCAAGCAATTGTCGCGTCTCTTGAATGCCTACCAAGCGCTGCGCATATCGCGTCAGTACGGAACTGACGCGCAGGGCGATGATTTCGCTCGGACGGTGATGCCCGATCCCGGCCGCTTTGAGAGCTGGTGCATGGCTCTGTTCGATCCAGATCCGGTCGGTGTCTGGATCTTGCCGATACGGGATGCCACTCAATTCAATGTTCGCTCGGTCGTCGATGAGCGCGAGCTGCGTCGGATCGACTCGATCCCGTTCAACCGGCACCCCTTCCACATCTAGCCTGAACTCGGATTGGGCCAAACGTTGATCAACCTGGACTGGAATGCGGGGGATCGTGATGCCAAGATCGGCTGAAACCAGTGCCGAAATGCGAGCGATGTGCTGCTCAACTTCCTCTCTATCAATCGCGTTTACCAGGTTAGGTGCAAAGAAAACCGCGACCGGAAGCGCTTCCGCAGGTATGGTTTGCCTTTGAGCCTGCGCTGGTGTTGAGGTCGGAGCACTAACGATGGCTCCCGTCTTGGAGTCCGTGTTCGCGCCTTGCACACCGCCTTTGACATAGCTTGCCCCGGCAAAAAGTGCGGCCAGCAGGAGAAACGGGGGCAAGGGGAAACCAGGTATCAGCCCCATGAGAAGTAAGACGCCGGCCGCTAGCCGCAATGCCTGGGTACTGGCCGTGAGTTGGTTGATGATATCGGCACCAAGCTTGAGCTTGGAAGGACCATTTACACGTGTGACGATGGTTGCGGCCGTAACCGATAGGAGGAGCGCCGGAATCTGAGAAATCAGCGCATCGCCGATGGTGAGCAGCGTATATTGATGCAACGCCTCATCGACCGACATGCCCTTGGAGAGCAGTCCGATGCTGATTCCTCCCAGCATGTTGATGCAGATGACTATGAGGCCGGCAATGGCATCCCCTTTCACGAACTTCATGGCGCCATCCATTGCACCGTGAAGTTGGCTTTCTCGCTCCAGTGAAGCTCGCCGGCTGCGTGCCTCGTGCTGATCGATATGACCGTTGCGTAGCTCCGCGTCGATAGCCATCTGCTTGCCTGGCAGAGCGTCGAGCGTGAATCGTGCTGAGACTTCAGCAACGCGCTCGGCTCCCTTCGCGAGAACCATGAACTGCACCATGGTCACGATCAAAAATATAACAATTCCGACCGCGATGTTCCCTGATATCACGAACTCACCGAAAGTATGAATGATGCTGCCGGCGTCTCCTTCAGCGAGAATCAGCCGCGTTGTCGCGATGGTCAGCGCCAGCCGAAAGACGGTAGAGATCAGGATAACGCCGGGCAGGGACGAGAAATCCAGTGGCGTACTGAGATACAAAGCAACCATCAGCAGCAATACGGCAAAGCCCAAATTGAAGCCGATCAGCATGTCGACCACGACGATCGGCATCGGCATGATCATCATTCCGATTGCCAGAAGCAGCATGAACGCGACCATGAAATCCGGGTGGAATGGCGCGCGCACGATAAGCTTACGAAGAAGGTGTGCCATGGAGAGCCTTCTTATTGTTGTTGCGTTGGGGCTGTCCTGCCACGCATGGACACGTAGTCTTGAAAGACTGCCCGCGCCTCGTCCATACGGCCGGCCCGTCGTAGCGCGTGACTGCGGAGAAGCATCAAAGGCAGACGCGAGGAGGGCTCGTCGTCAAGCGTGTCTAGTCTATCAAGCGCCGCAAGTGCTTCATCGCCAAAGCCCTCCGAGATGAGAGCATAGGTAAGAATGCGAAGCAGGTCGACGTCTTGCGAGTAGTCATGGGCAATGAGTCGCAACAGAGCGAGAGCTCGTGCGCTCTGTCCACACGCAAGGTGGACGAAGGATATTGCGCAGACCAAATCGCGCTCCTGCCCGGAGATTGGCAGGACATCGCCGGTCTTGGAAGCATCGGCCGGCGGCGGTGGACTGGCGAACTGCGCTCCGCCCGAGTCCATCATGCTAGCTCCCAATTAAGCTGTTTTGGTTCTGCCGGAGCAGGATGAGCCGCCGGAGCTCCTGCTGCAGGGCGTCGGTCCCTTCACGCGCCGAATCCTCCGGTCCGGCCCGTAGCCTATCGGCCAAGCGCTCCAGAAGAACACTATGATTCTCTGCTCGCAGCACGTCCGGATCACGCAGGCGTGGTGTCACGAAGGAGAGCAGGCCAGTTGCGAGGTTGCGGCCATAAAGTGAAGCGAGTGCCGCACGGGGATCGATCTCAGCTATCCGTACGCGCCTCTCGTTGAGACTGACACGCGAGACGGCATCAATATCGTTTACATCAAGCGCGGCCTCGATTTGCAGATCCGGCGCCTCGGTATCCGGCCAAACCGACCCGTGCCTCTTCTCGCCACCGCCATCGGTGCCATGGATCTCTAAATTATGGACTTGAGGCAGGGCCGGCTTGTTCGCTGGCGCATGGTCGTGGGTGTTGAGCCTTTGCGAAGAGGTGCCAAGTCCGACAGGATGCTGGGGCAGCTTGGTCATGACGTTCTCCTTTCCTGCGGCGGTGGAGCTCTAATAGGGGAGAGCAGCAAGCCGTCCATTCCGGCTGAGCAGTACACGTCCCGCCTCGATTCGATCGACCGTCCATCCATCGTTCAACAGCGCGCCCACGAAGTACTTTTGGCCACCAATAAGAAGATAGGGGTGGGCTCCGCGCCACACCGCCTGGACAGCGATTGAGGAGGGCGGCTTATCCTCCTTCACGGTCACTCCATTTACGAGTGTCAGCGACCCGTTTGTACGCTGATCGAACCATTGCTGAACCTCCTGCCATTTACTGACTGTCGCAGGTGTCACGGTGCCCTCGGCGCTGACCACACCTAGCCCAGAACCGATTTTAATATTGAGAAGTCCCGCCTTGTTAATCTCAGCTTGCAGCTGTGCGGCGGCCGCATTGAGGGGGCGATCATCAGGACCGGTGAGCGTCAGCTTGGGTGGAAGTGCTGCGACAGGGGGCGCACCGGGGCTCAGTGCACCGGCACTGCCGTCAAAGAGAAAGCTGATCGCAAGAGTGGCGATCCCGACAGAGCTCAGCAAGACCAAGGCGACTGCTATTATCGAGACACGCGACAGGCCGATTGATGCTTGTCCCGAATCCTGTGTGCAGCGAATGGACATCGCGCCCGCATGAACGACTGCAGGAAGAGAAATAACAAGCCGCTTGCCTGCGGCAATATCTCCGCTTCCTTCTATGCTGACTCCGGCTGCTAGGGCCTCGATCTCCATCGAATCGTGCAGCGGCGTGAGACGGAAGTGATTGGGCTCGAGCCCCTGTTCGACGAAGACGATATCGGCATCGAGGCTACTTCCGATAAGGCTCGTTCCGACGGGCGCTTCACCGGTCACCCCGGAATAGAGCCCTGATAGCACTTCGAAATGAACGGAGGCGGGTTCATTCACGGAGAGTCTCCTGAGCAACGAGAAGCCGTACGGCGTTGCCGTACGGCTGGTTCCGAATTCGTCAGGCTGTAAAGAGCAGTCAACACGCGAAAAGACGGCCGCCAGCTCCCGCTTTCAGCGCTAACTCACGCGCTCGTCGGCAACCTTCTTTTCGGACGAGAGCTCGGTCGTAATTCTGCGCATCACGATGCTGTTGGCCTGAGCTTGTTTGCTGACACGCTCGAGCTCGGCGAGCTGCGCGGCGAAATCGCCAGCCCCCGTAGCACCGGTTTGCTGATTCGTTGCGACTTCAGATGCCGCGGGGGAACCGCCAACTGGAGAAACCATATCGACTCACCTTTCTGTTCGGAAGTTGTTGCTACTGCTAACCAGCCTAACCAGCTGGCGTGACGACGGCAGGAAATGAGATCATTACATGCGCGCCCGGCGCGCCATTCAAGAGCGTCAATTCGCCGTTGCCATGGTTACACTGGGGGGTGCCTCCTGCGGCAGGGCCATTATCCTTGGCAACCTTCTCAGCATCAGCCTTCTCAGGCTCCAATGTGTGAATAACTTTCTCGAACGCGTGGTCGAGTGCCCCACCGACAGCGGAACCAATAGCCGCTCCCGACGGTCCACCGAGCCATCCACCAGCGGCGCTTCCGATCATTTCTCCAATCATCGCATTCTCCTGTGTTCACTCCACTACGCTCAATAGACGACTCATCGCCTACAGGTCAGCACTCTCATCCTAGGAGGATTACCTTTCGAGAAGCTGACGAGTCTCACAAAGGCCGCGGGCAGGCGGATAAACAAGACGACCGTGCTGTTCGTGTGCAAGTGCCCGGCCTCGCAATAATGAGCGAAACCAATTTCGAACAGGTGCTCCTAAAGACCTCTCGAGCATTCACGCGAGAGGCTCGACCGGCATCCTTCAGAAGAGCGTGGTCGATAGCCGGCCGCGCGTCCAAAGATGTCGTTGTTACGACGCCCGTTATGAGGAGCGGTTCGCGATCACATGCTCTCAACATTCAGGTGATCCGGAAGCTGATGTGCTGGTAGGTATTCTATCGTCAGCTTTTCGACAGGTATTCCGGATAAGCTTCCGGCGACTTGGATACGCTCGACGTGAGAGTCCCGATTGCCGACGGGCAAGGGGGAGAAGTGGTCCGCCGATCAAGGCTGTTGTCACCTGCAAAAAGAAACGCGAGAGCGCCTGCTGCTGGCCGTGACCTGGGATTGGTTTTGAAGGGCCTCGGCGCAACGTGCCAAGTTGATTGTGCGGGTGGTCCTCGCAGTCTGTCGCTTCCTTCAATGCAATAGGAGTGAATGAAAATGCCGTATCTTCCCGTGGTGGGCGGTTTCAATCCGGCGGTAGGGCTCGTGCCTGAAGGCGTGCCCACCGTTCCAATGTTCAACGTCGCATTGGGGCAGTACGCCGGCGCTGCCGGCGCCCCGGCGGGGGCCTACCAGTACCTGCCGGTAAATAGTCCGGTCGTTGTCGCCCCCGCCGTCCTCAGTCCAGCCTACGTTGCTCCAACCCTTCTCGCCCCGCCGCCGCCTCCCCAGTTCGCGTCGGTCGCCCAGAATCAAAGCCCGTCGTCCGCAATTGATCCGGTGTGGACGAATGAGGTCCATGATGGCAAAGCCACGATCCACCTTGGCGATAAGTATACAATTACGGCGGACGAGAAGGACGGCACCTGGACTGTCCGCAACAACGAGACCGGCCATTTGACGAAGATCCACGGCGATCCTCACTTCGATGCTAACGGAGACGGCAAGGACGACTTTGATTTTAAGAAAGGCATGACCCTGCAACTCGATGATGGCACGAAGATCACCGTGGATACGGCCGACTACGGCAATGGCAAGAGCATTTCGTCGAAGCTCACCATTACGAATGGCAGCAACGCCATGGTTGTCGAAGGACTCGGTGACGATAAGGATGGTGCCGACAATCTTAAGGTCACGCAGTTAAACGCTGGCCTCACGCTCGATGCGCTGACATCAGATGGTTCACAAACGATCCATGAGCAAGGTCAGGGTTGGGTTGACGGCGCCGGGCGCGAGGTGGACCAGGCGAGTATCGATGCTGGTGAAGAAGGGCGCGCCCCGGGCGCCGGCTCTCAGTCCCAGTACACTCCTCAGCCGCTCGCTACTCCATCGTACTACTACTATACTCCAGTTTTCGTTCCTCCTCCACCGCCTGTGTCGATGACCCCAGTTGCGGTTAACCAGAGCCCGCCATCGAAAACTAATCCGGTGTGGTCGCATGAGGTTCATGACGGCAAGGTAACGATCCACCTTGGCGATAAGTATACAATTACGGCGGACGAGAAGGACGGCACCTGGACTGTCCGCAACAACGAGACCGGCCATTTGACGAAGATCCACGGCGATCCTCATTTCGATGCCAATGGCGACGGGAAGGACGACTTCGATTTTAAGAAAGGCATGACTCTGCAACTCGATGATGGCACGAAGATCACCGTGGATACGGTCGACTACGGCAAGGGCAAGACCATTTCGTCCAAGCTCACCATCACGAATGGCGACAACGCCATGGTTGTCGAGGGGCTCGGGGACGACAAAGATGGTGCCAACAACCTGAAGGTGACGCAGTCCAATGCTGGCCAAACCCTCGATCAGCTGACGTCGGATGGTGCACAGACGATATATGAGCAAGGTAAAGGATGGGTCGATAGATCCGGATGGCAGGTCAACCAGGCGAGCATTGACGCCAATGAGCAGGCCGCCGGGTGAGGCCGATCTGGGCGCCATTCCAAGAATGGGAGCGGGCGTTGCCGCCCGCTTTCCCATGCTCCTTAGCGCGCGTAGGGAAGCACGTCGCTTGGGGTGCCCAAGCATTATCCGCGCTTTCGATGATTTGATTGGCATTTCTGTGCCGGTAACAGTCTGCAACGAAGGCACAACTGGATGAGTGGGGGCGTCTCGAGGAGTGAGAGCTGACCCACAAGAGGGGACGCGCCTCGGCGCCCGGTGCGCGGCGAATACCAAGCGGCAGCAATGCGCGATCTATCGCATTTGCGGCCAAGAGCGACGCGCCAACTCGTTAGGCGCGTCAACAGTCGCTAACAGCGCGCGAGGACAGGAAGACCCTGTTTGGTCTCTCACTCCTATAAGACGCCTTGTGACGGCGATTGCCTGAAGCAAGGCGAGTCCGTTCGACATGTGAGCCGGACGTCTTGGGCTACCAAGATACGGATGACCGGAGTGGCCCGAAGCGAAAAGAGCCTAAGAACTGTCACACCAAGCTTACGGCAAGTTGTCTGAACGACCAGGCACCATTGAGGTGCGAATCCTCCGGCTGCTGAGAAGCTCCTCTCCGTCCCCTCTTCTCATCGTTGCATGGATGGACATTTGCGCTCGTGGCTTACAGGACCGAATCAAACATCCTCTTCTGTATCGTCCATGGCAGAGTCTAAATCGGCTTGCGCATCGCTTACAATTCGCATTGCGAGCATGCCAAGAGCCATTTCGAAAGCTTTGCGTTGTTGCATGGCCTGCGAGTTGGCCTCATCGGCCGCCTCGGTTCCGTCAAAATCCGCGCCGTTATTGCCGCCCGCTGCTCCGATATTGGGTGCACCTGCGTTCATGTTCGTAACACCGCCTATAGATAACCCACACTCGCATGCTAGCGAGGTTAGCTTTCGAGAAGCTGACGACGCTCAGGACGTTCATGATAAGCCATTGGAGACCGCATCGATGTTTCCGTCAGGTGCGGCGTTGGTGGTCTGCCGAAGAAAAGCGAGCGCTGGTCGAGGAAGAGTGTTGCGGCGGACAAGATGGTCTCGGTGGACGCTAGCACGCCGGCTATCCGAAAGGCCTGTTCATTAAAAAAATTCCTGCAGGGCAGCAGCTCTCGGCAGGGGCCGCCAGGAGGGGCGTCCGACTTGACTGAGGCGTTCAAGCACCTACGAAGTTGTAGGGCAAGGAGACGATGGAGGTCGACATGCTGCGTGAACCCGTGGAGCGCGGTCGAGCAAAAAACGAATTGCGCGTTCGTCATCATTGCCGGGACCAGCCAATGAAACAGGCCGAACGTGAAATCGTCGACATGCGAGCACCTGATCTCGCGTGTCGCTGAAGTAGCGCTTGAAATAGCGAGTTGGCCCGTGCTGGAGGGTGAGCTGCCTTGAGCTCAAGGCGCGCTGTGAGGAACAGGACAAGCGGTGGAATTCGCCGGGCCTGAAACCTTCCAAATGATCTTCTTCGCGAATCCGCTAGGACCAAAGCGCGTAGCGTCGAAGCGCGGAGCGCCGCGACAGGCTTTGGATATTTCTTGGCAGGCGCCAGCTGCGGCCGCGAAATGGTGCAGCGGTGCCTGCGAAGCGAGATCAAGCCTGCGGCATGTGGCGTCGCAGGATTTAGACGAACGCGAGGCGGCGAGTTGTCGTGAGTTTTCGTGTGTAACGTCGCGTCCGTAACATGTTGGCAGATACCAAACAAATCCGGCCTTAGCTTTCGAATAGAAAACAGGCAGCGCGCTTCGTTTTGCCTACCAGCTGCCCGCGCGGCGGCCTGTGCGCACAAGCACCCGGCGATTGGCCCGGCTTTTGCTCCGCTGCTTGCCTACGGCGTGCGGCTCCCCTGCTTTGTCGGGATCGTCCGCTCCAGAATGTGGATCTCGATCGACCAAAGGCGATGCCATGAAGAATTGGAGTTCCGTGACAACCAAGGTGCTAGGCACGGCCACTGTTGCAATGGCCTTAATGACGCGCACCGCGCTGGCGGTCGAACACAACGTTGAATACAAAAAGGATAATAGCAGCAATTTTAGCCACATTCCTGAAAACAGGAGCGTGCTTGCACAGATCACCGAGACCTCGGAACGACCAGCAAGCTTTACACTTGCGAACGGCCTGCAGGTGGTAGTGATCCCCGATCATCGCACGCCGATCGTGACGCAGATGATGTGGTATAAGGTCGGATCCGCCGACGATACGCCGGGCAAATCGGGGCTTGCACATTTCTTCGAACACCTGATGTTCAAGGGCACAGCCAAGCATCCGCCCGGCGAATTCTCCCGGACCGTGCTGCGAGTCGGAGGCGACGAGAACGCCATCACCTCGATGGACTACACCAGCTATTTCCAGCGCGTGCCGCGCGAGCAGCTGGCTAAAATGATGGAACTCGAGGCCGACCGGATGACCGGTCTCATTCTCAAAGACGAGAACGTGATTTCCGAGCGCGACGTCGTGCTGGAGGAATTCAATAGGAGCGTCGCCAACAATCCCGATAGGCGGTTCACCGAGCAGATCAGAGCGGCGCTTTACCTCAACCACCCCTACGGCCGCCCCAACCTCGGCTGGCGGCAGGAGATCGAAAGACTCGACCGCGAGGACGCGCTCGCGTTTTACAAGCGCTTCTACGCGCCGAACAACGCGATTCTGATCATCGCGGGCGACGTCGATCCAAAGGAAATCCGCCCGATGGTGGAAAAGAATTTTGGCGACATTCCTGCGCAGCCTGCAATCCCCGCGAAGCGCATGCGGCCACAGGAGCCGACGCCCACGGCACCCCGCACCGTGACACTCTCCGATCCCCGCGTCGAGCAGCCCACCTGGCGCCGCTATTATCTCGTGCCATCGGCTTCGACCGCGGCCGCAGGCGAGAGCACTGCCCTCGACGTGCTCGCCAAAGTTATGGGCGGTGGCACCAACTCCTATCTCCACCGTGTGCTGGTCATCGACAAGCAGCTCGCCATCAGCACTGGCGCGAGCTACCAGGGCACCTCGCTTGATCCCTCGCAATTCATGATTTCAGCCACGCCGAAACCCGGCGTCCACTTCGCCGAGATCGAGGACGCGATCGACAAAGTGATTGCCGACCTCGCGCAAAATCCCGCACGCGCCGAGGATCTCGAGCGCGTCAAGACCAAGCTGATTGCGCAAGCGATCTACGCTCAGGACGATCAGGTAATGCTTGCGCTCCTGTACGGCCGCGGGCTCACGACGGGGCTCAGCGTTAAGGATATACAAAGTTGGCCTGACCGCATTAGCGCCGTCACCCCCGAGCAGGTGCGCAAGGCCGCGCAGCAATGGCTCGAAAAAAAGCGTTCGGTAACGGGCTATCTGATTAAGGATTCTGCGCCCAAACGCGAGGAGAAGCGCTCGTGACCTATTCCTTCACACGCCGTGCCGTCCTCGGTGGGGCTTCGCTCGCGATAGCCACGCTCCGCTCTGCACCATCGCTTGCCGCGACCAGGATTCAGCGCCTGGTCTCGCCCGGCGGTATCGAAGCTTGGTTCGTGCAGGACGCCACCGTCCCGCTGATCGCGATGGAATATGCCTTCGCCGGCGGAGCGACCCAGGACCCCACAGACAAGCCCGGCGTCGGCCACATGGTTGCCAGCCTGCTCGATGAAGGGGCCGGCGATCTCGACTTCGAGACCTTTCACGAGCGGCTCGACCGCCGCGCCATTGAGCTGAGCTTTACCTCGAGGCGCGACCAGTTCCGCGGCTCTTTGCGAACGCTTAAGCACAACAAGGACGAGGCTTTCGATTTGCTGCGGATGGCGCTGACCTCGCCGCATTTCGATGCGCTCGATGTTGAACGGATCCGTGCTGCGGTGCTCGCGAACCTTCGGCGCGGCTCCACCGATCCTTCAACGCTCGCCAATCGCAAGTTCCTCGAAGTCGCTTTCGACGATCATCCATATGCCCGCCAGGCCGGAGGCACCGTCGAGAGCGTGCCAAAAATCGACGTCGCCGATTTGAAACACTATGCCCGGCGCGTGATCGCCAAGGACACGCTCAAGATTGCGGTGGTGGGTGACGTCGATCCAGAGACGCTTGGCAGACTGCTCGATAAGACGTTTGGTAGCCTGCCGGCCAAGGCGGAGTTGACAGAGGTAGCCGATGTGATCGCGGCCAAAGCGCTGCAGTGCGTCTTCATTCCGCTCGACGTGCCGCAAACGGTCGTGACCTTCGGCGGTGCTGGCGTCCGCCGCAGCGAGCCGGATTTCATGGCCGCCTATGTCGTCAACCATATCCTCGGTGGTGGCGGGCTGTCGTCGCGGCTGTTCCGAGAAGTCCGCGAGAAGCGCGGGCTAGCCTATTCCGTCCATGAGGCGCTCTTGTGGATGGATCATTCCGCCGTGTTTGTCGGCACTACCGGTACCCGGGCCGATCGCGCCAGCGCGACGGTCGAGGAGATCGAGAAGCAGGTCCGCCGCATGGCCGAGGAAGGCCCGACCCAGCAGGAACTCGATGACGCCAAGTCGTACCTGAAGGGCTCGCAGATGCTGGCGCTCGATACCTCATCAAACCTTGCGCGGGCGCTGCTGCAGCATCAGCTCGACAAGCTGCCGATCGACTATATCGAGAAGCACAGCGCGCTCGTCGATGCGGTGACGCTGCAGGATGCCGGGAAGGCGGCGCAGCGGCTGTGGGGCCAAGGTCTGCTCACCGTCATCGTCGGCCGCTCCCCACTGGCTGCAGCCCAGTCGACCACCGCGCCATCGGCCACGACGCCGCGGCCCGCTGCAGTACAGCCAGGCACCGCGCCATCAGCCGCAACGCCGGTAACACCCAATTAACTTGGTATATTCGTGAGGTGACATGCGATTTGAGCCTCTTTTTTGGGGGCCGCGACAGGTGCGGTCGTGGCAAGCGGTGCCGTCAATGCGGCGGATCTCGGCCCCGGCAGTATAGGTCCCACCGGCACTGTCGGAGCCGGACGAGAGATATATCGGCGGGCACGTCGGAGCCGGCGACGGCCGGCGATCGTTTAGTGATCCTTATGTCGGTCGATTTACAGTGAGTCGTCGATACCCCTGTGTTCCTGGCTCGAGGTCAGATCGGCCAAAACTGGCGAGAGAGCACTGCGTCTTTTGGCTCGAATTGGACACCGTGGGCGCTGCCTCGGACGGTACAAACACCTGTCTTGCCGTCTTCGGCATTGTCGTGAGCGCAAAACTCAAAGCATGTCCCGACGTCTTCGTCATCGGGCCCTGCGTTGGCCCGCACGGCCACACGCTGGCCTCTTTCAAGGCAGGGTTGGGTTGGGTCGCGGCGATGTCGTCAATAGCAACGAATTTTGTCGTGCGCCACACGGGGTCACTCATCTCGACTATGGTCGTCTCAGTGCCACCCTCGGCGCGGGCGTCGAGCAAGTGCTCACGCCGGCATGGTCGGTTAAATTCGAGCCGGCATCTAAGATTCGAGGGAAAAAGCACAGCGTGGAACGATGGGGCACGTTCCTGCAGGCTCCATACAAGTTAGACTGAAGATGCTCGCTCGTCGCTCTAAGCTTCGCACGGCCGAGACAATACAGTGACGGGGGCACGGATGCTGCAGCTAGGTCGTGTAAACTCTTGGTATTCCCTTGAACCGCCAATGCCTGACCAATTCTCTGAAAGGACGCGTTGGGTACACTCATCTTAGGAGGCCAAGATAGCCAAGTTAGTCGACGCCGTCCGAAAGGACGTCGCCAAATGCTCCTGCCGTCGGCGACGTCCCGAAGGTCTGCTGGCAGCACGGCTATGCCCGTGCCGCGGGCTGGGCTATGAAATGCCTATTCGGCGGGCGCGTCGCCGTGCGGCTGTCCAGGCCAAAGGCCTGCGTTCAGCGACGGTTTGACACTAACAAACCCGTCTTGTCGCAATTCGGCTGTGTGGGGCACACCCAGCATGGTGAAAGTTGTGGTCGGGGAGGTATTGGTGGGCAAGAGTCCGGCCCTCCTTAATATGTTGATCTCCGCATCCGAGGCCGTATGGGGAAAGAAGACCCAGTGGTCGGCTATGAGACGTTCGTTTTCTGGAATGAAATTCGTGAGTTCCAACAGCGCAGCCCCGGCGGACGAGGACGGCCCGGCTCGCGACGGCCCGGCCTTCGACGGCCCGGCTTGCGATGGTCCAGCTTGCGATGGGCCAGCTTCCACATGCTGCCAAATCAGCTCAGGATCGAACTCGGGGAGTTCCGCGATGGCTTGAGCAATCGGCTGCTGCGAGCCTGGCTGCGGAGAGCTTTCCCTGTCGGCCACCAATGGCCCGGGGGAGGGCGCAGCCGGCGCATATAGATCATCGTCCCAATCCAACAGTGATGGATCGGGATGCCCCGACTCCAAGTATTGCGAATAGGGATGGCCGGCGTCCAGATATGGCGAGTAGGCTTCGCCCTGCTGCACGGGAGACACCGCAGCAGGTGGCGGAGCACTACCTTCGAACTCGCTCAGCTGGTGCTCAAAGCCCGCTGGGTCCGCGGGCGGTGATGGTGAATCGGGCTGCGGGCTCGTGTTCGTTGGGCTGATTGAGTTGAAATCCATCCTGTTCCTCCTTTGAAAGTTCGGCTCGGGCCCTAGTTCGACGAAGACCATTTGCATTGCGACCTCCAGAGGACCGTTTCGAAGGCTCGTGGAGTGCAGCCTCCGAGCTGCCGGCAAAAATGGCGCCAGCCACGCTTGCCGTTATTCCGAGCATCGGGTGCCCGACGTGCATCTCTATTAAGATGGATAGGCGGCATCGCCGTCTAGACATCCGCTCTCTCATGCTAAGAGAGTGAGCTTTCGAGAAGCTGACGAGCGTCAAAAGGATTCGCAATGAGCCAATGGTGACGGCACTGACTTCCGCCGAAAGCTGCCGCGCATTTTCAATTTCATCTCTGGCCTGGCGCAGGCTCGCGCACGACGCTGTCCTGACGCGGCGCGTCGGAAGAATAGGGGGCTTCCGGTCGTCCATCGCGAACGACCGTGGTTGAGGAGCCACGAAATAACTTCAGCACCGATTCCCGCGGCTGCTTTTCGATAGCAGCGTGCGGCCGCGCCTGCGCCTCCGCCACAAGGCCGTTAAGCGTCTGATCCAAGAGCGCGATGAAACGTGGTGGACCAGAAACCAGGACGAGGCCATCTCCTGGTGCCGGTCTCACAAGATAGCGCTCGTCGGAGATGTCGAGTGCATCGAGGGCCGCTTTGAATGCATCGAAGCTGATCGGCTTCAATACAAGCAGACGACTTTGCGCCTCGCTTGCAGCAGATACATACAGCACGAGCCCATCGTAGTACCATTGAAGATTGTAGAGATTGGTCAACCGATCGAGGAACTCGCGCGGTGGCAGATCTGGCATGCGTCCGCGAATCCGACCCTTCACTTCGCCGCTTACGTTTACTCTGATATTGAGGTTGTTACCGAATTCCAGCAGTGCGGCAGACAGGTCCTGATCCAGAACAGTGTAGCTATAAGGTGCCGAAGGCAGCGAGAGCTGAGCCCCAAAAGCCGTGAGTGCGCCGGTGCAAAGGAAAACTCCTGCGCACGCAAATCGGTTCAAAATGTTCAGGATGGTGCGTCGGCTTAGCATTCCCAAGTCCTTTAGTCCTGAGAACAAGTATTAAGACTTCGCCCAAATTGGAAGCCGAGCGTGATCTCTAAAATGGCCTTATAGCTCGCGTGGTCGTCAGCTTGCGGTCAGCTGGCCTCTTTACGGTATTGACCATCAATCTTAACAACGGCCGATGTTTCATCGGCGCCAAACCAATGACACCTTCGATCATTCTAGGCGCTATGCCGATCTCTCTGAACCCTGCCGAAGGTCTGTCCGGGCTCTGTCAGCCGGCAACTATCGGTGAGCAGAGCCAGTTTCAGTAGACTTTTGTTCAGGTGGGGTGCCTTCGATTCAAGACGCTGCCTCCTCAGTCGTAGATAGATCGGTATTGATTCCGATATCGGAAGGTCACCGTGCAATAACACAGGCGAGTCCGGTGGGCGAGCGCGTCCTCCAGGCACCCACTCTCTCTCTCTGCAATATATCGGAGCAATACAGGTCCATCTGTTGGCAGTGTGCTCGCCTGGATGGTTCGGACCGAGTGATACCAGCCAGTTTTGCCCAAAGCCGTCATCAGCATCGGCGCGCTAAAGATGCGCCGATGCTGCGTCCAAGGACGTAACACTGACTTGGTGCGCCCATTGGTGACGGAGCTTGATCGATGAAGCGAGCTCCCGTCATAGATATGTCGCCAGGCGAGATAATCGCGCATTGGCCCATCGGCGCGTAGGATTGGCTCGTCGCGGGTAAACCGTTATGCCTTACGTGTCACGGCTCTTCAGTAGAGACGAAGCAGAACCACACAATTGAATCATCCTGAGAACTCGTCAGCTTTTAGAAAGCTAAGCATCCTAAAATGAGAACTGGATTCTCAAGGGCGAGGCCGCCTAGCGAGCGCAAATGGAATGAACGCGGCAGCGCGGCAGCGCGGTAGTCGGGATGGGCTCGATGTAATCGGAGGATCGCGGCTTGGAGCTGCGCCAGTTTCTTGTTGTTGCTGTTTTCGATTGGACAACGAGATTTGCTGTTGAAGCCTCCCTCGCCTTGAGCCGGGCACACGTCCGAGCTGAGCTGGCGGATTTGCGCACAATCGACATTCTCAAGGACGATTAGAGTGGACCGCAACAACATCAACCCATTCAGCCCTGGTGAGTTTCAGGCGTACAACGCCCCGCTGCAGCAGCAGGAGCAAGAACCGGGCAATACGAGCCAGCAAGCGATGTTTGAGCAGCAGCTGAGCGAGCTGCAACACAGTGCGTTTTATGAGAACTCCGCAGAAGCGGGTTCGCCTGATGGGCAAACCGCAGACCGAGGTGAAGCGATTCGGCGCACTGATGTCGGCGATTTGATGCAGGTGCCGCCCATTCAGGACCACGCATTCAGCAGAACGCGCCAAAGCCTAGACATAGCCCATACTCCCTTCGGCCATTCGACTGAAGTGCCGTCCAAGCGAAGCCGCGAGAACGCTGGCCCGGACGAGGAGCTTTTTTCTAGATTCCGCGAGGCATCAAAGAAAAGCCGAGCCAGGGATGGCACGATCCGCGAGGAAGCCAAGAAAAGCGGACCAAGCGATCGCACCATCCGAAGGGATCTAGAGGTGCTGCGCAACTTCAGCGCCTGGAGTCAGGCGAAGCAGAAGCCACCAATCAGCAGCCGACTAGAGAATCTTCAGGCATTGCGTGCCGAGGGGAGCGAGTTTGCGGCCAATGATGTTGGCTTGGGCGCTCGTATCGAGGCAGCGTTGACAAGGCTCGAGCAATTCGCAGTCGGGGCGCCGGTGACAACATTGACGCGAGGGGGCCGGCCGGTTGAGGCTCCCGTCACCGCAGTTGGAGCGTCGGTGATGACATTGCCGCGGGGCGGCCGGCGGGTCGAGGCTCTCGTCCCCGAGGACGAGGCGCTCATCAACGCTGCGTGTGACGAAGGCGGTAAGCGCGGCTTTGCGGAGGTGACCATGCAGGAGTACCGTAGGGCTCTTAACAGCTTCGGTAGGTGGCTCAACAAGCGCGGGGTGAGTATTACTCAGGCTGGCTCCGAGGAGCGAGACCGCTATATTAACTCTGGGAAGGGCTCGTATCTTAGAGAGTTTCCACGCGCGTGGAATCTTCTTCAGGACTACCGACAACGCGCCAACGCGCCGCAGCCGTTCCCGCCACAGGAAGTTTCCGCCAGCGCGGATGACGAGGCGCTTTTTCTCAGATTCAACGAGGTGGCCCCGAAAATCGGCGTGAACCTTTGGGCACTTCGCCAGTTCAGCGCCTGGCTTCAGACAGCACAGAAGCCCTCAATCACGGGTCGGGTTGAGAATCTAGAGGCTTTACGTGCCGAGGCCGACGAGTTTGCGGGCGATGACGTTCGCTTGCGGAATCTTCTCAGGACGGCGTTGCCAAGGCTCTGGCAATATCAACAAGCTGTCGAGGCGAACCGAGCGCTGGGGTTGGGTCCACCAGGACAAGCGGGCTCGCTCGCCGGGCAAGGCGCTCCGCAGCCGAGCTCGCTTCAGGAGCTTCCGGCAACGCCCGCTACTCCGAGCGAGGGAGCGTGGGATTGGTTTAGGGAAGCGATGCAAGAACCCACTCCATCGTCCACACCACATCGTGGACTGCAGCCCAGCTCGTATCAGGAGCTTCCGGCAACCCCGGCTACCCCGAGCGCGGGAGCGTGGGATTGGTTTAGGGAAGCGATGCAAGAACCCACTCCATCGTCCACACCACATTGTGGACTGCAGCCCAGCTCGTATCAGGAGCTTCCGGCAACCCCGGCTACCCCGAGCACGGGAGCTTGGGATTGGTTTAGAGAGCAGATGCAAGAACCCACTCCGACGTCGTCCACGCCGTATCGTGGCTCGCAGCCCAGCTATTGGGACTGGCTTAGTGAACAGGTGCAACAACGCGAGCCATGGTCGTCTGCCAGGGCTGCGGCGTCAAATATCTACGGCGGCCTTGAGCCAGTGCCTGATCCGAATGCGCCCACAGCGTCTGAGTTTGACTATGCGCACTCTGCGCCGGCGCGTGGTATCGCCAGACCCCCGTCGTTCATCGGGCCATCATTGCCCCCTCAAGAGCTACCGGAAATCGGACATATGGTCGACAACTGGCGCCACCGTTCCCAACCTGCCTCGGACACCCTGATCGACATACTCGGTAACGCCGGCCTCTTGCCGAATCAGTTCGGCCCAACACAGTTCACCATCGAGAGTCAGCTTTACTCGGCCACGTTGGGACCGGGAGGACGCAGGGACGTTCAACTCATCCATCATCCGCGCGCTAGCCAGATGAGTGAAGTCCGGAGATCGCGTCAGCCGCTCCGCGAGCCGGCGTCAGCCAGCGCTCCCTCAGACGTTTATGGCAGTGTTGAATCACTGGTTGAGCTCAATCCAATCACACGGTCCGAGTTGCGTGACCATGCTCAGCCGGTGCGGGGCGCCGGCTCGTCGTCTCCTGGATCATCAGGGGCCTATCGCCGCCGAGCGGAGTTACCGGATATCGGACCGTTTCTCGGCGACGATTGGAACCACAGCCGCTGGGACAATCAAGGCCAGGGCCGAGAGGTCTCGCACAGCGGCATGATGTACATACTGAACACGTGGAACCTGCTTCCGACCCCGCAGAACCGGCGCATACAGTTCACCATAAACGGTGAGCTCTACACGGCCGAGTTGAGGAGCAGGCAAAGTAACGCGATCTTGGGATCCGGCCACGTCGTTTATCTCATCTATCACCCTCAAAGCGACTGAAGTACGCGCTTGGGCTGGGAGTCCCCGAGTTCTTCGTTTCGAAGCGCCCAACATCCCATGGCAGCGAAACTGCGAATTCCGACGATCTCGCGCGCGTGTACCGACGCGCTGCGGCCTGCGCCGTCCGAGATGATTTCGCCAACATTCCGGGATGATCTTGCCGGGCGTGGAGGCGTCTTCTGCGAATGCTTCTGGCTCCGAGCAAGTCGCACGGGAGTGGGACCTGACGTGCCAGCGAATAGGGAGCGCCCGGACGGTCCTAGACATGAACTCCGCCAGCGCCCTAGCTCTCGAAGGAGGTACTCTCGGCAGTTTCACGGCATCGAGGAGCTGATCGATAGTAAGCGGCAAGCTGAGGCCGTCAGGCGGCGTGGTTCCATGGCATAAGCGCGTCGATTTCGCTGCTCGGCCAGCCGTTGGCGATACGCTGAAGCGTGAGGGTGAGCCAGGCGAACGGATCGACGTTG
>NZ_JBWBWM010000070.1:0-20006 GCF_056174665.1 Bradyrhizobium sp. WYCCWR15520
GACTGCTCAGACCTGCTCTCTCGACGGCCGAGATATGGACGAACACGTCCTTGCCGCCCGTCTCGGGCTGAATAAATCCGTAGCCCTTTGTCGCGTTGAACCACTTCACTGTACCTATTGCCACGTCCACTCTCCCCATAGATTCGAATACACGAAAGATGGTGACGGAAATCCGGCGAAAGAAAGAGCCCTCTGGCGCGAAAAGGCCGCCGCTGGGCTGAGACAGCGGCGGCTATTGCGCATTACTCCTCATGGGTATGCGATCCGCGATTGCCCGCGATCCTGCTGGCGGTGAGTTAATGAACGGTTGGCCAGCCCGAACCTGAGCCGGAAGCGAACGAGGATCAGCCGGAGAAGAGGACGGACGATGCGATTTGCTGTTGGACAGGCTTTCGAAAGCGCTGTGAGTGGTAGGCAGGCAGTCGTGACAGAAACCCGCGATGATGGCCATGCTGGGCACCTACGCTTCCCAAGCTGGGTCTGATTCTTGGCACAATTGGGCGCATGATCAAAAATCCTTTAGGAGTGGTGTGCCGCTTCGGGCGGCAAACTCTGACACGTCCCAGTCAGCAAGAAGCCTGACCTATATCCAGATCAGCCCACATGAGAGCAGACCGTGCAGAGGTTCAGGGAACGAACCACCTGTAAGTATGAGTATGCTGAGCGCTGCTAAAGCTAGCCAGCTCACAATCTCTGTCGGGCCGATCGGGTTATCTTGCTTTGAGAATGGCCGCTCGGCAGGCAAAAGGATGAATACGCCTGGAGATCGAATTTGGTCGGTTGCTTGCCACCCGTGTGGCGCAGAGATCGACAAGACAATTCATGTGTTAGGCCCGACATTCCGTGTGTGGTTCCAGATCGCACAATCGGGCGGAACTTGTATCAGCTTCGAGCCTTATTGCGGGGTGGCATCTGCCAGCTGAAGCCATCTCACGTAGGAGATCTTCGAGATGGGTAATAACAGCCACTTAAGCATTACCGAGATGCGCAAGCGCAAATTCGCGTATCAGATCGGCAAGGATATCTTGCCTGCTGGGAATGGAGCGGTCGCTGACAGCTACTTCGAGACGTATTCCGGTAATCGGAGTTATGAAGACATTTTCCAAACGGCTTTCAATGCGAAATATCTTCTTCATTTGATTAAGGCCGTCTGGGGTGCGGTGCCGCCCTATAAGTTGCTTGACTGCGGTAGCGCCAATGGGCTGACCATTGGGCAATTCGACAAACTGGGTGTCGAAGCCTGGGGCATCGAAAACAGTGCGTACATACATTCGAAGACGCCGCACGCGTGGCGCAAACGAAACCGGCTTGGCGATGTGCGCAAAATGCCGTTCAAAAACGGATCGTTCGACTTCATTTATGAAACGTGCCTTCCGTACCTTCCCGAAGAAAACATCGACCAAGCGATCAAGGAGCTGTTTCGGGTATGTCGTGCAGGAATTGTGTTCCAAGGCACGACTACCGACATGACGGAGGAGGTGATTGAGGACTATGAATTATTTGCGGGCTTGCAGACCTTTTGGACAATTTCAGAGTGGTCCGACGCGTTCGTCCGCAACGGCTTCCAGCTCGCAGCTTTTAATTCAGCGTTGCTCGATGAGATTTGGCGCATCGAACAGGAGGCTGATCCGGATGACTGGGACTGGTATCCGGACAAGGAAACCATGCGATATTGCTTTTTCAGCAAGCCACAGATCGGGCCAAGTCCTTAAAGAGCTTGAATACGCCTCAGCTTAGATGATTGGAGGTACTTACATGGGTTCGAAAAGTCGGTTCGAACGCTAATGGGACAAAATTTCGCCAGCATAACAGGCCGCACGGCTTCTCAGACATCGTCAACTGGTCGGCAATACTGATCGATTTGTGGAGGCACCTGGATGGCTCCTGTCCGAGTTGGGTCGATTGTGTTGAAAAAGTCCTTTTCGCTGATGACTGAACATTCTCAGGACCGCTGGTGCGTCTCTCTCGCTGCGAGGTGAGAGACCACATCAATTACCGCAAAACGATCGCTGGCGCCTCGTATCGATTCTACAGAGCCTTGCAGCGGTTGAGATCGCTAATGCGCTACATTTGCGAGATTTTCGGAGTCCCGCGATTTACGAGTTTTTCAACACAATCTGCCAACCTCGGAAATTCCTCCGCGGGTTACCTGCACGCTGTCGACGTCAATCGCAGTGACATGTTTCACGTGGCTACGTCATCGTCGAGACGTGAGGCTGTGGCCTCCCGCCGCGCCGCGAGCCGCATCGAGCGTGCCCGCTTGCAATGCCGTGCGCCTCTCGACGATGGCGTGATTGAATAGTTCGAGCACCAGACCAAAGGCCGCCAGTTCCTCTTCCTCGATGGCGCCGTCATCGTAGCATTCGAGCGTTTCACTTATGATGGCGTCGACCTCGCGTTGCATCGCCAGCAGTTTCTGGTTGGAATCCGCGGTGCGTACCCTAGAAACCATGGCCAGGATTCTGTTGCGATGGCTGGTGTTTTCGTCCCTTTCATCCCGATTCAAATAGTGACGCAACCAGGCACCGGCCGAACCGATCCCGGAGAGAAGCAGGAGCGCAAACCAAAAGTAATCGCCGTACCTGTCGAGGAAGGTGCGTTCGGTGCCGTCGACGACGGCTGCCGCTCCCCGATGCACTGGCAGCTCGGCGTCTTTCTCGGTGTCCGGCTTGATGATGTGCGCAGCGCCAGGCACTTGCCTGGCAATCGCCTGACGGACGGCGAATAGTTGCCGGAAAAATGCCGCCACCGTCGTTTCAGATAAAGCCTTTCGCGCCATGATCAGGTGGCTGACGCTGACCGTCTCGACCTTGTCATCCGGCCTGGCCGGATTCGCATTGAAGACGCTGGGTGGAATTTCCTCGGACTCGTAGCGCGGGTGCTTCAGGGCGATGGCTTCCGATGCCTCGATCGCGAGAAACTTCGGCTCGCCTCGCGACCGGACCGTCGCGGTGATGGCGTCCGAGGTGATCTTGCTGTCGAGCGGACCGACCGCCATGAATGCATCGAGGGTCGGGTCGCGTGCGAGCTCCTCGATTTGGTCCGTGCCAAATTGCGTAACCGCGACCTTGTCCGCCTCCACGCCGGAGGCGCTCAGGATGACCCGCAGCAACGCGGCGTTCGCCGGCGTCCGGCCGATCACGCCGACCCTGTGCCCTGCGAGATCGGCGACCTCCTTGATTTTCGGCGTGGGCTTTCTTTTGGAGCGCTTGCCCGCGAGTCCGGAAGGCGACCACAGCACAGCAAAGTTCTTGCGCACGATGGCGACGGTCTGCGCGTCGGCCGGCATCTCCAGATCGCCACGACCGACCGCAAGGTCGGCCTTGCCAGCACCAAGCAGGGCGAGGGCTTCGACCGCTCCGTCGGTCGTGATCGGAGATAGCTTGACAGTCCTGCTTTCGCTGGCGAAGGCCTCGGCCGTCGCCTGAATCACTTTGTGGTCGTCGCTTCCCGGCGGTCCGACGGCAATCCGGAGAGTTACCGGCCGCAACACATAATACAGTGCGCCCGCGGCGGCGCCAAAAACAAAAAATCCAACGGCCAAGACCAACAGTAAGGAATTGCTCCTTCTCCGCCGTCGGCGGGCAGCGTCACTGGTTTCATTTGTACCATCGGACGAGGACATTGCCGCTGCCAGTCGGAGATCAAAAGCGCTTCCTGTTTTGCAGGAATATCACGTTTTTCCGAGGAAAACGTCGGAGCAGCGGCCCTGGTTTCAGGCGGAACACCTGGTGGCCTGAAAAATGCGCTGGCTGGCTCTGGGGTTGAAGACGTGTACGCCGAACAGCGCGACACCGAATGACGTCCGATACTGGCAACGGTCGATGGCGGAATGGGACGACATACCATTGCCTAGAGGCCGCATAGGTCATTCGCAACGGTTTGGTCGGCCGCCAGTCACCTCCGGTCTTCCCCGAACTTCGGACATAATCAGATCGCCTCAGCATGTCTCAAAAGTGCCAGAAGCGGACGTCGCTATGAGTTGGCGCCGGTGGCTTCATGCGTTCACACTCGACCAGAGGCGACAGGCGCGCCCCCGCCCTCGAACTGCTGAGCCGCCGTCTTCTGGAAGCCATCGGCGCATGGCCGCTCTTTCGCGCAATCCGCGGTGAGCCGCGCCGTCACCGTGGGACTTGTGGCGGGTCTCGTACCGTGCCCGCCTCACGTTGTTCGCGATGGTCTACGCCTTGGTAAACGGTGTCCCAGCGGTCGGCGTTGCTTTCGCCGCCGCGATGCTGCTGGGCGTCGCCCTGACGCTCTGCGTCGTTGCGTTGCTGACGATCTTCGCACGCGAATGGTGCGTGCGCAGCTGGACCCGGCATGGCGCATTCCTAGCCCATCAGTCCCGTCTCCTGGAAGGTGCCACGGGCGTCGCCCTAGCGCCGACGCTGAAAACGCTGCACATTTGAGGGCAAGGAAATGCTGGACCGACAAGAACGCTATGGCGGTGAAGAAGGCCGTTGTTCTTCCGCCCTTTCGACCTATGGTGGTTGGCACTTACCCCAAAGGGGAGTAGCTTCGCCGGACGGTCGTCAGGACGAGATCTTGATCTCCTCATCGTGCCGCCGGGCGCCCAAGGCGTTGCCGATTGTCGTCCCGACCAGAATAGGGTCACGATTCTGCTGAGGGAGGAGCGAATGGTGCAATCCGGGCAATTCTGGATCATCACTGCGGCCGCGACTTTGCTGCTCAGCGCAACCGCAGCGCATGCGGATACGACGTCCGTTAAGGCGTGGCAGGTTGTGCGCGTCGCGAAGACCGGCGCGCACTGCGTCGACGACAAGAACTGCATGAACCGCATGCACCCGGCCATCAAGCCGGTGAGTCGCGCCAACCCCGGTCAACATATCGTCTTTGAAACGCGCGACGCCTTCGACTCCGACTTCAACCTCGGCTCCAAGCCCGAGGATGTGTCGGCGGCCGATCTCAATCTCGTCCACCCGCTGACCGGCCCGGTCTTCATCGAGGGTGCCCAGCGCGGCGACGTACTGGCGGTGACACTCCTCGACGTACAGCCGGACGACTACGGTTACACCGTGATCGTCCCGGGCTTCGGTTTCCTGCGCGATCGCTTCACCAAGCCGTTCATCGCCAATTGGAAACTCAACCGCAAGGAGGCGGTCTCCGACCAGATCCCGGGCGTCGTCATCCCCTTTAACGGATTTATGGGCACGGTCGGGGTGCTGCCGGGCCAGCCCGAGGTGGCCACGATCCTCACGCGCGAGGCGGCGCTGCAGAGCGCGGGCGGCGTCGTGCTGACTCCGCAGCCGCTCGGTGCGCTGCCGAGCGATGTCTGCGGTCAGAACGGAAGCAGCAAGAATGAGTGCCTGCGCACCATTCCGCCGCGCGAGAACGGTGGCAACATGGACATCAAGCAGATGGTGGTGGGCACGACGCTGCTGCTGCCCTGCTTCGTGGACGGGTGCGGGTTGTTCGTCGGCGACGTCCATTTCGCGCAAGGCGATGGCGAGGTCTCCGGCACGGCGATCGAGATGGGGGCGACGGTCACGCTGGTCACCGAGATCCGCAAGGCGCAAGTCGCGAAGGTCAAAGTCCCGCACTTCGAAGGCGGCGATCAGCTCATCCGGTTGGCGCCGACCGAGTTCTACGCCACCACCGGCTTCCCGCTGAAAGCCAAGGGCCAGATCCCGCCTTACCATACCTACCTCGACAGCCAGAAAATCGGCCCGCTCGAGAACCTCTCGGAGGATCTGATGCTGGCGGCGCGCAACGCCCTGATCGAGCTGATCGACTGGATGGTTGGCGAGAAGGGCCTCACGCCGGAGCAGGCATATGTCGTGGCGAGCGTGGCCGCCGACCTGCGTATCGGCAATGTCGTCGACGTGCCGAACTACGCAGTCTCCGCCATCCTACCGACCACCATATTCCGCAAGAAGTAGCATGTGGCATAAGACCGAAGGTCCTGAGGTTGGCGGGAGGCCGAGCCGCCGGGAATTCCTCCGAACGGCGGGGGCCGGCGCCGCAGCCATGTTCCTTTGTGGCCACGCACCCTATGGCCAGTGGGGCGTCTACCGCCGGCGCCACCTGCTGATCCTGACTTCGCGCGCCGATCCTCCCTCGTTCGAGCTCGGCCAGCGGGTAGCTGAGGTCCTCGCGGATCGCTTGCCGAGCAGCAAGGCTCAGGTGAGCAGGGCGCCGCACAAGGAGCGCATCGCCAGCCTGATCAGCTCGCAGCAGTTGGACGTCGCACTGATGCGGCGCGACGATGCGGCAGCCCTTCGACAAGGGAGGCCCCCCTTCGCCGAGCACGGACCAGTCAAGCTGTTCACCGTCGTCGGCATCGGAGAGTATTTGTTCGTCTGCCGCGACGACTTTGCAGCACGCCATGCCTGGTTGATCGCCGAAGCATTGGACAAGAGCCGCAGCGCCCTTCCCGAATTGCTGCTGCCGAGCGGTTCGTCCTCCGAGCCACCCGACTCGCGCATCCCGCTGCATCCTGCCGCTCTAGGTTATTTCACGGGCGCGCCCATGCCGGGCCTCGAGCCACATGCCCATGAAGATCACACCCACGAGGTTGATGTCCCGCAATGAATCGCGCCACTAAACTGGAGGTCGAAGGGCGGTAACGGAATACGAAAAAGCGCAGGAGGCTTTCCAAAAGAACTACGAACGATTGCGGGCTGAGCGATTAGCTAGGGAAGCCGCGAAGCCCAAAGAGAAATAGCACCGTTGCTCCGTGGGTCACATGAAAGCGCTGGACGGCACTCTATACCCACGCGCCCCTAGACTGCTCATGACCGCAGAGCGCCCATACCCGCGTAGTTTCTCGCGCAGGTGGCCAGAGTCCGTTGTGGGTCATTCGCGTCGGTTTGGCGGCGTACCGATGACTTCCGGTCTGCCCCTATAAACAGGCCATGGCGAGACTGATCCATTCCCGGCGCTCCAGGCCATTGGCTGGGACTGCGAGCTTCATGGCCGCTTCCGCTTGGCTCTCAGGTCGTAATGCGCTGCCTAGCGTAATAGGCCACCTCGCGACTCCCAGTACTCGGGTGTCCCGTAATACTGGTGGGTGCGCGTTTCCCAGTCTCGATCCTGCCACGAGTCATCACTGAACTCAGGCGCGTCCCTCAACTGTTGCTCGGTGATATTTGTTCGGAAACCACCAAGCGACGTATCATATGTCAGAGCGCCCCAGGGTATGGGATAATGGCTGTGGCCTAACCCAACAAATCCGCCAAAACTCATGACGGCATAGGCTACGCGACCTGACACCTTGTCGATAATGAGATGATCTATCTCACCGATGTTCTTTCCACCTGCCCCATAAACCTCGGTTCCCTGAATGTCTTCGCTTGAGATGCATTGATGATCCGGATGGGCTGTCGCACCGGCCATGGCTTCCTCCCTCAATGGTAAGTTTGTCGCCTTAACTCGGCAGCTACCGGGTCGTTCCTAGGCGCTCCGGACAACAATTTCACAAAGCAATTCTGGAAATCCGATTTAGGGCCCGCGACCGTTGTGCGCCGTGGGACGAGGCGAAGGACGTTGCAGCGACCGCTGCCAGACAAAGTAATGGAGTTGGTGGCACGCGTGCTGGCCGCGCGTTCGGGCACACGAGCGGCGTCTTCCGATTGGAATGTTCTTCTCTTGAAAGTCCGTCAAGTCGGTCGGATACTGGTCGGGGTCCTTGACTGCCATAAATCTGAGGAGGACGATCATGGCGATCCAGATCGTGATGGACCGCACCGGCGACAGCCGTCACCCTTTTGACTCCCACGACGTAGAGGAAGTGGCGAAGGCGGAGCAGCGGTTCTATGAGCTGACAAGGGCCGGCTTCACCGCCGCGATTCGGACGGGTTCAGGTCAGACCTCGCAGATCCGATCGTTCGATCCCACTGCGGAAGAGACCCTCTTCTTCCCCAGGTTGGTCGGCGGTTAGCTGGCCATGTTCGGTTTTCGACCGTTGCCGCCGGGCGCCCGCTCCCGCATGAGAGCAACGCGAACCCTCTTCCTAAGGCACGGCGCCGAAAGCACGCCAGAGGGACGTTCGCTGCTGCTCTTGCGGAGATGGCTATCGCCCGCGCAGCGGGAGCAGTTCACCAAGGGAGGCTACTTCGAAGTCTTCAGAAGCGACAGCGGAAAGCGGTACAGGATTCACGCAGGGGCCTCGGTGAACGTGTGCGCGATCGACGAACGAGGTCGCCTGCAGGAGGGGTTGTGTTTCATGCCTATCGGCGCGCTGCCGATCGGAGACGTCATGCTTGCCCAGAAGATCGCGCTGGAGACATGCGAGGACAAGGCGCGCGCCGTGGCCCGCAGGTTCACTCCGAACGGTTTCCATTTCAGACAAAGCCGACCTCTCGGCTGACGCGGCGGACCGCCCCTCCTCCCGCTTCCCGCACAAGTTACTGCCTTTAACGGATTTTCCTGCCGAATGTTGCGCGAACTACGGTCCTAACCCACGATTGCTTCAACCCGGCGCAACCCTACCGGACGGTAGAATAGATCGTCCGCTGCTCGGAGCGCACTGGTTTGCCCGCTTCCGCCGCCCGCCGCGCCCCGGCGTCCCCACGGCTAGCGCGAAGATCGCCTGGAACGGCAGAGATGGCGATCTCCAGCAGGACATCCTCGCTTGCTTGCCAGGTGTCGTGCGGATCGAGTTCATTGTCCGGGAGTCGGCATCATGACCGCGGCCACCGCAAGACAGGTGCGAACCGCCGGCCAGGAAATCAAACTGCCGTTCGGCAAGGATAAGCCGTGACCGAAACCACCGACCTGACGCGCCGCCTATTCGACCACGTCACTATTATCGGCACGCTCGACTTGCGCGGCTGGTGCGATTTCAAGCGTGAGCACCACGTCGAGCCGCAACAGATCGAGCCGGTGCTGGTCGATGTGACCGGCCACCTGTGCCGGCTATGTGCCGACGTCACGGCCGAGGCGAACCGATTGAGCCACGCGCTATCGCGGCGCGGCGGTTGACGACCGAATGACGGGGGCGGTTCCAAAATCCGGCCCTCGGCACCCCGAGCGGCGGCGGGCCATTTCCGCATGTTTATTTAGAATCTTGTCGCCAATTTCGTCCAACCGGCAGCGGACCCTCGGCAACCCCGACTGAAACCTCTGTTAACCCGATGTGGACCGCGATCGGATTGCGGACCGCTATCATATCGCGCCATCCGCAGATGGTGCTGGCAATAGGGAAGCCCCGGCATCGCGGCGTCGCCGCAGAATAGCGCCGCGGCCTGGCGTACGTCGCCGAGCGGCCAGCGGCATTGGCCGTTATCGAGTTCGAGCAGCGAGCAGCGCCGCATTTCCGGCTGCGGCACGGTGGCATCCACCGGTGGCATCGGCTTTGCCGGAATGATCGATGTGACCGTTGTCGTGGCGCAACCCGGCCGCATCCGCACCGGTTTCACCTCGAAGTGCTTTTGCACGCCGACTGGCAACAATTTACCGCGGCGCAGCCGCATTGCCTTTCCGCATATCGACGCGCGCGAGCGGTTCAACCGTCGCGAGATTTGCGCGGCGGATGCGGTCGGCCAAAAGCTAATGAGTAGGGAAATTTCCTGGGTGGTCCAAGGCATCATTCGGGAACCTCGCCAAAAGTATCGTGGTGCTCCGACGAGATGCGCGCGCTCGGTCAAGGGCCCGGGGCTGGCGATTTGAACCAATGCGGTTTTCTCGCCGGAGACGCGCACACTATGAAAATCAAAACGCCGTTGGGAAAGCCGGCAGTCTGAATGTACCAATTTTGGTAGTCGTCGGTGGAACGGTTTTCTAACCTTGATCGAGTGATCGCAGCGATCCCGAGGGCGGCCACCGGCGGCGCGCGTGACGTTCGGGTGGATCAGCCCGTGCGGGCCGCGCTCAATGGCGCTATCAATTCTGCGGGCTATTGGCGCGACCAAGCCATGGTCGACGCGGTCACGCAGATCGCGCTGCACCTGGATCAATTCGCCGAACCGGGGGGTGGTGCTGGCCATGGTCGGCACGTCGCCAGCGCTGCCCGGTTTTGCTCAACCGTCATGCCCGCTTTGCTGACCGCCACCAGCATTGCCATCGCACTGAGCACGACCACGAACCCCTCGGTCGTGGCGACCAAATAGGCCGGTGAAGCATTCTCCCGAAAAGCTTGTTCGATTTCGAACAGGTTCGTTCCTGGGCTTGCCACCAACACCTCTGCGACAACGGTGTTGATAACGCCGACATCCCGGGTGCGGCCGGCTAGCAACACGGCGTGGCGATGTTGCTCGGAAAGGGGCATTGGCGTTTCACCATTCTGGGCGGCTGTCAGAACTGGCGGGTTGACGCTGGATGGCGACGGTTCTTGACCTTGATCCAGTGATCGCAGCGACCGCCGCGAAGGCGCTCGCAGAGGGAACCAGTTCCTGTTGATTTTCCGTTTTTCCTGCGCCGGGCCTGAACGTACGCTAATCGAACAGGTCCGCGCGATCCGCCAGGCGTCAATTGCGCTCGCGCTGATCGTCAGGATACCACGGCTCGCCGTCGTCTTTCGTCGTGAGCTTGCTGCGGCGCAGCCGCACCAGATGGCCGCGCTTGTACGGATAGCCGCGTTGCTCCGAGCATGGCTTGCAACGCATGCGTTGTTCCAGTTGCCAGATCGGCGTCGCCGCTGGCCGACGAATGATGGTTAGATCAACCGCACTGTGGGTGCCGCAGCCGTCGCATTTCACGTCCAGATAGCGATAACCGGCGTTGAGTGCGTCGCCGAGCAATGGCGAGGGCTGCGCCGGGGCGGCCATAGCCTTTCATGCGCAAATTCCAGGCCTCGCAGGCGCCACATCGGCGCCCTTGCGCGCTTCCCCGGCGCGTTGCTCGGCCTCGACGGTCGCGCTGAACAGACGTTCTTTCGAGACTGAACCCATCCGCTATTGTTGCGCACCGCGGCTGGCAAATCCACGGGGCGAGATGCCGGTGCCGGCGCAGCCGGCGCGCAAGCGGTTGGTCAAGGGCCGTAGGGAGTTTATTGAAACTCGGCCTTGATCCAGCGTGTTGCGGAACGGACGGCCAAAAACCACAGGCCCAACAAGTTGACGACACCGAATGCGATAAGGGCAAACACCAGCCAAATGCCCATGGTCGGAAAATAAATCGCCCAATATGAATTCTCGGACATGCTGGCGCAGGTTGGTTCATAGCATCCCGGATTTCATCGACGCGCGTAAGAAACTTGCCGTCAGAACAGCCTGCGCGGCCAATATCAATCAAGCCAAATTCGTTTGTGTAGGCGGTCATATCCTTGCCGAGAAATTGGCTACCACATCGGAGGCCTTTCCATATTCTCGTGTCCTCCGTCCAACTTTTGATGACCCGGTCTTGCTCCTTGAAGGCTTCAAGATGGCTCGCCACGCCACCGACAATTGCCACCGGGATTGCGGCGACGACCGAATTCTCAACATCCCGCGAACGATGTTCATAGGGACACGAGCCGTAATACTGCGAGGGCGTCACCTTTCCGCCGATCAGTGTGTGTGTCGGCTGTGAACGGATGAGCCGTCTTTGGCTATGGTAGTGGTCTGGACCGCGCCGCTGCCCAGCTTTTCTTGAAACGTTATTCCCTGGCTACCGCCCACGGCCTCGACATCGGACATTCCGGCATTGCCGATTATAACGGCCTTTCGGGTGACTGTGTCCAACGCAAATTCGAGCGCAAAATTATCGGCTGATACTCCGGAGGGCGTGGCCATCCGAATAGCTGCAATTCCATCGAAGTGTTTCACAGTGTGCCAAATGCGGCACGACGATAGCCATGGCTGCGATAGCCAACTTGGACTTGGTCCCCACCTCAACCCCCGCTTCCCTTCATCAAATTACGCAGTTCCCTGCGATCACGCCAGACTTTCATGATCGAACTCGGTGTACTGCACTCGGTGCGGTGGTTTCTTCGCATGCCGGCATCGCGCAGCACCTCGGACTTAGGTTTGATGGCGTTACCTAAGTTCGCGCCTTTATTTTTCGGATTAGTCGAGTGCTTGCTCATATCAAGCGCTAAACGCCGAAGCCTGACTTGCATCGCCTGTGAACAGTCCGCGCGCGATAATGCCACGGCTCGCATCGCTGGCGAACCGGTGATTTCGACGCCGATGTTGAAACACGTCATGGCCCCTCCAATCGGCACGGCCGTTTGCAGGCATTGGCCACTTGCAAAACAGACCACCGCGCAAAGCCCGGCGTCTTAGAGGGACCGCCGGGCGATGCGCAAATATTTACTCTGGTGCTGGAACGAGAATATTGAACCGGAAAAATGGCAATGTCGGTTCGCTTTACGACTCTATGTAAGGGATTTCTATCGGAGCCCGTCGCGCCCGTTCGCTCCCGCCATGCTGCGGCCGCCGAGCAATCGTTATCGGGTATGGAACGCCAGTAAAGCTCCGAGAGAGAACAGCAACATCGAAGCGGCCAGTGATGTCGCAAGGATGGTAGCGTGGGTCGGTTTTGGATTTCGGAAGGCAAATCGCTGGATCAGGTAGCCCGCAAGTAGCCAAATTGCGGTGCCGGCGGCGAGTGTTGCGCCGCCAATTGCGGCCTCCACGACCCCATCGTTCATACCGATCCTCCATCAATGATTTAGCCGGATGCCATCCGGTGATGAAAGCCCAATTGAACTCGGCGGCTGGACTGGTGTCGGTTCGATTTGTAACCGTCGCGCCCGGCTGTCCCCGGCTTTCGTAAAAGTGTTGTGCCGGCGCATCAGGGTGATGCGATCAATCCTGCACCGGCCTCGGCGCGGGCTCGGCCAGGTGGTGCCATGCCCTGCCGCTGGCGGTCGTAGCGGCGTTTCAATCGCTCGCCCAATTCCTCGGCCGATTGGCAGCGCATCGCCAATCGGACCAGATAAGGAAACGACGGTGCGCGGGGGCCCCGCTGCCGGCGTCGCTCGGTGTCGCCTTCCGGCGTTCACATCTGCGGGTTTCATGTAGCGCACCCCGTCGAGCAACTGCGGCACAAGCGGCAGCGATACCGAGACATAGCGAACGCCGTCGCCGAGCGCGAGTTCGTTCTGATGCGCTGCGGCATGCCGCCTCCTCCGCGGACCGGCGGCCCGCCCGTGACCAACATTCGCAATACCTCTTCGCCACACTGGCGCGGCTGGCTGAAGCCCGGAAATCCCCTGGTCCCGTTCAACAGCTTCGCGGAATACGCGCAGGAGCCGAACCCGGAGATTAAGAAAAAAGACGTCGTCTGGTTCGCGATCAACGATGATCGCCCCCTGACCTGCTTCGCGGGCATCTGGACCGAGTTCAGGGGCGACCGGGGGACGAAATCGAAACCGATTCCCGGCCCGCACAACGTCTACGGCTTTCTCACCACTACGCCGAATGCTGTCGTCGAACCGATCCACCCGAAAGCCAAGCCGGTTATCCTGCTGACAGACGAGGAGCGCGACGTCTGAATTCGCGCTCCGTGGGACGAGACCAGGCGCTGCAGCGGCCGTTGCCCGACGATGCAATCAGGATCGTTGCGCGCGGTGTAGACAAGGAAGACAAGGCCGCCGCATGAAACACGCCACCGATCGCCCCTACGCCGACCCGGAAAAAGCCGCGCGTCGGATCCTTGAAATCGCCAACGCGGTCGAGCCGCTTCAGGGCCGCATCCATATCGAAAAGATAAACGGTCCCTTCCTGTTCCGCGACGGCGGCAGCCCGGCCGAATACGGCGCAGGGCTCAAGCTCGCATCGCACCGCTGGCTAGTCGGGCGGGAATAGCACGTACAGCACGAGCACGACCACCGCCACCGCGGTGATGACTTCCAAGACGATCGCAGCACTAGATCGCTGCATACCGGAGGCCTGACCCACATCGAGCACGGGACTTGATGAAACGGCTCTGGCGGGGCTTGGGGGCTAATGTGCCAGAGCCGTCCCTCAAGATGCACTCTTTCGAGCGCCGAATCATCATGCCGGGATAAAGCGGCAAAACCGTGTGAACGCTCGAACGTCAACTCAGCTGGTCAGCTGCGAAAAGTAGAAACAGACCAACATTTGTTAGTGCGTGCAGTCGAATCGGGGACAGTCGTGTTGCCTCGAACTGTTCGCCTGATGATGGCGCTCCTTGCTTTGCGCGATCTGTTTCGCGACCCTCAACGCGGTAACCAAAAGCCCGGCAAACGGGCCGGGCGATCGAAAGTAATTTTAGGTGTTGAAACGGGAGCATTCTATGCGTTCGCGGTTCAATGTGTCTGGGTTCAATGTGTCTGTCTGGTAGCTGACAATCCTGCGCTCGATTGCCGCTTCTTCCCGAAGTTCCGGCCACGGAAGCGCCTGCTCTGGGCCCAGCGCCGCGGGGCAAGAGGAGCACGGCGCTGGGCTTCCGGCAATGCTAGTCGATCGGAGAGACCCAGCAGCATCGCCGGAATGGCTCAACGCAATCACTAGTGCACCACACGAAGAAAATAGTAGATGCCACCTAGCACGAGGACCGTCGGGACGGCCCAGAGAATGAATACGGGCATGGCTTCCTCCTCCTTCTCAAAACGGAGGAGATAGGTTTGCGTTCCGGGAATTGGGAAAACTGGAGCCCCTGGAAATAGGTCACTCCAGCAAGTTCTTACGTGTATGAAAGCACACGTTTGTGTCGCGCACATGACCCAACGTGCCGGTTTGTAGTCTCTGTTCGATCCTCACCAATCAGAGCCCGATCGCAAGACAATGCTGAGTTTGAGTTCGAAACAGGCGCGGGCTGCTTGTTAGCCCCGTTTTGAATGAAGCGTTGTCCTGCTATCCACATGCTCGTAGCGAATGCGACAATAACTGTCGCGCTCGCACACTGCATCGTCCATCCCGGTGAGCTACTCACGAACGTCCCCCAATTCGAGATATTTGGCGTTGACGCTGCTCGCGGCGTGACCGGCCACGACTACAGCCGCCGTCGAGATAACCATTAAGGTCAACGCGGCAAACATGATGCCAATCAATTTCAAGGCACGTTTGTCTGCCATCGCAAATCGTCCTTCCAATGGGCGGCTGAGAAAAGCCCGGTCGGTGTTCCGACTCGGACCTTTCCCTCCCTCTAGTAATTCAGCTTAGTGAACAGCACGAACCAAATAGTATCCGACACCGCCGACAACGATCACGGCTGGAACGGCCCAAAGCAACAAAACTGGCATGTACGCTTCCTCCTCATTGTGCCCTCAACCAGAAAACGCAAGCCAACTGCCACTTGTTCCCGGTTCCTATCCTCATCGTAAATGGCGGCACCAGCCGCATCGCCGACAATCCGCTATCGGCCCCGTGCGCACCTTGGAAGCCAAGGTGCAATGGAGAGCTGCGATCGCTCCGCAGGCCCGGGAGAAATAGGAACCTGGCTCTCTCTTTCGCGTTGTGCAACGCCGCACTAACGCGGCCTAGGAGATTGCGATGAAGAGGGTTTTGATAATTGCCGCGGCCGCTTCGCTGCTGGCTACCGCAGCCAACGCTCAGACCACTGTGACGACGACGACCGGCACTGGAAATGCGGCCATACAGATCGAGCCGCAGTATCGGACCAAGATCAAGAGTTATGTCACCGAGAAGAAGGTTAGACCCGTGACGACACAGGAAAGAATTGTCGTGGGCGCTAAGGTCCCGGCTAGCGTCGAGCTTGAAGCAGTGCCCGCAGATTGGGGACCCACCGTCACCAAATATCGCTACATCTATTCCGGCGATCGAGTGATGCTGGTGGATCCCGGCACCCGAACGGTTGTTCAAGAAATCGACTAGGTAGCTCGTGAAGATGCGGCTCGGTAACGGGCCGCATCCCTACGTTAGGACGACGTGATATGAAGGCTGGAAGCATTGAGTTTAGCGAGCACGAGATTGCCTGCCTCATTCGTAACCAGTCTGAGACTGGCGCGCTCTTGCAGTTAGGTAGCGCAATCGAGCTTCCGGCGCAATTTACCTTGGCGGTCGCCTCAGACCGCATCAGGTGCAGAGCTATTTGGCGATCGGAAAACATGATCGGAGTCAAATTCCTCATCTAAAGTCGCTGAGTCAGAAAAATAGTCCGAGCGCGAGCCGCGCGCCGAGGCCATGCAAAGTTGCTTCCATTCCAGCCAGACAAGTGCCTCCTGGCTAGCGTGATAGCTGAGAGAAAGTCCCTGTTTGCATCTTTTTCCCAATCCAAGTTCCGCCGCGGAGCACCGTGATCTTACTGCTTGAAAACTGTAGGCTTACCGGGCTAGCGCGGTTTACGGCGAAGGGCCGCGCAAATGCGGCCGTTCAGCCTGTCTCTGGTCCAAGGCTCCGCGCCCATTTTCGCCAAGAATCACTTTCAGTCTGATGAGGCCATTCCGGGGGTGAACCGTAGTGGCATGGCCCGACGCGTGTCGTCCGGAAACGTCGTGCGTCGGGCCGCCTCTGAGCGGCCTTAACCGATGCCCATCTATCGCCTGTTGCAAAGTTTGCCGAGGGGACCCGAAGAAATCAGCCGCTTGACGACCGCCTATGAGCAAGCATTGCGAGCCATCGGCATCGTTGACCGGGGCGATCCATTGGCTGAGCTTCTCGCCAAGAAAATCGTCGAAGTCGCACAGACTGGCATCCGTGAGCCGGCCGACATCTCTGCGCAGGCGGTTAAGGAAATCGGCATCCCAACGTAGAATCCTTCATGTCGCGCCAACCTCGTCGATCGTCACCAGGAAGCGCTTCTCCTTAGCCATGTCTTGAGTGATCTCGACCGATTGCACAATGCCTGTGAAGGTCGCGAAGCTGCCGCTCAGGTCCAGACCGGAGACGCTGATAGCCTCCCCCGTCCGCCGCGACTGATTGCAACGGCGAACCGCACTTGCGTTGCCCTCGCTCAGATAAAGCTGCGGCATAAGCCCTAGCGTATCGGCCGGTCTGCAGCGACGGTGAATTTGGCCTGAAGCAGGGGCCCGGCTACATCGCGGACTTCGATTGCCAAATTGTGGGGGGTGGAATCCCCGGAATTTCTGCGAAGCGCATCCCTGGCCATGTCCACCAGCGATCGCGCCGCCGCTTCCTGCGCAGCCTCGATATCCAGCAGCTCTATTCCCTCCTCATCGACTGCGAGGCTGCCGGCCTCACGCACATCAAAATAGTAACGTGGCATGGGGCCCTCAAACTACTTTCGCCGAGTAAAGATCTTCACCAACCGAGCGCAAAGGCCCCAGCTCAGACGGCTGAGCTGAGGCCCTTGAGGAAGAACCGCAGCCTGACACTCCAGCAGGCTGACGCTACGAAGCTGCGCCACCTCTTCTTATCCCGCCATAACAAATGTTTGGCTGATCAAGGTCTCCCGTGGTTGCGCCTCCAATCCTCTTGACAGGTTGCCGCCCGCGCCTAATTTTTTCGCCGGGGCACCGCCCCTCTAGCCAAAGGGAAAGCTGTAACGACCGTCAAAGGATGACGACGATGATGGACGAAAAACTGGCTCGCTTGCGAACTCATCGCAATAATGTCGCCCGCTACCGGCGTTTGCTCCAAGCCAAGCTTACTGATCTTGAGCGTCAATTTATTGAAAGACGCTTGTCCGAAGAGCAATCGGACTACCGCGTCTGTCGGCAAGCACCTTCCCCATGACATTCAAAATTCCGAAGGCTCCTGCAAAGCAGCCATCAGCTTACGAGGCCGTTTAGGGCTCGCCAATCTGCCCAGTTTGGTGGTTGCTTCTCCTTGAACGCGAAAAGGGCCCCAGCCAACCCGCTGAGACCCTTTTCTTGGACTGAGGAGGCGTCGCCAGAATGCGACATCGCCCACCCCACCACTCTAGATCGCGTTCCTAACGGCTTAGCCGGCGTTCAGGCGGGGAGTCGAATTAAATCGGTCCGTCTTCTACGGCGGCGGTAGGCCGGGCGACTTAAGCCAGTCGTCCATATGGGCCGCGGCTTCGATCTGCCGCGCCTTTGTCATGGCTGCATCGCGAACGGGTCCATAGGGTAGCAGCTTCGCCTCGTCTCGGAGATTTTGGGCCTCCTCGAGAAGCCGTTGTTTAAGCGGTCTTGTTTGTTTGAACCGACGCCGCTTGATAATCATGGCGCGCTCCTTTCCGTTAGCAACAACGTACCGCTAACTAACGCGCGCGTATGTCCACGAGTGCACACAAGTTGGATCCAAACAGATCCCCTCCCCGCATAACGTCTTCACCGAAAGCGTCAGGAGAACCAGTCCATCCGAACGCCAGCCGGCCGGATTGCAACTATTGCGAATTCCAGGATTTGATTTCTTTTCCGGAGGCGATGATGTCGAACTTCGTAGCCCTCATTGTGGAGGATGATCCGTTCCAGCGGACGTGCCTGGCTGACCTTCTGAAAAGCGAGGGGCTTGAGGTGGTGGAGTGTGACGATGCAGCGGCCGCGGAACTTGTACTAGCTTCAACAGGCACTGAACTCCGGGCGCTGGTTACCGACGTACAGCTTGGTGGAGGGATGTCCGGCGTCGAACTTGCGCAGTATGCCAAGCGCAAATTCCCGGACCTCAACGTCGTGATGGTCTCAGGACACAGCGCGCCCTTGGTCCCGCACGACACCCACTTTTTTATGAAGCCCTATGAGCCGCAGCAGCTATTGGACGCGGTGCTGAGGTGAGCGGCCCGTCGTCGGGTTTTGTCTCGTGGCCAAGCAAATATTTGAGCCCTTCGACGGCTAGGGTGCGCTCGTCTCCAACCTTTTCTCTCAGGAAATTGGAGACCTTCTGCCGAGCTTCAGCCTCCTGCACCGGCGTAATGTTCACCATCATGCCGTAGCTTTGCATCACGCGATCAATGGCTGCTTGCATGTGGCGTCTCCGAGTTTCCGAAATTGGAACTCCCCACGCCAGCGAGAGTTCCGCAGTGAACATCTCCCTACCGAAAGTGCCAAAGATGCGCGGGTGTTTCGTTGCGCGAAAGCAACCTGCGCGGCACGTTGTCCGCCCTACTCAAATGCCGCCACCTGAGCCGAAGTCAAAACGTTCCCGGGGGAAACGAAATAAACCGGTGGCTCCCGCGCTTGGCAGCGCGCAAAAATGTTTCCCTGACCGCACGACCCTACGGCAGCTATCGGTGATGAGGACGCCGATTGCGCTCCCGCCAGGCTCACGGAGTGGAGTAGCGCCATGCAGCGACGCCGTTTCAAAGACATCGTGTCCTTCCCCGATGACCTTACCCAGGAGGCCGAACACTTACGCGCGGAAGCTGAGAAACTACCGCCCGGCCCGGAGCGGCATGACCTCGAACGCAAGGCCCGGCAGGCCGAGACCGCCGCACATATTCACGAGTGGCTGAAGTCGCCCGGCTTGCGACCCCCGGAGTGACGAGGGCAAGGTGCGTAGCGTCGCGGAGTATTTGGAGAGAGCGGCCGAATTCGAAGCGCTCGCCGCAGCGGCTACCGTTGACGCGCTGAGAAAGCGATATGCCGACATCGCAGCCTGTTACCGGCTGCTCGCAAAAGAGCGAGAATGGCTGATCGGCACCGGTGCTATTGAAGGCGAACCGTGTTGAGCAGCCAACTCCCGTCTCGGCCGATTGCGCATCGGCATAAGAACGCGAGAAGGGCCCCCGCGGCGGGGCTGGGGCCCTTCTTGGTTATCGCACCCTGGGGGGATACGGTGCGACATTCGTCAACCCACCACCTGCATTCGCGTTCCTAACGGCCGAGCCGGCGCTCGAGATCGCTCGTCGTCGACGGCTCACGAGGTTTAGCCGCTGCATACCGCAAAGGCCCCAGCATGATCGCCCGGCTTGAACCGCGCGATCCAGACTGAGGCCCTTGAGGAGACCGCCAGCCCGAAGCGCCTAGGCGCCGGCTGACGCTATGAAGCTGCGCCTATCCTTCGGGCCCGGCTATAACAATTGTTAGCTGATCAAAGACCCCCGCCGGACCGGCAAGCCGGACCGATTACTGTTTCTTCCTTTTCATCTCTTGGTCGGGCGTGCTCGCGTCGGCAGGGCTACCGGTTGTGCCAGCTGCTCCAGTTGTTCCGGCTGGGCCTCCTCCGCCGGCTGCGCCTGAGCCAGTACCTGCGCCACCCGCGGCCCCGCCACCTGCGCTGCCGGCACCGGCGCCAGCACCCGCGCCGCCAGCGCCAGCTCCCGCGCCGCCGGCT
>NZ_JBWBWM010000071.1:0-17399 GCF_056174665.1 Bradyrhizobium sp. WYCCWR15520
GGATTTCCTTGATGCGGTCGATCGAGGACAGGATCAGCGTCACGGCTTCGGCCTTGACCGGCATGCCGTCGCGGAATTTGCCCATCAACGTCTCGCCGGCATGGGCGAGCGCTTCCAGCCGCGGCAGCCCCAGGAAGCCGCAGGTGCCCTTGATGGTGTGGACCAGGCGGAAGATGTTATCGAGGATCTTCGCGTCGCTCGGGTCCTGCTCGAACCGCACCAACTGATTGTCGACCGTATCCAGGCTCTCGCTGGTCTCGGTCAGGAACTCCCGCAACAAATCATCCATGAAACTGGCCTTCGCACGCAGCGGCACGCGACATCGACGCGCCTTACGGAACGAAGCCAGCTTCTATGCAAAGCGTTTAATATTGGTTGAGCAAGTGGAAAAGAACGGGATCAACAAAGAGATAAGACGGCAGAAATCAAATCTGCCGGCTGTTTTCACCGTTGATTAACCATGTTGGCGCGTTGGCGCGCTTCAGGAAGCGGTAACAACCACCTTTTCGCCGTCGGGCGCAAGCGTCACGCTGAGCCCGCAGGCCTGCGCCAGCAGCCGCGTATAGTAAGGCTGCACCGCGTGTGCATCGACGGTTGCCGTCGAACTTGCGCTCAGGAGATCGGCGATGTTCTGCGGCACGCGAGCGTTCAGGCCGGAAGACGTGACGCGAAAACCCATCGTCTCGCCGTCGCCGATCGGATCGATCGTCAGCGTGCCGCCGCGCGGTATAGTCTGCTGCGCGATGATCAGCATGTTCAACAGCAGCTTGACGCGGTTCTTCGGCAGCAGGAGCCGCGGCAGATTCCAGGTGATGGTGATCTTGCCGTCCTCGATGTGGCCGCGCGCCATGGTCTGGGCATCGCCGAGATCGATCTGCGCGCCCGCCGATCCCGCAGCTCCAAACGCCAGGCGGCAGAACTGCAACCGGGCGGAGGCGGTCTTGGCGCTCTTGCGGATCAGATCGAGCGCGAAATCGCGATCTTCGGGCTTCGGATTGTCATCAAGCACCTCAAGCCCATTGACGATCGCGCCAACCGGGCTGATGAGATCGTGACAGACGCGCGAACACAGCAGCGCCGCAAGTTCGAGGGTATCGGGAGCCGGACCGGGAGACGAAGTGCCAGACATCATGGGTTCCTGGAAAGCCGCCTGGTCGCGAATTACCGGCGGGCCGTTACGAATCACGCGTGCCTATCGGTGATACACTGCGCAGCCCCCTGCTGCCAGCAGGGGGCGGCAATGGTAAGGCAGGACGAACAGCAATTGGGCCGAGCTCATGAATGAGGCACGTCCACCCGTGCTCGATCGCGATGCCGCAGCAAGGCTGATCGAGCCGCTGACCGAGATCGTGATCCGCGCCGGTACCGCCATCCTCGCCGTCAACCGTTCCGCCATGCAAGTCGACGGCAAGACCGACGGTTCGCCGGTAACGGAGGCCGACCTGGCGGCCGACCGAATCATCGCCGAGGGTCTTGCCCGGCTGGTGCCCGAAATACCGGCGCTATCGGAAGAGCGCACTCAATCGGCCGCGCTGCCCTACAGGGAAAGCTTCTTCCTGATCGACCCGCTCGACGGCACCAAGGAATTCGTCGCCGGGCGCAACGAATTCACCGTCAACCTGGCACTGGTGACGCAGGGGACCCCGCTGCTCGGCATCATCAGCGCGCCCGCGCTCGGCCTGATCTGGCGCGGCATGGTCGGCCGCGGCGCCGAGCGGCTGACGCTTGGCAAGGAGCTTGGCGAGGATAAGCCACTGATCGAACCGATACGCACCCGGCGCTGCCCGCCGCGCGGCCAGCCCTGGACGGTCGCGGTCAGCCGTTCGCATGGCGATGCCAGGAGCGAAGCCTTCATTGCGGCGAGGCCGGGCGCGGTGCGGTGCGAGCTTGGCTCGGCGGTGAAACTCGGCCGGGTGGCCGAAGGCTCCGTCGATATCTATCCGCGGCTGTCGCCGACCTCGGAGTGGGACATCGCCGCGGGCCATGCCGTCGTTGTGGCCGCCGGCGGCAGGATCACCGATTCAGCCGGCGCTTCCCTGCAATTCGGCACCGGACGGAGCGGCTTCATCGTTCCGGAATTCATCGCCTGGGGCGATCCGAACTCCGCGCCCAATCCTTGAGTCTGCCACCTACTGCGCGAGCCCGCGCTCCAGCGCCGGCCAGCGTGTCGTCGCCTCTTTCAGGAAACGCGAAGGGTCGGCCGCAAACGCGTCGCGGTTGTCCTCGCGGCCGAACAGATAGAGCCGCTGGCCCACGACGACCCAAAAGCGCGGGTTGCCCGCATAGGTGACGCCCCGCCCAAGATCGACCGGGTCGTAGCCGCCGAATTGGGGCCCGTAGATTTCCGGATGCGCGACGAAAGAGGCGCGGTTGCCCTCGTTGCGGAAACGCCAGATGGCGCCAGCGCCGCGCGCCTCGAAATCCGGCAAGCCCTGCAAGGCCATGGATTCGGTGAAGTAAGCGACCGGATCGAAGCCGCCGATGGCGAGGCCGGAATAGCGGTTCACCACCACGCGCTCGGTGGTTGCCGCGCGGGCGGCCAAACCAAGGCTGAGCGCGCAAAAAAAGCTCACCAATAAGGCAAAAGCGGCCATTCCGGGGCGCAAACCGTATCTTTCCTGCCGTTGTGCCGTCATAGTTGGTGCCGATAACATGCGAGTCGAGGGGACACTGGACGCAACCTAGAGCCATGCTTGTTGGCGTCAGGTTAAGGCGGCGGCCAGAATTTCGATGCCAGGGGTTCTTTCATGACGTTTGCTTCACGCCTTGCCGCGGTGACGTTTGCCGCGCTGATGTGCTGGACAGTTCCGGCTTCGGCACAGCAGCCGCCACCGCCGGGGGGGCCTTACCCGCCGCCGCAGCGCCAGCCCGGGCCCGAGACCTTCGGGCCCGAGGAGCTGGTTTCGGCCGGGCACAAATTCTTCGGCAACGTCTCGCGGGGGCTGGCGTCCGTGATCGAGCGCGCGGTCAGTCAATGGGGCCTGCCCAACGGCTATGTGCTGGGTGAAGAAGGCTCAGGCGCCTTTGTGGCGGGCCTGCGGTATGGCGAAGGCACGCTCTACACCAAGAATGCCGGCGACTTGCGCGTCTACTGGCAGGGACCGTCGGTCGGCTTCGACTGGGGCGGCGACGGCGCGCGCACCATGACGCTGGTCTACAACCTGCCCGCCACCAACGCGATCTACCAGCGCTTCGTCGGCATCGACGGCTCCGCCTATATCGTCGGCGGCTTCGGCATGACTGCGCTCACCGCCAACAACATCGTGCTGGTGCCGATCCGCTCCGGCATCGGACTGCGGCTCGGCGCCAATGTCGGCTATCTCAAATATACCCCGCGCGCGACCTGGAATCCGTTCTGAGCCAGTCTTCAAGCCTAGACGCGCGCCTTCCCCACAGGCGGATTCAGGTTAACGCGGCATTGGGCTGGCGTAGGCCCGGCCCGGCGTGGCAATGTGATTAACGAATCCTTGTCTGTGTGGAGTAACCATTCATGATCGAGCCGATCATGTATCTGGCGATCGGTTTTCTGGTCTCCATGCTGTTCGGTCTGATGATCGTGCCGCTGGTGCATAACCGCGCGGTGCGGCTGACGACGCGGCGGCTCGAGGCGGCGACCCCGCTGTCGATGGCCGAAATCCAGGCCGACAAGGATCAGCTCCGCGCGGAATTCGCGATGTCGGCGCGGCGGCTCGAAATGAGCGTCGAGCAGCTGAAGAACAAGACCACCAGCCAGCTCGCCGAACTCGGCAAGAAGAGCGACGCGATCAACCGCATGAAGATCGAACTCGGCGAAAAGAACGCCACGATCTTTGCGCTCGAAGCGCGCGAGAAGGCGATGAAGGAGCAACTCCGCGCCACCGAAGAGGAATTTGTTGCCAAGACCGAGCTGTTGCGCAACGCCGAACAGGCGCTGACCGATAAGCAGGCCGAACTCGGCAGGATCAATACCGAACTGAACGACCGATCGATGATGGCGGACAGCCGCCAGGTCGAGCTGGTCGCAGTGCGCACGCAGATCGAGCAACTGAAGGGCCGCGTCGGCGACGCCGAAAAGGAATTTTCGACGACGCAGGCTCGCCTCGCCCAGGAGCGCGCCGATTCCGAGCGAGCGACGCACGAACTGACGGAAGCGCGCAGCCGCGTCGAGAATTTGAGCCAGCGCGTCACCGATCTCGACCGGCAATTGATCGTGCAGGTCAAGGAAGCCGAGATGCTCGGCAACCGCGTCAACGACCTCGAAGCGCGGCTGGCGACGCAAGGCAAGATGCTGGCCGAGCGCGAATACGAAAACAATCAGCTCAGGCAGGCGAATGAAAACGCAGAGCGCGCCGCGCGAGAACTGCGCGAGGAGATCGCAGGCATGAACGGCGGCAAGTCGCCGACCGTGGAAAAATTGCGAACCGAGAAGGCGGCGCTGGAAGAACAGCTCCGGACCGCCCGCGACGAGCGCGCGAAGCTCCAGCGCGAAATCAACGCCATCCAGCAACAGGCCGAAAGCTCCTGGCAGACCGAGCGGATGGAAAACGCGCTGCTGCGCGAGCGCATCAACGACATAGCCGCGGAAGTCGCCAAGCTCGCCATGCAGCTCGAAGGACCGAATTCGGCGATCGAGGCGATGCTGGCGGCGGAACCTGACGTGCCGAAAGTGCCGGCCAAGCCCGCCAACGACGTCACCGGCGCGACGGTCGCCTCGGAAGGCGGCGGCACGCTGGCAGAGCGCATCCGCGCGTTGCAGTCGCACGCCTCCCGCGCCCGCCAGCAGGGGGCGTAAATTCCCTCAGATTGGCGCGGAAACACGACGCTGTGGCCCGACTGATCGCTTGACACTAGGGGCCCGTCCTTCGTAAATCGCGAGCTCTGACAGGGCCTGTTGTTCGCCCACATTTCCCGGACGCATAGCTCAGCGGGAGAGCGTTCCCTTCACACGGGAGAGGTCCAAGGTTCGATCCCTTGTGCGTCCACCATCTGCCTTCGACCGCAGGTCAATCCCGCCAGCACGACGCAGCATTGAGAACGGTGACCTTCCCCTCCACTATGGAGCGCCAGATGATCCCGATTGCGTATCGATCGCGCTCGCTCGTGTACTCTCATCGCTGCCTGAAGGATTCGGCCACCACGCTTCGTTCGGCAGATGATGCTGCCTGATCGTCGCGGTTTTGTGTGACGCGGCAATATGTGCTTGGCGGCGCCCGGACCCTAGACCAGAGAGATAAAGTCCCTGTGCAGAACAGTTGGTCTTTTGGCGCCGTCGAACAGCACGGTGATGCCGGTGGTACGGGGACTGACGTGGACAACGATGCCAGTCCGGCCAGCCAGCTCTGGGCATCGATCGGCTCCAAGCGCGCTCATCTTAAAGCGCGTGCCGACAATAATTTTGCCGGTTTCCTGAACCATCATCAAAGCTATTCAATAAGTGAAACGAAGCGTCTGCACTGATGCGGCAAGGTAAGAGCGTGATTCGGGTTACATTGAGACGAGCTTGTGGCGCGGAAGCGTAGTGCGCTGCAGCATCGGTCACCTGCATGACTTGGCCATTCCATACGGGAAAGCCCGCCTGACCCATCCGCCGATGCAGGAAGGCAACGCGTCGGCCGAAAGCGATTCCGGCGAAATAATCTCGTTGGTTTTTTCCGGCCCCTGACGAATTATTCCCGGCAGCGACTTGAGAGGGGGGAGATCATGGACTTATTCCTCGGCGAGAAGGTCGCCGTTTTGGAAAGCGAGACGACGCACAAGACCTGCCGTTCCTGCGGTGAAAGATTGAAGCTGGTTCGAACGATGATCAACTCCCACACGGGCTCCATCGTCCACATGTTCGAATGCCGGTGCGGGGAGCGCACGTGGGATGATTAGAGAATAGGCCGAAGCGAGGTTGCAATCCTCGATCGCAAGCTTTCGGGGGCAAGGCTTCGACCGTAGCTTGACGCCGTCGGCAAGCCGCAAGAGAGTCCCCGAGTGGTGCCGCCAACCCTTTTGATTGTGCATCCACCATTGCTCGGTTGCCCGCATTGCTATGTTGCCCGTCGCGTTTGCAGCCAGTCCTTTTGACGAAGCGATTGCCAGTTAGCAGATGACCGCCCAGAAGATCGTCATGACATCGTCACCCTTGCCGGCGGCGCGGTTGGGTTGTTCGCACCAATCGGCTTCGTCAGATGGCTGCTGCGTACCGACCCCTGAAGAGGCCGGCATTCTAACGCTGTTTTTCTTTCCGGTGTGGTGCTGGTGCTTGGCCTGTAGATCGGCCGCAAGTCGGGGCTGCTCGTGACCGGCGGCAGGCGGGTCGCGCCGAAAGCTTAAGTCAGATCCCCAGCAGCCAGATCGCGACGATGGTGCCTAGCGTCGCTAGCCCGCTGATGGTCCATCCGGTTGCGTAGGAGATGTTGTCGTCGTCGCCGGTGCCGCGCATTTCGTCGGGGCCGGTGCTTGCTGACCGCCACTGCATGGCATTGCTCCAGAAGCCTGCCTGCAGCAATAACGTCGGTCCCTGGTTCCCGGTTCCACGCTATTTGGCGACCGTCGGAGAGACGGCGCGCCAGTCTTCAATTAGACGAAGGAAAGCCGGCGTGCATCGGCCGGTGCGATCTCGTTTTCGTCGCCGACGATGATGGTGACCTTCCACCCCTCGCTGGCCCAGACCCGCGCTTTGGCGACCGCCACCAGCATGCTGCTCCGGTCCATCCTGACGGTCTCGTCCTTGCGCTCCGCCACGATCCTGTACGCCATGCCACTCCCCCTACGCCGGTATTACTACGGGGGGAAGTTTCGGTTACCGCTTTGGCCGCAATTTGCCGACAATTTGTCCAATCGGGGGCATGGTTAACGGCCGAAACGCGGTTTTGACGGCCGGTTTGGCCCTATTTGGCGGCTTTTCGCACCGGAAGCTCCGGTTTGGTCACGCCGTCGAGCCCGGTCAGGATCAGGACGGTCAGCAGCGCGTTCTGCGGGCCGTACCAGGCATTGGTCGGCTTGTACCATTCGTTGCGCGAGTGCCAGTTGCCGCCCTCGCCGCCGCCGCCGATGGTGACGGCGGGAATGCCGAGCGACATCGCAATGTTGGAATCGGTCGAGGAGCCGGCGAAGGTCGGCCGCGGTCCCTTTGTGACGGCTGCCACCGTGCGCTGGGTGGCCTGCACGATCGGCGAATCCATCGCGACGAAGCCCGCCGGGCGGTCGCCGATCAGCTTTGCCTCCACCGTCATTTTGTCGGATTTCCAGCGCGCGTTTTCATCCGCCACCGCTTCCTTGACGAGCTCGAGCAGCCGCGCCTCGAGCTTCAGGAGTTCTTCGGTCGAGTTCGAGCGCATGTCGACTGTCATCCGCGCTTCCGCCGCGATGGCGTTGACGGAGGTGCCGCCGGTCACGGTACCGACGGTAAACGTGGTCTTGGGATCGGAGGGCGGCTGCAGCTCCGAGATCTTTGCGATCGCCCGGCCCATCGCATGCGTCGCGCTAGGCAATCCGAACTCCTGGAATGAGTGCCCGCCGGGGCCCTTGAAGGTGAACTCGTAGCGATGGCTGCCGGTCGCCTGGTTGACGACCCGCGTAATGCCGAGCCCGTCGATCGAGATGAAGCCGTCGATATCGGTGTGATCGCGGAACAGCGCCTTCACGCCGCGCAGATTGCCGAGTTCTTCTTCACCTACCGTGCCGACGAACAGGATGTCGCCGACGGTCGCAATCTGGTTTTCGTTCATCACCTTGATCAGCGACAGCATCGCCGCAAGCCCGCGCGAATCGTCGCCGATGCCGGGCGCGACGATCGCACCGTCCTTCTCCTTCACGGTGACGTCGGTGCCTTCGGGGAATACCGTGTCGAGATGCGCCGATACCACGAGCTTGGGCCGGCCGCCGCCGCTGCCCTTGCGCAGCGCGATCACATTGCCTTCGGCGTCGATCGAAGCATCCTTGAAGCCGAGCTCCTGCATCCGCTTCTGATAATATTCGGCGCGGACTTTCTCCTTGAACGGCGGCGCCGGGATTTCGGTGATGCGCTTTTGCTCGGCAAAGGTCCGCTCGTCGTCGGCCTTGATGTCGTCCAGCGTTTTGACGATTTTGGGATTGGCCAGAATGGCTTCCAGATCCGGCGCGGGAGCCGCCTGCGCCCGAGCCTGCTGCGTCAACGCATGCTGCGCGACGGCGACGAATGCGATGGCCAGGATCGATCGAGTAAATGTCATCACGCTTTCTCCGTTCGCGAGGCTATCCCGCGCTTAGTCCGGCATCCTTCAGCCGGCCTGCGAACCAGCCGGACAGGGCCTGGTCGTAAACGCCGCTGGTATAGACCTCCGACATCGTGACATGGGTCTTGCCTAGCGTCAGCAGCACGCCGATCCAGTAGGCGAACCACAAATGCGGATCGGTCAGCGCCCGCAGCTTGTGCTGGTCATGTTCGAGCGGCTGATGATTGGCCGCTTTTCGCACCTCGACCGCAAGCAGATTGTTGGGGATCGCGCGCTGGTGCACCACGATGTCGGGATAGATGGATTTCGCCAGATGATCGTCGGTCGAGACGGTCGAACCATGCGGCAGCCGCAGCGTGCGATCGCCGAGCCGGTCGTATTCGCAATCGATCTCCCAGCCAGGGAACTGCGGTTCGAAATGCACCGCCAGGCGATGCGTCAGTGCGCGTTCGCCAACGTCCTTTTCGAGCAGATAGGCCTCGCGCGCGTAGAACTCGTGAAGTGCGGCGACGACCTTGTTCAGTTCGGTCTGCATGGCGCCTCGGCATCGTCATTGCCCGCGACAAACGCGAAGCGTTTGCGCAAGGGAGCTCGCGACAAAATTGCAGAGCAATTTTGCGCTAAAGCGACGAAGCAATCCATCCGTCCACTTGTGGCGCGATGAATTGCTTCGCGGAGCCTGTCATCGAGCGCGCATTCGCGCGACCCGTTGGCTCGCAATGACGATTTCACAATTGCGGCATTCCGGCTAGTTCAAAACTTTCAGACGATTGTCACCTTACATCTGCACTTCGATCAGCCGCGGCCCCGGCTCGGCGACGGCTTCTGCCAGCGCCTTGTTGAAATCGTCGGCATTGGCGACCGCGCGCGCCGGCACGCCCATGCCCTTGGCGAGGGCCACGAAGTCGAGGTCGGGACGGTCGATCTTGAGCATGTCGAGCGCCCGCTGCCCCGGCTCGCCGGCACCGACGCCGTCGAATTCGCCACGCAATATCTGGTAGATCTTGTTGGCAAATACAATCGTGACGACGTTGAGGCCTTCGCGCGCCTGTGTCCACAGGGATTGCAGCGTGTACATCGCGCTGCCGTCGCCGACCAAGCAGATCACCTTGCGGTCCGGGCACGCCACCGCAGCACCGGTCGCGACCGGCGTCGAGAAGCCGATCGAGCCGCCCATGTTCTGCAGCCAGTCGTGCGGGGCGGCGGCAGCCGTCGGCGGAAAGAAGCCGCGACCGGTGGTGACGGATTCATCGACCACGATGGCATTTTCCGGGATCGCCATTGCAATTGCCTGCGCGATCGAGGCGTGCGTCAGCGCGCCGGTCGGCTTGGCGAGTTCGACCGTTTTCTGCGGCTGCCGGTCGGCCGGCTGCGCGTGAAGCGCACCGGCCAGCGCTTCCAGGGCGGCGACGGAATTTTCGGCGCCCGTGGTCATGCGATGCACCTCGCAGCCTTGGGGCTTGAGCATGCTCGGCTTGTTCGGATAGGCGAAGAACGCGACGGGATCGTTGGCCTCGACCAGCACGATGTTCTTGAAGTCTTTCAGGATCGGCAGCGCCTGCTCGATCACGTAGGGGATGCGGTCGATCGAGAACCGGCCCTTGCCGCGCGCCATGCGCGGATTGTAGGTCTGGCCCATTACCTTGCAGCCGGTCTTGCCCGCGATCTGGGCCGCCAGCGCCAGCCCGTGCTCGGTGAGCGCGCTTCCGGTCATCAACAGCAGCGTCGACGCGCCGCCGTTGCGCAGCACTTTGGCGGCGTTGTCCACGGCCTGCGCGGAATAACTGGCGCGCTGGTTGTCATCAGGCACCTGCGCGATGCCGTCGGCCTCGTTCCAGGCGGTATCGGCGGGCAGGATCAGGGTGGCGATCTGCGCCGGCGAGCTCTTGGCGGCGGCGATGGCCGCAGCGCCGTCGGCGGCGACCGACTTGGCATCCGGCGAGGTCCGCACCCAGGATGACATCGGCCGCGCCAGCCCCTCGATATCAGACGTCAGCGGAGCGTTGTACCCGATGTGATAGGTCGCGTGCTGGCCGACGATGTTGACGATGCCGGAATTGGCCTTCTTGGCGTTGTGGAGATTGGCAAGCCCATTGGCAAGACCGGGCCCCAGATGCAAAAGCGTCGAGGCCGGCGTACCCTTCATGCGGTAATAGCCGTCGGCGGCGCCCGTCACCACGCCCTCGAACAGCCCGAGCACGCAGCGCATCCCCTCGACCCGGTCCAGTGCGGCGACGAAATGCATCTCCGAGGTGCCGGGATTGGTGAAGCAGACGTCCACCCCGCCCGCGACCAATGTCCGCACCAGACTTTCCGCACCGTTCATGCTCTCGTTCCCTTCGCGATCTTTTTTGAGGAGCCGCTGACGATCAATCATTGTTCACACATTTCGTCAAAGGTTTAGCGGAACAATGCAGCCATCGCGTAGGGCATGTTGCCTTTTTTAACCGCGGCGATTGAAAATGGCTGTGGTCACAGGCTCGTTGGTTGCACGACCGCCGCAATTATGGCCTGTGTCCTCTCATATTCAGTTTTTTTCGCGAGGAAGAAAAAGATGACCCGGGCTTTTGCTTTGCTGTTTGCGGCGCTGACCATGCTGGCCGGGGCCGGCCAGGCGCAGGCCCAAGGTTTATTTCAAGGTTTCTTTGAAGACTCGCGCGACATCATGGGCGGCGGCCCCGGTTTCTTCCGGCCCGGCATGCCCAGCGGATCGAGCCCGATCCCGCGCACGACTGTGATGTTTAACGCCAATTACGCCCCCGGCACGATTTACATCAACACCGCCGAACGCCGGCTCTATCTCGTGCTCGGTAACGGCCAGGCGATACGCTATGGCATTGGCGTCGGCCGGGACGGCTTCCGCTGGAGCGGAACCCACCGCATCAGCGCGAAGCGGGAATGGCCGAGTTGGACCCCGCCGGCCCAGATGCTCCGCCGCCGTCCCGACCTGCCGCGCCATATGCGCGGCGGCATCGACAATCCGCTCGGCGCGCGGGCGATGTATCTGGGATCGACGCTCTACCGCATCCACGGCTCCAACGAGCCCGAGACGATCGGACAAGCGGTCTCCTCCGGATGCTTCCGCATGACCAATGAGGACGTGACCGATCTTTACAGCCGCGTCTCCGTCGGCACGCCGGTCGTCGTGAAGAACTAGACTCTCGCTGCAGGAACCCGCGACGATCATGCGCGCAAGCGCGTGATCGGGACTTTCTGGTCTTGCACGCACGCGCCGATTGCTGCAGCGTCGTTCGAATGCGCACGCTCCGCCGATTCCTGCATGTACGGACGCTAGCGGCTGCCCTGAGCGCCGCAGTACTCGGCGGGATCTTGCTGCCGTGCACGGCGTTCGCCGACCTTCCCGCCATCGCGCAGCGTCAACGCAGCGAGAAAAGGATCTTTACCGATAACGAGATCGTCGAAGGCTTTCTCAAGATCGCCTTTGGCGCCGAGTATCATCTCGCCGGCCGCGTCGACCGCATCCGAAAATATGACGGGCCGGTGCGCGTGTTCGCCGACGGCAGCCGGGCCGACCGCAAGGCGCAGCTTGCGAAAATCGTGGCCGACATCGCCGCGCGCGTTCAGCACCTCGATATCGCCATGGCCGCAAGCCTCGAAGACGCCAATGTGCAAGTCAAGCTGGTGCGCGACCGCGATCTCCATCGCACCATCGCGACCTTCTACGGCAGCGAACGGGCGCGCGAGATCCGCTCCTCGCTCGACCCGCAATGCCTGTCCGGCTTTCGCAAGAACGAGAAGTTCGAAATCGAACACTCCGACGTGATCCTCACCGTCGACAATGGCGACTTCGTCTTCTTCGACTGCGCCTATGAGGAATTGCTGCAATCGCTGGGACCGATCAACGATACGGCGAGCGTGCCCTGGACCATGTTCAACGACAATGTGTCGATGGGCTATTTCGACGTCTACGACCAGTATCTCCTGAACCTGCTCTATGATCCCCGGATCAAGCCCGGCATGACCGTGCAGGAGGTCAAGGCGTTGCTGCCGGACGTGCTGACCGACGTGCGCGCCTGGGTGCGCAAGGTCAACAACCTGCCGCAGTGAAGGGCGCGGCCAAACTGCCAATGCGCAGATTCATCGCAGAGCGGTGCCGGCTGTAACCGGTCAAAAGCTGATGACTATTTTGCGGAGTAGGTCACCGCTTCTATTTTATGACCGTCTGGATCGCGGACGAAGGCTCCATAGTAGTTGGCATCGTAGTCTGGCCGCAGCCCCGGCGGACCATCGTCGCTACCACCGTGCTCTAGTGCCGCTGCGTAGAATCGATCGACCATGGAACGGTCTTCCACGGCAAAGGCGATGTGAGTGCCATTGCCAACGGTTGCAGGTCTTCCGTCAATTGGAACCTGAACGCTGAAGTGAAACGTGCCGCTTCCGTAACCCAGTCCACCCTCATCCTCGGCCATTGGCATAATGCCGACGATGGGCAAAACGGCGTCGTAGAAACGCTTCGAGCGCCCAACGTCATTCGTCCCTACCGAAACGTGGTGGATCACAACAGCCTCCTTTTCAACCTTGTTCGATAACGGCGGCTTCCGCTGTTTGCTCCCTCAAAGCCGTCTTTCCGCTTTCTATCAAGCTCGGTCGTTGCCGGTTTATGGGTTCACGGCCTGGTCGCCTGCCTCGCCCCATCATTGCCTGCGACAAAAGCGAAGCGGTTTGTGCAAGGGAGCTCGTGACAAAATTGCAGAGCAATTTTGCGCTGAAGCGACGACTTGTCCGCCGAAGCTCGAAGGGCGAAGGCGGAAGCAATCCATCCTTCCGCAAGCGCGGAGCGATGGACTGCTTCGCGGGGCCTGTCATCACTGCGCGGCGCAAGCCGGGCGCGCATTCGCGACCCGTTGGCTCGCAATGACCGCCGAGAATTCTCGACTGTCGAACAAGGCGCAGACCGCGGCCGCAGCCAGGCCCTTCTGAATGCTTCGCGAGCGTCATCTGCACGACAGATTGAATAGCCCGGACGGAACAATTCGCCTTTATTCCATAACAACGCAACGTTTTATTTACGAAACATTGTGACTTCCAAGAGCAAATCCTGTTTAATGTTGGTTATGGGCGACTCTTATAAGTCTTTCAAATGAACGACCTGCCTCGGATCCAGGCCTTGCGCTGCTTCATCACCGTGGCCCGTGAAGGCACGGTGTCACGCGCGGCCACGCTGCTGCACCTCACCCAGCCTGCCGTCAGCCTGCAACTGAAGGGCCTGGAGGAGAACACAGGGCTGCAGCTTTTCAACCGGACGCCGGGCGGCTTTACGCTGACGGAAGCGGGCGCCGCCCTGCTGCCGCTGGCGCACCGGACGGTATCGGCCTCGGCGGATTTCAGGACGGCGGCGGATTCCTTGCGCGAATCGCTGCGCGGGACGCTGCGCGTCGGCACGATCCAGGATCCGGAGTCGATCCGGCTCGGCCCGTTCGTACGAAGCCTCGCCACCTCCTCGAAGAAGACCGAAGTTTTCCTTCGTTACGGCATGACCGACGACGTGCTGGCACAGATCGGCAGGGGCGAACTCGACGCCGGATACTATGTCGATGCCACGCCTTCCGAATGCCTTGCGTCAGGGATAATGTCAGAGCGAGCCATCGACGACGGCAAATTTCAGCTCATGCCGCTGATGCGCTTCGATTACCGCGTGATCGCGCCTCGCGAATGGAGCGACAAGGTGATGGGCAAGGATTGGGGCGACCTCGCCGACCTGCCCTGGATTGCGACGCCGTATGACTCGGCGCATCGGCGGCTGCTCGACGACGTGTTCCGGCCGACAGGCTCATTGCTGAAGCGCGTCGCCTTCGCCGATCAGGAAGAGGCCATGATCGACTTCGTCGAATCCGGCGACTGTCTCAGCCTCGCCCGCGTCTGCGTGCTCGACCGAGTCGCGCCGAAGCGGAATATCGTTATCGCCGACAAGGTGGCGCTGACCTGCGACCTCAGCTTCGCCTGCCTGGCGTCGCGGCGGCACGAGCCGATGATCTCGCAGGCCTTCTCGGCCATGCAGGCGGTATGGGACCTGAAGCCCGCGGGCGCCGCGCCCGCGCCGATCGAGGCGGCAAGGTCGCGAAAAAGCGCCCGAAGGTAGCCGGCATCAGATCTTGGCGCTGCAGATCGATTTGAGCGCCTTCCATTCCTCGGCCGAGAGCAGCGGCGGCCTGCCGGCCGGCGGATCTTGCCGGCTCATCCGCGCCAACCGGTCCTCGCTCAAGGGGTGGGTGGAGATAATCGAAAGGCCCTTGCCTTCCTTTCCGGTCACCCGAAGCAGCAATTCTCCTGCCGGCTTCGCCGGCCGGCCAAGCCGGTGCATGACGTCGATCGCAAACCTGTCGGCGCTATGCTCGGCCTCACGCGAATGGGATGACGTCACCAGCGTGCGCGAGCCGAAGATCAGCGCGCTGGAGCCGGTGATGTCGCCGAACAACAGCCCGATCAGGAATGAACTACCACCATCGTGGATCAGCTTGCGCATGCTGTCGCGATGCTTGAGGTGGCCGAGCTCATGGGCCAGCACGCCGGCGATCTCGTCGGCGTTCTCGGCCTTCGCCAATAGTCCGTCGAACAGATAGACCTTGCCGCCCGGCAGCGCGAAGGCATTCGGAATCGAACTCGACAGCACGCCAGACTGCACCGACGTGTCGAGGCCGGCGGCTTCGCGAATCTGTGTCACGAGCTTAGTGAACGCCTTCTCCCCCGCGGGGTTGTCACAGACCTTGGCATCGAAGATCTTCTTGATCTGGCTGTCCGCGACCTCGCCGAGCCGCCGCTCGAACGCTTCGGGCACCAGCGGCGTGAGGCGGTCGGCCAGCAGCGGCAACCCGAACAGCACCACGGCAACGATCGATACCGTCGCCGCGATCGACCAGCCGACGATGGTGGCGACGCCGCGACGGCCGATCATGTGATCGTCGATGCTGCCGCAGCGCGCGACGAGCTCGCTCGCAAGGCCGGTATCGCGAACCTCGAGCCGCGCCAGCGCAGGCGCAGCCTGGCAGCTCACGCGCAGCACGCCAGTCGGACTATCGGCGCGGCGGATGTCGGCATAGGCCCACGCCGCCAGCGTTTGCTCGCCCTCGACGATTTCGAGCCGGTCGGCAAGGCGAAGCGTCACGGTGCGCCGTCGGCTCGACGCGCCGTCGAAATAGGCCGCCGAACCGTCGAGGATCTGTGTTGCAGGAACTGACGCTTCGCTATTCATGGCGACACCGAAGCCTTAAAAGCCGCCAACATCGAGGCCGTCGGCAAATCCTTCGCCGAGCGCGTTGGCCATCTCGCCCCGCGCGGCAACGTTGGCGGCCGCCTCGATGCCGCTGATATTGACCGAGCCGAGCACCCTCACCCAGAGGTCGCGTACCAGATAGACCCGTATTACGATATTCATCGCCAGTGCAAATGCCAGGTAGCCGATGCCCATGAGCGCAAGCAGCGGGATACTTTTGGCGAATTCCTGCGACGTGAAGAATTCGCCGAATGCATCGCCGCTCATGCTGGCGACCAGCGCCGCCGCCAGCGCCAGATAGACCGAGAACGCCAATCCGAGCACCACGATCCAGCCGATGACTTTCCAGTACAGGCCGATCAATGCGCTCTTGGGCAGCGACGATTCCAGGCGCACGTCGCCGAACCGGATGCCCGAGAGCCACCAGCGCCATTCGATCGCCTTGAAGGCCCCGTAGATGAACGGCGCGATCGGGTACACAACAAACGCGATCGGCGCGAGCAGCCACAGCCACCAGCCGCGCTTGAAGAACTCCCAGCCCCGCCCCTCGAAACTGCCCTGCAGGTCGCCGTAGAAGGAATGCCGCATCTTGTAGCGCTCAAGCGCGGCCGTGCGCCACGGCAGCGCCAGCCCAAGGGTCACCGCCGACAACAGGCCCCACAGCGATGCCAGCAAGGCGTATTTCCATCCCGAACCGCTCATCCAGAACCGCACGCCACGCCACACCGTGCGCGTCAGGCGATAGCGCCGCGCGCGGTAGATCGCGAACTGCCCGAAGATGTAGAAGAAGGCGACCAGCGGAATACTGGCAAACGCCTGGATATGCTCGGCCTCAAGGCCGGCGAGAAAATAGGCGAGATAGACCGGCACCAGGATCGCCAGCGCGACCAAAAATCCGATCAGCAATTCCTTGCCGCGGCCGGTGTATTCGGCGGCATCGCCGTCGACCAGGGTGTTGGCCCAGAGATGCCGGCGGATATCGGTGAGCAGCCAGAAGCGATAGAAGCCGAGGGTAACGAATTCGAGGCCTGCGCCGCGCTTGACCAGATGAAAAAAGTCGCCGCGGCTGCCGGAAAACGCCACCGGCATCGGCGGCGGCACGGGCATAGGCGGCGGTGGCGGCACCTGAGGGGGCCAGCTCATCTGATTCATGATTCAACTCCAGCGCGACGGTGGCGGATCAAACCACAAAATCATCGGCCGGTGTGTGACCCAGGTCCCACAATGAGTTCCTATAGTGCGTGAACTCTTAAATCGAGATGAGAGGATATCGCCTGATCCAGGTCCGCTTTGCGGCGGATTGTGGACTTAAATTCAACACTAGCAGAGCTCGATAGGTGCCGGCTGCGGGGCCATGCGCCGCAATCAACAGAGAGCCCGTTCGAGCATCTCCCGGAGCACGCACGAACGAAGTCTGGTGCAGCGAGAAGTGCCTCAAGCTTGGCGCCCGTCGCGGCAGGGCCCACAATAGGGATTGAGCCTAGCCTCGCCACTGCTACGCCGTCTTCTCGAACAATTCCCGGCCGATCAGCATGCGACGGATTTCGCTGGTGCCGGCGCCGATCTCGTAGAGTTTGGCGTCGCGCAAAAGGCGTCCGGTCGGGTAGTCGTTGATGTAGCCGTTGCCGCCGAGGAGCTGGATGGCGTCGAGCGCGCATTGCGTGGCTTTTTCCGCGGCGTAGAGAATCGCGCCCGCGGCGTCCTCGCGCGTGGTCTCGCCGCGGTCGCAGGCCTTTGCCACCGCGTACACATAGGCGCGCGAGGCGTTCATCGTCGTGTACATGTCGGCGATCTTGCCCTGCACCAGTTGGAACGTCCCGATCGGCTCGCCGAACTGCTTGCGCTCGTGGACGTAAGGCAGCACCACGTCCATGCAGGCCTGCATGATGCCGATCGGGCCTGCCGCCAGCACCGCGCGCTCGTAGTCGAGGCCGGACATCAGCACGTTGACGCCGCGGCCGACCTCGCTCAGCACATTCTCCTCGGGG
>NZ_JBWBWM010000072.1:0-17302 GCF_056174665.1 Bradyrhizobium sp. WYCCWR15520
GTAACACCATCAATGTGAGGGACGACCGCCCGCCTTCCAGGCAGGTCGCGCGAAGCGCGCCACCCAACACCGCCGTAGCAAGCGCGGCTTGCCTGGAGGGTGGACCGGGGCCCGTTACCCCATCTACCCTGCGCTTTCGGCAGTTGAATTTCCTGCGCCGCTGTTCCAAGAAGCGTGCCGAGGTATGCCACCAATAAGTCTGATAAACCCCGCAGGGAGCGATAAAATGAAGCTTGTTCGTTACGGCGCCAAGGGTGCGGAAAAGCCCGGCCTGATCGATAAATCCGGCCAGTTGCGCGATCTTTCCGCCCAGATCAGGGATCTCGACGGGGAGGCCTATGCGCCGGCCTCGCTGGCCAAGCTGGCGGCGCTGGATACCTCCAAGCTTCCCGCCGTCGACGGCAAGCAGCGCTTCGGCGCGCCGGTCACGGGCATCTCCAAATTCGTCGCCATCGGCCTGAATTACAGCGACCACGCCAAGGAGACGGGATCGCCGATCCCGTCCGAGCCGATCTTCTTCATCAAGGCCAACACCTCACTGTCGGGCCCGAACGACGCGGTCGAAAAGCCGCGCGGCTCCACCAAGCTTGACTGGGAGGTCGAGATCGCCGCCATCATCGGCACCCGCGCCAAGTATGTCTCGGAAGCCGACGCGCTCAACCACGTCGCCGGCTATTGTGTCTGCAACGACGTCTCCGAGCGCAATTTCCAGCAGGAGCGCGGCGGCCAATGGACCAAGGGCAAATCGCACGACACGTTCGGGCCGGTCGGACCCTGGCTCGTCACCAAGGACGAAATCCCTGATGTACAGAAGCTCGGCATGTGGCTCGACGTCAACGGCCAGCGCCGCCAGACCGGCAACACCTCGACCATGATCTTCTCGATGGCGAAGTGCATTTCCTATGTCTCGCAGTTCATGACGCTGTTGCCCGGCGACATCGTCACCACTGGCACCCCGCCCGGCGTCGGCCTCGGCATGAAGCCGCCGACCTTCCTCAACGTCGGCGACGTCGTCACGCTCGGCATCGAAGGCCTCGGCGAGCAGCGTCAGGAAATCATCGCGGCCTGAGGGCTCGCGAAATATTCCCGCCAGCTCGTCATGGCCGGGCTCGTCCCGGCCATCCACGTCTTGCTTGCGGTTAGACTTTCAAGAACGTGGATGCCCGGGACAAGCCCGGGCATGACGATGGAGAAAACATCCAAGGGAATAAGAAAAATGAAACTCACCTTCTCTCCCGCCTCCCCGTTCGCCCGAAAAGTCCGCATTGCCGCAATCGAGACCGGCCTGATCGACAAGATCGAGCTCACGCCGGCCACCGTCGCGCCGGGTCAGCCGAACGAGGAATATTCCAAGATCACTCCGCTGAAGAAGTTGCCGGTGCTGATCCTCGACAATGGCGACGTCATCCTCGATTCCTACGTCATAACAGAATATCTCGACGAGCTCGCCGGCGGCGGCAAGCTGATCCCCACTTCCGGGCCCGAACGCTGGAAGGTCAAAAGCGACCATTCGCTGTTGCAGGGCATGCTCGATTCCATGCTGCTGTGCCGCTACGAAAAGATGGTGCGACCGGAAGCGCTGCGCTGGGACGCCTGGCATGACGACCACTGGAAGCGGGCCTGGGCCGGCATAGCGCGGTTCGAAAACAGGCCCGACGTGCTGTCCGGTCCGTTCAACATTGCGCAGATCGGCCTTGTTTGCGTGCTCGGCTATGCGGACTTCCGCTTTGCCGATTGCGGCTGGCGCAAGGCCTATCCGAAGCTCGACGCCTTTCATCAGAGGATGCTGGAGCGGCCGTCGGTAAAGATCTCGGTACCGCCCCCGGCGTAACACTTGGAAGGAGACAGCGGCATGCGCGAGGGTGGCAAAGGTTTGCGGCGCCTCGGCCTTGCCGCCGTCGTCGTACTCGCGGCTTCTGCTGCTGCGGCGCAGACCCATCAATTCTCGACCGACCAGCGCAATCTCGCCTGCGGAAGCCCCACATCACTCAACGACGGCTGGCCGACCGCCACACCGGAGAGCGTCGGCCTCGATGGCCCGCGCCTGTGCGGCATCGCGGCGCGGCTCGCGGCCACCAATGCCAACGTTCATGCCGTGGTCGTGATTCGCCGCGGCAAGCTGGTGTTCGAGCAGTATTTTCCGGGCCGTGACGAGCCCTGGGGAATGGGCGACGGGCAGCATGATTTCGATGCGACCTCCAAGCACGACATGCGGTCGGTTTCGAAAAGCGTGATCTCGTTGCTGATCGGTATCGCGATCGATCGCGCGTTGATCAAGAATGCCGACGAACCCGTCGTCAAGTTCTTCCCGGATTATGCTGCGGTGAAATCGCCCGGCTGGGACAACATCACACTGCGCCATCTCTTGACCATGTCGTCGGGCATTCAATGGGACGAGAACCGCGCCTGGAAGGATCCGCAGAACGACGAGCCACATCTCGTCAACGAGGCGGACCCGTACCGCTACGTCCTGTCGAAGCCGATCGCGGCACCGCCGGACACGGTATGGAACTACAATGGCGGCGGAACGGATCTGCTCGGCAACATCATCGAGCGCGTGTCAGGCCAATCGCTGGAGGCGTTTGCGCGCGAAGCGCTGTTTGCGCCGCTCGGCATCTCGGACTGGGAATGGATGAAGTACCGGAATGAGCGGATTGCCTCGGCTGCGGGCCTTCGGCTTCGCCCGCGCGATGCCGCAAAGATCGGCCAGCTCGTACTCAACAAGGGCGCCTGGAATGGCAGGCAGATCGTCTCGGCGAAATGGATCGAGCAATCAGTCACGCCGCGCTTTCAGGCGATCGGCTATTTCGGCGGCCTGTTCTATTACGGCCAGCAATGGTGGATGGGGCGCACCCTATCCGGCGACAGGGACGTGAAGTGGATCGCCGCAATGGGCCTCGGTGGCCAGCGCATCTTCGTCGTTCCTGAACTCGACCTTGTCGTCATGACCACGTCAGGCCTCTATTCCAGCGGCCGGCAAGGTCACGCAGCGCTCGACATCCTCGCCAACTTCCTCATTCCCTACATCAGGGATAACGCGCGATAATTCAGCCAGGGACGAGCATGAGCCTCAAATTCATTGTCGGCGATCTCACCATTCACCGTATCATCGAGCAGGAGACCACTTTTCTGCCGGCACTGGAGTTGCTGCCAAGCCTGACACCGGACGTTCTGGCGGAGCACCGTCCGTGGATGCGAAACGTCGGCGCGCTCGACGACAAGGATGTGCTGATCCTGTGCTTCCAGTCCTATATAGTAAAGACGCCGCACCACACCATCTTGATCGATAGCTGCATCGGCAACGATAAGCCACGGCCGCAGCGGCCGAAATGGAACATGAAGACCGATGACACCTATTTGCGCGGTCTCGCCGCCGCCGGTTTTTCCGTCGACGACATCGACTATGTCATGTGCACGCATCTGCATGTCGATCATGTCGGCTGGAACACGCGGCTCGACAACGGCCGCTGGGTGCCGACCTTTCCGAAGGCGCGTTACGTGTTCGACAAGACCGAATTCGACTACTGGACCGAGATGCACGCCAAGACGCCGGTGCCGCCGTTTGCCGACAGCGTGCTGCCGGTCGTAGAGTCCAGGCAGGCCGAGATCGTCCGCAGCGATTTCGCAATCGGCGATCATACCCGCATCCTGCCGACGCCGGGCCACACGCCCGGCCACACCGCCTTCACCTTCGGCCGTGCCAAGGATGACGCGGTATTCTCGGGTGACCTGATGCATTCGCCGCTGCAGACGCATTATCCGGAACTATCCATGAAATTCGACGTCGATCAGGCGCAGGCGGCGAAGACGCGGCGCAGCTTCCTGGAACGCTATTGCGACACCGAAACGCTGTGCTGCACGGCGCATTTCCCTTCACCCTCTGTTGGGAAGATCCGGCGTGCAGGTAGCGGATTTTCCTGCGAGGCGATATGAATCAAAACCCATCCGCTTTCGAAACGCTCTTGGTCGAACTGGTCGACGAGCATGTAGCGGTCGTCCGGCTGAATCGTCCGGATGCCTCCAACGCCCTCAATACCCAGATGGGGCGCGACCTCGTTAGGTATTTCGAGGACGTCGCGCTTGATCCAAAGAACCTCCGCTGCCTCATCCTGACTGGCGCCGGCGACAAGGCGTTCTGCGCCGGCGGCGACCTGAAGGAGCGCCGCGGCATGACGGATGAGGCGTGGACGCGCCAGCATGTCATTTTCGAGCGGATGGTGCGGGCGCTGATCGACTGCCCGGTGCCGATCATCGGCGCCGTCAACGGCGCGGCCTATGGCGGCGGCTGCGAGATCGCCGGATGCTGCGATTTTCTCTATGCCGCGGAGACGGCGCGCTTCGCGCTGACCGAGGTGACCCTCGGCATCATGCCGGGCGGCGGCGGCACGCAGACCCTGCCGCGCGCCATCGGCGAGCGTCGCGCCAAGGAGCTGATCCTCACCGGCAAGCCGTTTACCTCAGCGGAAGCGCGTGAATGGGGTTTTGTGAACGAAGTTTTGCCGCTGCCGCAGTTGTTCCCGTCGGCGCTGGCGACCGCGGCGCGGATCGCCCGCAACGCGCCGATTTCCGTCCGCCAGGCAAAGCTGTCGATCCATCGCGGCCTGCAATTGTCGCTGCGCGACGGCCTCGCGCTGGAAATCGAGGCCTATAACCGCATGGTGCCGACCGAGGATCGCCGTGAGGGTGTGCTGGCCTTCAACGAGAAGCGCACGCCCAATTTCAAGGGGCGGTGAAACCGATAGCGTTTTCAAGCGAAGTGGATACCGGTTCGCGTGAAGAAAATGCGTCAAAACAAGAATCTGGAGCTTCGGTTCTGATTTAATCAGAACCGAAGCTTCAATCGAACAGGCTCGGCGTGTGGTTCACGGCCGCGCCTTCGATCGCCAGCATCTTCAGCTTCGTCACCACCCCGCCATTGGCGGAGAAGCCGCCGGGCTTGTTGCCGGCCGCCAGCACGCGGTGGCACGGCACCACGATCGGACAGGGGTTACGGCCCAGCGCCTGGCCAACGTCGCGCGACAGCTCCACACCGCCGAGCTTCTTGGCGATATCGCCATAGGTCATGGTCTGGCCCGGCGGAATGGTGCGTGCGATGTCGTAGACGCCGCGGTTGAATTCGGGAACGCCGTCGAGATCGAGCACGACGTCGGCAAGATCGTTCGGCTTGCCTTCGAGCAACTCGACCATGCCGTCGATCGCGGCCTGCACGTTTGCCGGCGGTGGCGCTTCGATCAGGTCGCCATGGCGCTGCTGCAGGCGGGTGCGGGTCTTCTTCTCGTCGCCCATCGGCAATTGCACCGAGGTAATGCCACGCTCGCCCCACACGATGCCGCAGCGGCCGATCGCGGTGTCGAATATCGTAAAATGGTGCCCGGTCATGGCTGGCTCCATAGTCTCCTGTTCAGTGCCACCCCACTTCGCATCTGGCCCAAATCTAGGCTTGGAGATTATTGCTATCCACCCGAATTCCGGGGGAACTTGACGGCATGAACAACTTCCGCTGATCTGGGGACGTTGCGACGCCATTCAATGGCCTTTGGCCTTCCCCAGCTCACGAGCCCCATGCAAACCATAAACGTCAACGGCTATGACATGGCCTATCTCGATCTCGGCCAAGGCACTGGCAATGGCCCGCCGCTGGTGTGCGTGCATGGCTCGCTCTGCGATTTCCGGATCTGGTCGTCAGTGCTGGGTCCGCTGACCCGCAAGCACCGCGTGATTGCGCCGTCGCTGCGACATTTCTTTCCCGAGCATTGGGATGGTGTGGGTGACACCTACTCGATCGCCCAGCATATCGACGACGTTATCGGCTTCATCGAGAAGCTCGATGCAAAACCGGTCGACCTGATGGGCCATTCCCGCGGCGGGCATATCTGCTTTCGCGTCGCGCAGCGCCGGCCGGACCTGTTGCGCAAGCTGATTCTGGCCGAGCCCGGCGGCGAGCTCGACGCCACGCTCGATCCCGCCTGCAAGCCCGGCCCCTCGCCGCTCGCCGGCATGATCGCGGCTTCAGCCGAGGTGATCGCCAGGGGTGATATCGACGGCGGCTTGCAGATTTTCCTGGATGCGCTGGAAGGCCCCGGCGCCTGGAGGCGACTGCCGGCGTCGCCGAAACAATTGCTGCGTGACAACGCCACGACGGTGATCGGGCAGATGCGCGACCAGCGGCCACCCTTCTCCAAGGCGGACGCAGAAGCGATCAGGACACCGACGCTGTTCATCGGCGGCGCCAACACCAAGGGCACGCTGCCAAAGGTGCTGAAGGCCCTGGCGTCCAATGTAAAGGGATCGCGCACCGAGATGATTCCCGGCACCACGCATCCGATGTTCGAACAGGCGCCGCAGAAATATTGCGAGATCGTACTGTCCTATCTCGCGGAGGACTGATCGCGATGCAGACCTTGAGCGTCAACGGCTATGACATGGCCTATCTCGATGTCGGCAGAGGCATTGCTAACAATCCGCCGCTGGTTCTCGTGCACGGCACGCTCGGCGACTTCCGCACCTGGAACGCGGTGCTCGGGCCGTTGTCGAAACGGCACCGCGTGATCTCGCTGAGCCTTCGGCGCTTCTTTCCCGAACACTGGGACGGCGTCGGCAACGACTATCTGATGGCGCAGCACACAACCGACGTCATCGGCTTCATCGAAAAGTTCAGTGCCGGCCCGGTCGATCTGATCGGCCATTCCCGCGGCGGCCACATCGGATTCCGCGTGGCGCAGGCCCGGCCCGATCTGTTGCGCAAGGCGGTTCTTGCTGAACCCGGCGGCGATCTCGAACCCGCGCTGCAGCCGAGCACCCCGCCGCCCGGACCGGTGCCACTCGGCCCGCGCGTTCCGATCGCGGCCGAGATGGTGCGAAACGGCGACATTGACGGCGCGCTGGCGCTGTTCGTCGACGGCATCGACGGCGAAGGCGCATGGGCGCGGTGGCCTGCGACGGCCCGGCAGCAATTACGCGACAATGTCTATACGTTGCTCGGCCAGGTCGGCGAAAACCGCAAGCCGTTTCTGAAGAGCGAAGCGGAATCGATTCAGACGCCGACGCTGCTGATTGGCGGCGGCGACACCAAGGGCGCGCTGGCGGTGAATTGGCGCGTGCTGGCCGAGCATATGCCGGGCGCGCGGACGGCCGTGATCCCGGGCACCCGCCACTGGATGTTCGAACAGGCGCCACGGGAGTTCTGCGACATCGTGCTGGAATTTCTGAAGGCGTGACCTCGCCGCCGCCTTACTTCTGATCGAGGCGCCACGCGCCATCCCAATCGGCGGGCGGCGGGTTTGCCTGAAAATTTTCGACACGTTGGGCCATCGCCATCGACGGCCCATCGCTGGGGACTGCCTCGAGCGCAGCCTGAAAAGCCCGACGCGCCTCATCCCAGCGGCGCGCCCGATAGGCAGCCAGTCCCTCGGCATACCGCGCCAACAGCACCCGTTGCTGCTCGGTCAACTCGCCCGCGCGCCCGATGATCTCGAACACCGCTTCGGGGCGGGTCTGGCCTGCGACGACCAGTCGGTCAATCTCGCGCGATTCCACCGCATCGCCGGCCGCCATGATCGTTGCCTCCGAAACCAGCGAGTGGCTACCGTAGATCTTGTTGACGTTCTCCAGGCGTGAGGCCAGGTTCACCGCGTCGCCCATCACCGTGTAGCTCATCATGAATTCCGAGCCGATGCTGCCGACCAGCACCTCGCCGGTGGCAATGCCGATGCGCACTTCGCAGTCGCTCGGCACGGTGCGCACACCAAGCAATTCGGGCAGCTCGGTTCGCAACGCCTGGCCGCGATCCGCCATCTCGACGGCGGCAAGACAGGCCAGCCGTGCCTGTTCGCCATGCTCGGTAAAGGGAGGCCCCCAATAGGCCATGATCGCGTCGCCGATATATTTGTCGATGATGCCGCGATGGCTGCGGATCGGTCCTGACATCGTCGAAAGATAGTGATTCATCACCTTGACAAGGCCCTGCGGCGTCATGCCCTCGCTGAGGCTCGTAAAACCCTTCATGTCGCAGAACAGCACCGTCATCACCCGCCGCTCGCCATTGCTCGCGGTCAGCGCTTGCGGGTCCATCAGTCCTTCCACGACGCGCGGGTCGACATAGCGGCCGAAAGTTTCGCGTAGGCGTTCCTTGTGGCGCAGCTGCTCGACCATGTTGTTGAAGGCCGTCGTCAGCTGACCGATTTCGTCGCGCGTGGTGACGTCGATCGATCCGTCGAGCCGGCCGGCTTCCACCGCACGGGTACCTTCCAGCAAACGCCGGACCGGCCGGGTAATGCCGATGCTGATTAAAAGCGAAAACATCAGTCCGAGGATGCCCGCAAGCAAGGTCAGGACAACGGAGATGACAATGGCCGTCTTCTGGTCGCGCATCGTCGTCACGGCATCGCTGCGGACCTGCGTCAGCATGTCCGTGCGGATGTCTTCGATCCTTTGGTTGAGTTCGTCGCGCAGCGTGTCGGTCCGCGCCAGGCTGGCCCTGGCCTCCGCGAAATTCCCGGCATCGAGCAGGGACAACAGCCGCTTGTATTCCTCACCGAGATAGCGGCGGAGATCGCTGGTTACGCGCTCGATTCGATCGTCGATCCGGGCCAGCCGGGCGTTATCGGATTCGGTGGAGACGTCGTCGATGATCGCGTTGATCAGGGCGCGCGCGGCTTGCGCCTCCTGTTCGATTTCCTGTCCCTTCGCTTCATAGATTTTTCGCTGATCTGCAGAGAATGCCATGTCGGGCGGCGACTGCATCCTGCCGATCACGATCCGACGCAGCGCCAGAGCCTGCTCCAGCGAACGGATATTCATCCGCGCCAGATGCCCATACGCTTCGACATATTTGCCGCTGAACTCGTCGAGCTGATGGGCAATCTTGCGTGTCATCACCGTCGACAGCGCCGACGTGATCGCCATCAGGAAGATCAAGCCGAGGGCGATGCCGAGAATTCGCTTTCGAATGGTCGGCCGCAGCATGGCTGTTTTTTCTAAAAGGACGGGCATGATCGTGAAACGGGACGAAGCAACAAAAGCGAAAGCCCGGCCGAGCCGGCCGGGCTTGTTGTTTAGCGCGCGCCGGTGAATTAAGCACGTTCCGGCGCGATAAAATTGACCGCAATTGGGTCGCAGCTAGACCTTCCAGGCGCCGACCGGCTGGCGCACGGCGACGTTAAGCCGGTTCCAGACATTGATATTGGCGATCGCCAGGATCAGCGCCGCAAGCTCGGCCTCGTCGAAATGCTTGTCGGCCTCGCTCCATACCTCGTCCGGCACCGGATCAGCGCGGTCGCTGATCCGGGTCAGCGCTTCCGTCAACGCCAGCACCGCCCGTTCGCCTTCGGTGAATAGGGCGTGTCGCGCCAGGCGGCTACCGCGAACAGCCGCTCGTCGGTTTCGCCGGCCTTTCTGGCGAGTTTTGGGTGCATGTCGACGCAGACGCTGCAGCCGTTGATCTGGCTGGCACGCAGATGCACCAGTTCGAGCAGCTTTTCCGACAGGCTATTCTTGGTCAATTCGCCCAGCGCGTGCAACGCTTTCATGGCATCGGGAACAACCATGACCAGGTGGTTCATTCGGGCTTGCATCATTTTACGCTCCATATGGTTGGTTCTGTTTTGACGCGGCCGCACCGATTTGCTGTCACATCGGCGCGCTTTCGCTCGTCATGGCCATGACGGAACACGACATGGGAATGTGACCGATGGACGAGAAAAAGTTTCTGGCTGAGAGATTCGAGGCCAACCGGGCCCGTCTGCGGGCGGTGGCCTACCGGATGCTGGGCTCGACCGCAGAGGTCGACGACGCCGTGCAGGAGACCTGGCTGCGACTGAGCCGCTCCGACACCAGGGCGGTCGAAAACCTCGGCGGCTGGCTGACCACCGTCGTCGCCCGCGTCTGCCTCGACATGCTGCGCTCGCGCAAGTCACGGCGCGAAGAGCCGATGGGACCGCATGTGCCGGAACCTGTCGCTGATGATGCACAGGGGCGTGACGCCGAGATGGCCGATTCCGTCGGCGCAGCATTGCTGGTGGTGCTGGAGACGCTGGCTCCGGCCGAACGGCTCGCCTTCGTGCTGCACGACATGTTTGCCGTTCCCTTTGAAGAGATCGCACCGATCGTCGGCCGCACGCCTGCCGCAGCAAGGCAATTGGCCAGCCGCGCCCGCCGCCGGGTGCAGGGTACGCCGCCGCCGGACGCCGATTTCGGCCGGCAGAAAAACATCGTCGACGCCTTCCTCAAGGCCTCCCGCGACGGCGATTTCGAAGGGCTGCTCGCGGTGCTGGATCCGGATGTGGTGGTGCGCGCCGATCAAGCGGCGCAGCGGCTCGGTTCGCAGGCCGAAATCCGGGGCGCCGCCGCGGTCGCAGAGTTCTTCAAGGGCCGCGCGCAGGCCGCCAAGCCGGCGCTGGTCGACGGATCTCTGGCACTCGCCGTCATGCTCGGCGGGCAATTGCGCGTCGTGGTGCGCCTGACCATCAGCGGCGAACGGATATCGGCGATCGAGGCGATAGCAGACGCCGAACGGATCGGCAAATTCGACGTGACCCTGCTCACGTGAACAGGGACTAACTCTTCGTCGCTGAAAACACGATCGCTTGAATAGGCATCCGGCCGGCCTTGTCGCCGAACTCACGGCGATATTCCCGCGCTAGCGCCTCGACAATGCGCTCCGGATCGACTCCGCCGCGCGCCCGAATCTGATCGATTAGCGGGTTACCAAACACTGCTGAACGGGCGAACTGTGCAACGTCAGGGAGCTCACGCTCCTGCCTGATCACGGCAATGCCGATGTCGCCGAAGCCTGCGGCCATCAAGAACTCCTTGATCGGATCGATCTGGTGGCAGGAGAACGGCACGCTGTAAAACTGTGGCGGATCGGCCGGAAAGAAACGCCCCGCAACCTCATGCGCGATGCGGCCAAACGAATTGTAGCTATGCGAATCCCAGACGTTGAGCAGATAACGGCCGCCGGGAGCCAGAACCCGATGGGCTTCGGAAAAGGATTTTGCCTTGTCGGGAAAGAACATCAGGCCGAACTGGCAGACCACCGCCTCGAAGCTCTGATCGGCAAAGGGAAGCGCGACCGCGTCCGCCGGCTGGAAGGCGACTTGCTCGCCGGGCCCGAACTTGGCGCGGGCAATCTCCAGCATCGGCGGGTTGAGATCGGTCGCCGTCAACTGCGTGCCTTCGGGTAGCGCGTCAAGCAATTTCCGGGTCACGATACCCGTGCCGGCGGCGGTCTCCAGCACCCGCGCCGGACCGCTATCGGCCGCCCGCCTGGCGAGATCGGCGGCGTATTCGGCGAAGATGATCGGGCCGAGGCCTTGATCGTAGTATTGCGGGATATTGCCAGTGAAGCCGGCCGCATCGCTGCTCATGGCGGACCTCCGATCGCCCCAGGGGCTGAGCTTATTCCCTGGGTACCCGGCGTGGCACCCCGATTCCAGCCTTGACGATGGCAGGCACAGTGGATTAGTCTCTGAATTCGGAATTCCGTATTCCAAAGCTGGACGACCGACATGATCCCATTGGATCCGCTCCCCAACCTGATCGACCAGGTCTATGCCCGGATCCTCGAGGCGATCACCGACCGGTCGCTGCCGCCTGGGCATCGCATCCGGCAGAACGAACTAGCGGAACGGCTTGGCGTTTCGCGCCAGCCGGTGTCCCACGCGCTGCATCTGCTGCACCGGCAGCGTCTCGTCGCCGAAAGCGGCCGCCGCGGCTTTGAGGTGACCCGGCTCGACCCGGAGCGCATCCGCCAGCTCTACGAGGTGCGCGGCGCCATCGACGCGCTCGCCGCCCGGCTGGCCGCCGGCCGCGCCAGGACCGATACTGCCGGCCGCACGCAGCTCGAAGCGGCGCTGCAGGCCGGGCGGACCATCGATGGAAATACGCCGCTGGCACGCTTGATTGCGCTCGACGTCGATTTTCACAGCGCGGTCTATCGCCTCGCGGGCAATCCCGCGATCGAGGAAATGATCGCGCCGCAGTGGCCGCATATGCGCCGCTCGATGGCGACCGTGCTCGCCGAGCTCGATTACCGTGAAAGCGCCTGGACCGAGCACGAGGCGATCGCCGGGCACATTCTCGCCGGCAACGCCAAGGCGGCGGAGGCTGCGGCGCTGGCCCATGCGCAGACGGCTGGACGAATGACTGAGGAGAGGCTGAGGGCGACTGATAGGGCGGCGTAATCAAGCGCCGTGGTCCCGGGATGGTGCGCTAGCACCAGACCCGGAACCTCGAGATTCCGGTTCGATGCTTCGCATCGCCCGGAATGACAATGACAACAACAGAACAAGAAATCACAGGAGAGAACGCCATGAAACTGACGCCAGAGCAGATCGAATTCTTCAATCGCGAAGGCTGGCTGTTCCTACCCGAGTTGTTCAGCCAGGAGGAAGTTGACTATCTCGCCCGCGAGGCCGTCGGCATCTACGACGCTGACCGACCCGAGGTGTGGCGCGAGAAGAGCGGCGCGCCGCGCACCGCCTTTGCCGCGCATCTCTACAACGAAGCCTTCGGCGTTCTCGGCGCGCACCCGCGCATGATCGAACCGATCGAGCAGATCTTTGGCGAAAAACTCTACATGCACCAGTTCAAGATCAACGCCAAGGCCGCGTTCACCGGCGACGTTTGGCAGTGGCATCAGGATTACGGCACCTGGAAACGCGACGACGGGATGCCGCTGCCGCGGGCGATGAACATCGCGATCTTCCTCGACGAGGTGATGCCGATCAATGGCCCCTTGATGCTGGTGCCGAAGAGCCAGCACGCCGGTGACCTCAAGGCCTCCCATGACCTTGAGACCACTTCCTATCCGCTGTGGACGCTCGATGAGGAGACGGTCACCCGGCTCGTCAAGGAAGGCGGCATCGTGGCGCCAACCGGCAAGGCCGGCGGCATGCTGATGTTCCACGGCAACCTGGTGCACGGATCAAGCGGCAACATCACGCCCTACCCGCGCAAGATCGTCTATCTGACGCTGAACGCGGTCTCGAACTATATCCGCACGCCGACGCGCCCCGAATACATCGCGCACCGCGATTTTACCCCGATCCAGCCGGTGGACGACGACGCGCTATTGCGGCTGGCGCGTGCACACCGCCAGGCGGCGGAGTAGACTCACGGGCGCCACATCAAGTTAGTCGTCATGCCCGGACAGAAGCGCGAAGCGCGTCTTCGCGCTAGATGTCCCGGGCATCCACGTCTTGCGATGCTGCTGCGAAAAAAGCGTGGATGGCCGGGACAAGCCCCGGCCAGGACAGAAACATCATTGCTGCAGCTTTACCTGTCGGGATCGCTCTCATGAATCTCCATCATCTCCTCAACGCCCGCGCTGCCGCCGGTAAGCCGGTTCGCGTCGCGCTGATCGGCGCCGGCAAGTTCGGCTCGATGTTCCTGTCGCAGGTGCCGCATACGCCGGGCCTCGAAGTGCCCGTCATTATCGACATCGATCGCGATCGCGCCAGCGAAGCGTGCCGCACCGTCGGCTGGGACCAGGCGCGGATCGCACGCACGGCTTTCACCGATGATGGCGAGCGCGCGATTGCGGACAGCGCAGTTGACGTCGTGGTGGAAGCAACCGGCAACCCCGCCGTCGGTATCCGTCATGCCCGCGCGGCGATCGCGGCGGGCAAGCATGTCGTCATGGTCAATGTCGAAGCCGACGTGCTGGCCGGCCCGCTATTGGCGCAGGAAGCCCGCAAGGCTGGTGTGGTCTATTCGCTCGCCTATGGCGACCAGCCGGCGCTGACCGCAGAGATGGTGGACTGGGCGCGGGCGACGGGCTTTCGCGTCGTCGCCGCCGGCAAGGGAACGAAATACCTGCCCGCCTATCACGACGTGACGCCGGACGGCGTCTGGAGCCATTACGGGCTGACCGCGGGGGAAGCTCAATCGGCCGGAATGAATCCGCAGATGTTCAACTCGTTTCTGGACGGCACCAAATCCGCGATCGAAATGGCTGCGATTGCGAACGCTTGCGGGCTCGACGTCCCGTCGGAAGGATTGCTGTTTCCGCCCTGCGGCGTCGACGATCTGCCGCATGTGATGCGGCCGCGCGACCAAGGCGGCGTGCTGGAGAAGGCTGGCCTCGCCGAAGTCGTGTCGTCGCTGGAGCGCGACGGCCGTCCCGTATTCCGCGATCTGCGCTGGGGCGTCTATGTCGTGCTGGAAGCGCCCAACGATTACGCCGCCGATTGCTTCAAGCAGTACGGGCTGAAGACCGACGCCTCGGGCCGATATGCGGCGATGTACAAGCCGTATCATCTGATCGGGTTAGAGCTGAACATCTCCATCCTCTCGGCCGCGCTGCGCAACGAGCCAACCGGCCAGCCGCATGATTTTCGCGGCGACGTCGCAGCGGTCGCGAAACGCAATCTGCGCGCAGGCGAAATGCTCGACGGCGAAGGCGGCTACACGGTGTGGGGCAAGCTGATGCCGGCATCGAAAAGTCTCGCCGCCGGCGCGCTGCCGATAGGACTTGCCCATCGCGTCAAACTGAAGAACGACGTCGCCCACGGCGCCGTGGTGCGCTGGAGTGATGTCGAGGTCGACGAAGGCAATGACACCATCAAGACGCGCAGGGCGATGGAAGCGACATTCTCGACGAGACGATGATCGCGCGACGCGTAGTGGCAGCAGGCTACAGCTTGAAATGCTCCTGCCCCGCACATGCACGTTCAGGCAAATGACGGGCGCATCGTAAGCGTCTGCGCTGCGGAATTACCGCAATGCGGTATCGAATTAACCATTCGTACTTCGCACGCATTCTTAGTCTTTCGTGGGATGAAGGGCTCCGCCGCTCAGAATTCAGGCAGCTCTTCGCAGCTGCGGCGGAAGCAGAGCCCTTGATTATCAATCACCAATTCGTCATCCTGACCTCAGGTCCACAAAGCCGGGAAATTGATTGCATTTGAAAAACCAAGAGCCTTGGTTTCAGGGCCCACATTCCTAAACAACAGTCCAGCACCGGCCATCGGTAAAGCAGAGAAGACGACATCAGATCGTTGTCCCTTGGTCGGTCTCGGCGATAACAGAGGGGAAACAAATGAAGCGTCGTGATTTCTTGAAAGTGGGCGGCGTCGGTCTCGCCGCGACTGCAGTTGCCGCGCCTGCGATTGCGCAATCGAACCCGGAAATTAAGTGGCGCTACACGGCAAGCTGGCCGAAAGCGCTCGATACGCTCTACGGCGGCTGCGAATATTTTGCCAAGCGCGTCGCCGAAATCACCGACAACAAATTCCAGATTCAACCGTTCGCCGCCGGTGAAATCGTCCCCGGCCTGCAGGTGCTCGACGCCGTTTCGAACGGCACTGTCGAGATGGGCAACACGGCGCTTTACTACTACTGGGGCAAGAACCCGGCTTTCACCTTCGGCACGTCGCTGCCGTTCGGCCTCAACACGCGCTCGCATATTTCCTGGCTGCGCTTCGGCGGCGGCATGGACATGCTCAACGACCTCTTGAAGGAATATGGCTGCATCGGCCAGCCGACCGGCTCGACCGGCGCCCAGATGGGCGGCTGGTTCCGGAAAGAGATCAAGTCGATGGATGATTTCCGAGGCTTGAAATTCCGCGTGGGCGGTTTCGCAGGCACCATCATCGCCAAGGTCGGCGGCGTGCCGCAGCAGATCGCGGGCGGCGACATCTATCCGGCGCTGGAAAAGGGCACCATCGATGCGGCCGAGTGGGTCGGCCCATATGACGACGAGAAGCTCGGCTTCGTGAAGGTCGCGAAGTACTACTACTATCCGGGCTGGTGGGAAGGCACCGGCCAGGGTCACAACATCATGAACCTCGAGAAGTTCAACGCCCTGCCGAAGCACTACCAGGCTGCGGTCGAGACCGCGTCCTACGACACCTTCACCTGGGTCACCGGCAAATACGACTACGTCAATCCGCCGGCGCTGAAGCGCCTCCTGGCGGCGGGCGCGATACTGCGACCGTTCCCGCAGGAAGTTCTGGAAGCCTGCTACAATGCCGCCAACGGCATCTACGCGGATCTGGCCAAGAACAACCCGCACTTCAACAAGATGTATACGAGCCTATCGGCGTTTCGTAACGAATCGCTGGCGTGGAATCAGGTAGCTGAACTGAGCTACGACAGCTTCATGATGCGAATGCGCACCCGCACCTGAGGCGCATGATCGCTGACAAAAAAAGAAGCCCCGGAGATGTCTCCGGGGCTTTTTCGTTGAATAGTTGCTGATTCGACGCGTTTTCTGGAAGCGAGCCGATGCCGGCCAAACGCCAGCGGATTATTCCTCGGCCTCGCCGAGCGCTTCGGCGAGCTTGTCGTAATATTTCGCCACGAGCTCGATGTTGCCCTTGTTCTCGATCGCGGGCGGCGGCGACTTCAGCGCTTCGTTGAGATCGGCGAGCGCCTCCTTCTTGTCCTTGGCCGGCATCTTCTTGTCGGCCTGGATCTGGGCGATCTGCGCCTTGAGCACGGCCTCGGCGCCGACAAATTTCTTCGTCGCGGGATCGAATCCGCCGAGCACCAGGCTGATGTTGTCGACGACGGTGTTGTACTCGTCGTAACTGGCAAAGCCGTTCTTCTTGGCCACCGCGTCGAGCTGCGCGTCGACCTTCGGATCCGGCTTGGCGTTGTCGGGGATCTTGTCGGTGATCGCGTCGACGTCCTTCTGCGCCGCAAGCACGCCCTCGATCTGCTTCTCGGTCAACGCGATCTGCTTGACGGCGGGGGCCTCTGCTGCTGCCGGCGGCGCGGCCTGGGCGGGAGCCTGCTTCGCCGGCGGCGCCTGCTTGGCCTGCGCCAGCACCTCGCTACTGGAAATCGCCGACACTGCGAGCGCGAGACAGGCGGCGCTGAACGCGCAGGCAGCGGGACGGAAAATCTCACGCATGGGAAAGCTCCTTGAAGGTAAGGCAGTGTTCGGTCTTGGGCAAAGGGGTATGGGAACCCGAATGAATGGCCCGTGAACTTGCGCCGGAAGCTGATGCCGAATCATGGCCGAATGATCACGACCTGTTCAGAGGTACGTGATGTGAGGAATCTTCCGTCGAACCGGCGCTCGAAGACCCCCGTTCAGGAGACCTGGGACCAGTCTACGCGAGCAAATGCCTTAGAACGTGGTCGGTCACGGGCTCGCCTCTTCGGCTTGCGGCGGAATGCAAGCACTTGCGGACCCTCACGCCCGGCCTCTCGGTGGAGACTGGGCAATGACCTTGCCCCCAAGTTTTATCCAATCCTGAGTTCGCTCCGGCTATTGGATTTGCCCGGTTGGGCGGTGGTAGCGACGGGAGCTGGCGCGGAGCCCTCGGCATAGCGCAGCGCCAGATCCCGGCGC
>NZ_JBWBWM010000073.1:0-15958 GCF_056174665.1 Bradyrhizobium sp. WYCCWR15520
CGCCGAGCTGCCCAAATGGCTTCACCGCTACAATTGGCACCGGCCGCATGGCAGTATCGGTTCGATGCCGCCGATCAGCAGACTCGCTCTGACCAGGAACAACCTGTTGAGGCTCCACAGCTAGAGCCTTAGCGACAAACGCGGCCTTTCGCTCTGACCCGCAGACCTCTGCGGTGGGACCCGCGCGACTTGCGATGCGCGAGCGGATCGTGATTGTGCTCGCAGGTCAGAACATGTCCAGATCTCCAACCCATGTCCCGGCAAAATCACCCAGCATCAGGTGATCCGTAAACGTCGTTTTGCTCCTACCCTCTCGTGGCGCATGCGATAGGCGAGGTTCGCGATTTCCTTTGAAGGGACCGCCTTGCATTTATTCTTGACTATTATGCTTAAGTCGGACGCGACGGCACCGACTGGAAGTGGTCACGGAAACAGGACACCGTCGTTGGATCTCTAAGGACGAAAAGGCTCGGATATTGGAGGAGACTATGGTTCCGGCCGCCTTTTCCGAGATTGGCCGGCGCGAATGCCCTCCCGGCCACGGGACCGTGGCCACGTCACGTTCTCGAAAGCTTGCCCGATTAGAAGACCTGCTCAGGTGTTTTTGGACGTGAGGCTAGCGTGGACCCGCAAAATTTTGACCCATCGAATTTAACAGCGCGGCCCCAGGTGCAACACGCTGTGCCGCAAGAACATCAAGGAGACCGACCCGGGCAAGAGGCCTTTGAGCAGCAATTGCACGAGGCGCGTCAGGCCGATAATGCGCTGCCCGACGGATGGCCACGCCGTAGTCCCCCTCCCAATGTGTCTAGCGAAGGCCAGCAGTCCCCGGACGAGCTGATGGGTACGCTTGCCAGGAGCAACCTCCTGCCAAGCAAGGAGGTCCTTAAGGCCTATGACGTCACGCAGTTTTGTGCTCGATCTGAGAGATAGATTGGTAACCCCGCATATTGCGATCGACGGACATCTGAGTAAGACCGGCAACCCGAGCCTCCAGGTCCACATAACTGAAAAGCGAGCCTAACCGTTCGTCACTTCCCCGCATCGCATCCCCTAGATCAATCCTGATCCTAGAGAATCACGATCCAAAGTGCTTCGCCACCGACTTCTTCAACAGCCTGCTAGAGCAGTTCTCTCCAGGGGAGCTTCGACGAGATGATGGACCCCCACAGTTGGAAGTGGATCGTCTAGCCCGCCAGTCGCCAATCGACGAATGAGTAAAACGAGCCGTTCGCCGAGCCCGCCACCGTGTGATCACAGTTTTGGCATATCCAGCTCGGCTCGGCGCATCAGGTTCGAGAGTCATTCAAGCATCGGTCTGATCGGCGCCGTCGAGGAACACGCAGCAGTTAGTCGAGAACTATCCTGTGGAGCTCTGATACGGTCCTCGCCGAATAGCTCGCCTCGAGACAGCATTGGACCAATTAGGAGAGGCCCAAAACTAAACGCTGAGCTCGGCGAGAGCCTGGTAAGCGTCGTTCTCAGGCTACGGCTTTGGGGGCTTGAGCGAGGTAGGCCCAGGTAGCTGCTCGATGCCGCGGTTTGGATACCCGTTGACGAGCCTTGTCAGGACGTCGGTCAGATAGGCGAGCGGAGCCGTTGAGCTTGCAAGTCTTGACCAGGGACACGACGACAGCCAGTGTTCGGCTCCGCCGTTGTGTCCGGCAAAGATCGCGTCTTGCGATTGGGTTTGATGCCACGGATTGATCGTTCGACGGTATTGTTGTCGTCGATCCGGCCGTCATCGATGAAGAGCGTTAAGCTTTGCCAGCGCTAGAGGGCCTAGCGGATGGCTTCGGCGAGGTTGATCTTCTGGGTGATGAGAGCCAGCTTGGCCCGCAGCCAGGCCTCGAAGGCAGTGGTCGGCTCTTCTGCTGCCGCACGAGGCGACGCTGCTCCGCGCTGCGGCCGCAGATCTCCTTCTCAGTCGCATAGCGCGATCGTCTAGTCTAAGAGCATCGGGTCTTGAATCTCGCCCGGTGCTCGGGCGCGGCAGCGGCTCGTTCCATCCGGCTTCTACGAGATCGCACAGATCCCCCGCGCGCGGCTGCTGCCTGCCACGCGACCTCACCGGATCCTCTGATCTGGTGGGTAAATTGCGGGGGATCTATCACCGAAACATTGTCGATCGTCTCGGATCGCTTTGCCGTGATGGCATCAGTCTCGGTTTCAGCTCGTGCCCTGCCCCCTCGCTCGAGCGCGAATTGAGCAACTAGGTGGGCTGCATCTCCGGGTCCCGGCAAGCGCCAACTGGAGGCTTAGGCGCAAACGCGGCCTTTTTCGCTCTGACCCCGCCGATCTCTGTCCGGGACGCGCGCGACTATGATGCGCGGGCTGGCCGTGGTTGTACCAGTGTCGATGGACCTCTCCGTATCACTCTAGCTCGTTGTGGCGCCCATCGTTCGTAACGGCCCTCGCCAGAAGCTCCTTGTGATGACTTGATGACCGCTGCACCTTGGCCGCTCGTCTTGGGAAGCGGCCTCGCCTTCATGGCAGGCTCTGGCATGCAACTCCCTAATCAGCCCGGATCCTTAAATCACCCGAACGGGCGTAGAGGCCACACCACGAAGCTCGACAATTGCCACCGATGACGAGCGCACCGTCAAGCGTGTAACCGACGCGCTTTGAAAATGCACCAAGTTGCGAGCCATGAAGAACTATGCCGGGCACCGATTGAGCCCGTAGCTCGGACACAATGATGGTGATCTGTCAGGAAACGTCGCGCCGCTTGTTTATCTCGGGTGAAGTGATGACTTTCATCCGCGCGATGGCTTATCAATTTGCGTCGGTGCACGGACGACGTCATCGGATATAAGACGGCAACACGTCGGACGAGAGTATGAACCGCGCTCAGGGGATTTGCAGCTCATCTTCATGCAACGAGATTTCGGAAGACCCAATCGTACGCAGCGTCAGATTGTGGTGTTTCCGACACTGGCGACAATACTTGCTGACAGATTAGCAAGAAGCGAAATGTCTCAACCGCCATGACAGGCATCGGCTTTCCGTCCAGATGACCACGAATGGAGAGTCTCGGCGCCAGCGAAGGCCCTCTGGTTCCTTCAAAGGTGCTTTGCTGCTTGATGCGCGGTGCTTTTTATTCAATTCCCCGTGGCTGCGTCAGCAAGCCTGAGATTTATAAAATATTCCATGCAACGAGCTCTCGAAGGGACTTGAATCGCACGTAGCGTCAGATTGTAGGGTTTCGTACATCAGTCGCGACAATGCGTCGCGCAACAACTCCTGACAGGTAGCAAGAATTGCGAATGTCCCCAACCCATAGGGCCACGCCCAACCCCATCACGCTCCTCGATCAGTCCACCCGAAGGCCTGTTGGCAACGTCGCCTACGCGCCGGACGGGGTACCCGCGCCAGCCAGGTTGAGGCTGCAACAGCACGAGGAGCTCAAGAGCAGCCCTCGCTGCCTTGTTCTCGTTGTCGCGCGGGAAACAAAGTTGAGTCCAAGCTCGGCATGTGTCGCCGCTCGTCGCGAGAGGTGGAATGCAGACGGCGGAACCACCCGAACCACATGCCCGATAACGCCACTGCGAGGACGGACCCGTCATTCGTCGGTGTGCCAGATGGGCCGGAGCCTAGCGGGCGTGTTAGATCTGTCTGAATGCCGGGTCTCTTCCGCTCCTGATGCACGTCACCGACCAACAAGACAATCTTTTCATAGTCCGCGGTGCATTGGCTGTTTCGTCCACGCTAGCGGCATCTAGAACATCGGCCCGCTGCGGGGGGACGATACGTCTTTACGCGTTCAAGGTTGCATTTGCCGTGGCCAAACGGCCTCACAGGTCGATGGCATAGCAAGGCTCACCGCAGAGTCAGGACAACATGGGAAGCTTCCAAATGTCTCCTATCAGCTCGGATGCCAATCCAGCCATTCTCTCTTTTGCTTTGGTTTCGATTGCGCGTGCTGGCGATGCATTCGCCGAGCCAATGACCAGAAGCACTGCCGAGATTGGCGCAAAGATGCACGAGGGTCCTGCCACAGCGCTTGATGCTTTGACTGATTCTGGGCTGGTTCCCGACATCAAGACCACGTCGAGTGTCAAGGACGCATGCGATCCACAGCAGACGGCCGAAATTAATCGGCAGGCAATGAGCAGAGCGAGATTGGCCGTCAGCAACATTGCTCTTCTTGGTAGGTACCGTGTCCCGACGTTTACGTTGAAGCTGGAGAACTCAATTTCGCCCGACTTCATGGTCGACGGTGATCTGCGTGGTAGTTTTGGCATGAAGAGGCAATGAAATGCGAACGCTGCTGGTTGATCATGATGAGCACCTTGCGCGCGCTGTGCAAGGTGCGCTTTCGGATTGCGGTTTTGCGGTTGATGTGGCGGGCACTCTGGATGAGGCGGCGACCGCTCTGGATTACGCCAAGTACGACATTCTCCTGCTCGAGTTGGCTCTACCGGATGGAAGCGGCCTGGACTGGCTGAAGCGGTTGAGACGCGACGGACATTTTATGCCTGCCATGGTGATGAGCAGCCGCAATGATCTCGGTAGGCGGATCGCCATTTTCAATGGTGGTGCAGACGATTTTCTGCCCAAGCCCGTGTCTACTGATGAACTCATCGCTCGGATGCGAGCCATTCTGAGGCGATCAACGCAAATGACAGCCCCCGTCGTTGTGTTTGGTAATCTAAAATTCGATCCGATCGCCCGGCAAGTTTCAGTTGGTGGTCGGCCGCTCAAGATTGCACGCCGCGAGGTGTGCATTCTTGAGCATCTGCTTAGCCGCGCAGGCCGCGCCGTGTCACGCGCGTCGCTGGAGGATAGCCTCTATGCGTTTGACAACGAGGTCTCTACCAATGCGCTTGAAGTCGCAATCTATCGCTTGCGCGGTCATTTGAATCAGTCTGGTGCAACGCTACGGATCACGACCGCACGCGGCGTCGGCTATATCCTTGAATTGAATAGCGCGGCATCGGCCGCCTAGTCGATCGAACTTGAAAGCAAAGACTACCTTGAAGATCGCTCTTGATAATGAGGGTGGCAGCGATCGACGCTCGATCGTCGCTAGCGCTATCTGGTCTGTCGTTTGTCCTTCTCTTTCCCACCTCCTGTGCGCGGTCGCTTTGCTATCACCACCAACTGCCGCAGCTCAGACAACGCGAGACGCTGGAGGGAGGCCGCCGCGCGCGCCCTCTAGCAGTATCAATGGGACGGTGGACCTTTCCTCCTCGCTCGGCAAGACAATTCATCTGCCCGGGCCGGCGGCGAGCATCTTTGTTGCCGACCCGACGATCGCGGATTATCAGGCCCCATCGAACACGACCATCTTCGTCTTTGGCAAGAAGTCCGGACGGACCAGCCTGTTCGCTTTGAACGACAATGGGGAAGCTCTCGCCGAGTTGCGTGTTGTCGTGACGCAACCGATCGAGGATCTGCGTGCCATGCTGAAGGCCCAGGTCGGCGACTATCCGATCCAAGTCAGCTATACCCCCCGCGGCGCGATCCTTAACGGCACGGCTCCCAATGCCGATGTCGTTGCCACTGCCGTGAAGGTCACAGAGCAGTTTCTCGGTCCGGGTGCGCTTGTCGTCAATAAAATTCAGGTCGCGGGGTCATTACAGGTCAATCTGAGCGTTCGCGTAGCGGAGGTCTCACGCAGCGCCATCAAGGAGCTCGGCATCAACCTCTCCGCTTTGGGGCAGAATGGCACTTTTTTCTTTAGCAGCGGCAAAGGTGCTGGTTCCGGCACGGCTAGCGGAGGCGGCAAGGCAGGTATCGGCTTCAGCGCCGGTAGTATCAACGTCGGCGCTGTTCTCGACGCGCTCGCCAGCGAGCACCTCGCTTCAGTGCTGGCTGAGCCGAACCTCACCGCAATGTCCGGTGAGTCCGCGAGCTTCCTGGCGGGCGGCGAATTTCCAATTCCCGTCATGCAGGACAACCGACAGGTTTCGATCCAATTTCGTCACTTCGGAGTGAGCCTCGATTTCGTCCCGACCGTTCTTAACAACAATCAAATCAATGTCCGCGTCAAACCTGAGGTCAGCGAGATTTCAAAAGAAGGCGAGGTCAAGGTGAACGGTATGGCCGTGCCTGCCCTCTCTACAAGGCGTGCGGAGACCGTTATCGAGCTTGGGAGCGGACAAAGCTTTGCAATAGGCGGGCTAATCAGGCGTAACTTCAGCACGGATATCAGTACTTTTCCTTGGTTAGGCGACGTTCCCATTCTCGGTGCACTGTTTCGCTCTTCGTCCTTTCAAAAGCAGGAGACGGAGCTTGTTATTATTGTCACGCCTTACATTGTCCGGCCAGCGTCGAATCCGAACCGGATGAGCGCGCCCGCCGACCGCATCGGACCGCCCTCAGATCTGGGGCGCACATTGACGAACACGTTGGCGAGCCCGCCGCGAGGCCGCGACGCTCCGCGCACCAGTGTACCAGGCGCGACAGGCGGTGCCGGCTTTATTATCGAATAAGGATCGCCGAATGACTTTACGAGCCCTGCCCCATCTGTTCGTTCTGATGGCGAGCCTAGGCGGCTGCACAAGCACTGCTCTGGTCAATACCGGGGCGGCTGAACAAGCAACCGTGGTGCAGCAGCAGAACAGTGTCTTGGTGCTGCAGAGCCTTCGTGGCCTCGAGCGGTATCGGCTGAGGGATTTCATTGCCGGCGCCAGCCGCGGTCGGTTTGATGCGCTCCATCTCGATATCACCGGCTCGCCCCGGCTCGCCGCGCAGGTAGCCAGCGAGGCCCGCGCAATGGGCGTCGCGCCTTACAACGTCCGCCTGTTCGGCCCTCGCATCGACCGGCCTGTCGGCTTCGCGGTGCAAATCGAGGCCATTGTCTATGAAGCACGTCCTCCCGTCTGTCCGTCTCTTTCGATCATTGGTCCCTCGGTTAACGATAATTCGTTCGACCAGACGCTAGGCTGCTCAATCCGCAACAATCTGGGAATCATGGTCAACGATCCGGGCGACCTGCTGGACAATAGAGCTGTCATGGCAACAAAAGGCGATCGTGCCGCCATTCCTGTTGCCACATATGGGTCCATGGGACGGCGCAACAAGAGCGACTTGGAAGATGGAATTGCCAACAGGTCCCCGCCAGAAACCGGGTCAACGGCAACGAGGGATATACAGTCGCCACGATAGTGCGCGCCGGATCGCGTCGCAATCATTGCTGCCAAACGCAATGTCTAGACCAGCCCGGCGGAATAGAGTGCTCGCGCAACCCCTTCAAAGCACTTCCCAGGAACGGCGTTGCCCAGCATGGCATTCCGCATGAGCTGACGCGCCAGGGCCGGGTCCTGAACAATGCTGAGGCGCAGCGACTGCGCCTCAGCAAGCAGTCGTGAGGCAAGTTCGCCCTCACCACGGCAAACCACGATCGGTACGCCGGTCTCGCCACGAATGTAGCGAAGCCCAATCAAGATCGCTTGTCCTGTCACTATCAGTGTCGCGCGATGCACGCCAAGCGGAGGCTCGTTCGCCGTCTCCTGACGAAGGCGACGGTGTTCTCGTTTGACCTGCGGATTGCCCTGCTGTTCCTTGGACTCGCGCTTGGCCTCTGTCTCCGTCATGCGCATGTCCTGTAAAAACAACCAGCGCTGGATAAGAAGATCGGCCAATCCGGCGATCAAAAAAGCACCGGCAGCAATTTCGGTCAGCAATTTGATCTCAGTGAAGACGAAGCTGAGACACCCCATACCGCAGGTTGGCAAGTATACCAGCGCCTTCCAACTTGCGATAACCGGGAGCAGCAAGCTTGCGCCGAGAACGCACACTTTAAGAAGCGACTTCGAGAGTTCAATGAGCGACCGCTTAGACGCAATCCGCTTGAGCCCCTTCATGGGGTCCAATTTCTCGAATTTCGGCTTTAAGGACTCGAAAGAGACGTTTAATCCACCATTGGCCAGGACCCCCGCTAGAACACCAGCGGCAACACCGGCCCCGAGAAATGGACCAACGGCCGCAAGAAACAGTTCGATCAGGCCGCCCAGCGCCTGCTGGACCGCGCTTGTGAACGGCTGCTCCTGCAGTTTGTCGACTAGCCGTACTGTTTCATACCAGTTGGTCTCAATGAGGCCCGCTCTTAACCAGAGGCAGCCGAAACCGGCGCAAACACTGACTGCGCTGACCAAATCGGTGCTGCGCGGAGTCTGCCCTTTCTTGCGCGCATCTTTTAGCTTCTTGGGAGTGGGAGGGAGCTTCTTCTCTTCGCTCGAGCCACTCATTTAAGGAGGTTCTTGAACAACTCGAGCACGGTGTTGGACTGACTGATTTCCGATCCCATATATTCGACGAGGAAGGTGGCGTAACTTACCATGATTGTCGCATACGCCAGATTCTTCATGGTGGGAGAGACATCGTTCAGTTTGAGTTGCGGCGCAAACCGCCCGAGTATCATGACCGACACATCGAGTAGCAGCAGGAATGCCAACACCGGGCCAGAGACCAGTAGCGCCGTATACATGATGTGCCCGAGAAGCCCCAGAAATGCCATCGCGCCTTGCACGGTCAAGCTAGGCATCAGTCGATACACGGGCCAGATCAAATAGCTGCCATAAAGGCCCCTAATCATATTCTCCAATCCCCCGGCTAGAACGAAAATTGCAATCGCAGTGGTACCGAGTAAAACCGCCGTCGCCGAAGCCTGGCCACGCGTGGCTGGATCATCGGAAGCAACAGGGTTCGTAATCCCCCGTTGGGTATCGATGATCTCACCCACTGCCTGGATGCTCCATAACGGAATACTGAGCAAAAAGCCGATGAGCAGGCCGACGAACATCTCCTTCAAACCGAGCAGCGTGACACTGATCAGTCGTGAGCCCTGATCCAACGACTGCAAGCCGTGCCTGATCTGCAACAGGCATGGCAGTCCCATCGCAAAGGTCACGCAGCCGCGGATCAGCCCGCTAATGCGCGGCAGCGTAAATACGGGAAGGACCAACATAATGCCAAGGGCGCGGGCTGCCGCGAGCCCGGCTGCAAGCGCGAGTTCGATCGCCTCCTGGATCAGAGTTTGCGTTTCGGTGAGTGAGGGGACGTTCATCTAACGTCGACTAATACTTGCTGTGAGTGCGGGAAAGTCGGTAAATACCTGCTCGGCTTCCTTGATAAGCGCGGCACTGAGCACTGGAGAGAACAAAGCGATCACCGCGACAACGACCAGAAGCTTCACAGTCAGTGGCAACGTTTGATCCTGAAGCTGCGTTGCCGCTTGGATGATGCCGACGACCAATCCGACAACGACCGCCGCGATAAGCGTAGGCAGAACCCAGATCATGAAGAGCACAAGTGACCGGCTCATATGAGTGAGAATGCTCGCCTCATCCATGCTCAGCCTCCCGGCGTTGTGTAGCTGAGCACCAGCCCATGCATAAGCCGCGACCAGCCGTCGATTGAGACGAATAGGAACAGCTTAAAAGGCACGGATATCACCGTTGGCGAAACCATCGACATACCCATGGCCATCAAGATGGTCGTTACAATCAGATCGATGGTGATAAAGGGCAGATAGAGAAGAAAACCAATTTCGAATCCACGCTTGAGTTCCGAAATTAGGAAAGATGGCACCAGAATGACCAGGTCATCGGCGCTCACGTTGCCGCGCATTTCCTCGGGCCAGACCTGTTCGGTTGAAGCCAAGAAGAAACGGCGCTGCTCGTCAGCGGTGAACTTCTTCAGATGCCCGCGCAGCGGCTCCTGCGCGTCCTTTGCGGCGCTCAGCCAATCGTCGACCGTTTGGTAGCGGAGTTGTGGCGCAGAAAGGCGATTATAGGTCTGTTCAATCACTGGCGCGCTAATGAAAACTGTCAGGATCAGCGCCGCCCCGTATAGGACGAGGTTCGGTGGGATAGATTGAGTCCCGAGCGCGTTGCGAACGAGGAAGAGCACGACGGATACTTTTATGAACGCTGTGCTTGTTACGACTAGAAACGCCAGCAGGCCAAGGCCGGCTGTGAGCGCAAGAAGACCAAGAATTCCCGGTTGAATGTCAGTCATTGACGGCCAACCTGCCCCGCAACCTGACGCCGAGCTCCCCGCCGATGCTTACGATGTCCCCGCGGCCTATGCGGCGGCCGTTAGCAAGGATATCAACCGGTCCGTCGAGCGGCCGACCAAGTTCGAACACATGTCCCTCGCTGATATCCCTCAAGGCTCCGATTGCGACAGTCCAGCGGCCGCATTCGAAAACAAGAGTAATCTCGATGTTGTCGAGATCACCTTCAGAGGGCGGCCGGGGTTTTTCGGATTGGGTCATCATATGTGCACACTCCAGGGGATGTGGTTGGAGGCGGAATGCCCCCCGTACGATCAAGCGATCCTCTGCAACCTGGGCCGGAGCCCATAAGGTTCCCGTGTTGAGGATGGCTTGGCCACGGGCGATCGGTATTACGTCCGGCAATAGAGCGTCTCCTGCATTTACTTTCCGTAGCAACGCGACTGTCGCACGGAGCGAGCCGATCTCTCCCTTAACGATGACAGGCAATTCTGAGGGAAGCTGGCGATCCTCTCGCGGCAGCTGCCTGAGCAGTCCGCCTAACGCCCGAAACGCAGGTGGAACTGAATCATCGAGAGAAGAGAACAGAAACAGGCGCGCTTTGCCCTTGAATGGGCCGAAGGTGATTTCGAGCTCCAGATAAGGACCTCGAGCCGTCGCTTCGCTCAAACAGATCAGCTGCAACTTCTGTTGCGTCAGACCCTCTAGTTGATTGAGCAACGGATCGAGTGCAAATTCGACGAGGAGCGAACGAGTGGGCTCGGCAGGTAGGCCAAGCCCGCTTTGCACCGTCGCGATCAGCCCTTCTACAACCGGACGGGCCAATGATAAGACGATTGTTTCATGTCCAATGGCCCAAACGCAGTCGAGCATCGATACCGCACACGGCTCCGGCCCCCAGACAAGCCGTTCCATCCGCACGGATAGCGGCTTATCACTTAGACGGCTTTGCAGAGGCTTGCGGGCAGCAGCGATCTCGTTGAGCCAGGAGACGACCGAAGGGGACAGGATTAGCGCCGGTTTAAATCCCGATTGTTCACCCGTAGCCATGGTCACAGGCGCGTCTACAAGACAAGGCGCTTTCCCTAGCATAAGAGAAGAAGCCATCAGAATTCAGTCGCTAGCCGTGTGAGTACGCGAACCACTGCCATACCGAAGCAAAACCTCATCATCGGCCTCTATCTCGGCTTTCACCTCTGAATGGGCATCACTCGCGCGCTGAACGTCGCCTTCAATTTGCTGCCATTTGTGACTCGCAGCTGAGCACTTAGTCAAAGTAGTCCTCGCCTCGAAGACCGCCGTCTCGGCCCGCTCTTGAGCGGCGCGCGCTTCCTCAAGCGTTCGGCGTGCTCCTGCGATCTCAGCTTTGAGCCGTCCAATGACGATGTGACAGCGACGATCGAGCTCTTCGACAGATAGCGAATCAGATGATGCCAGTTCTCGGTAAAGCTGCGCTTCGAGCGCCGCTTGGCTTTTTTCGGCCGTTGCAAGATCCCGGACAGCTTGTTCCACCGCTTGAAGCGCGGTGCGGCGCTGGGCCTCCATGTTGGACACCTCACGAAGGGCGCTCCGCTGTCTCATATCCTTCACTAGCCGCAATTTCGAGGCATGGGCACGATTCACGCGGTCAGACGTGACATCCATTTGATCGTCTCCTCAAAGCTTGACGCCTCGTCTCCGCCCTGACGCAGGAATTTCCGCAACTCCTCGATTGAATTGATTGCCCGGTCTGTCAGAGGATCACTGCCTTGCTTATATTCGCCAACCTTCACCAAGAACTCGGCCTCGGCGTAGCGGGAGAGCAGATCACGGAAGAAGGAAGCCGCCTTTCGATGCGATACAGAGACGACCGCATTCATCACACGGCTGCGGCTTGACAATACGTCAATAGCTGGAAAATGCTCGCGTGCAGCCAAAAGGCGTGAGAGAACAACGTGGCCATCAAGAATGCCTCGTGATTCTTCGGCGATTGGATCACCCGAGCCGTCGCCTTCGACAAGCACAGTATAGAAGGCCGTGATTGAGCCGCGCTCGCCCATGCCGGCACGCTCCAACAGGCCAGGAAGCATCGCAAAAACCGATGGCGGAAAGCCGCGCCGCGTCGGCGGCTCTCCTGCGGCAAGGCCAATTTCGCGCATGGCGCGGCTGAAGCGCGTCAATGAGTCCATCATCAGGACGACGCGAAGTCCTTCATCACGAAAATATTCAGCGAGTGCCGTCGCCATGTGAGCGCATTGCGCTCGTTCCATTGCCGAGCGGTCGGAGGTCTCAACGACCACGACGGTGCGGCGAAGCGCTGCCTCACCAAGGTGCTGCTCGATGAATTCCCGCACTTCACGACCGCGTTCACCGATCAACGCGACTATGGTGGCGTCGGCAGCCGCGCCTTTTACAATCTGCGACAGGAGCGTCGACTTACCGCACCCTGGGTCTCCGTAGATGCCGATCCGCTGACCCTCGCCACATGTCAGAAGCCCATCCAAGACACGGACACCGAGTGGGAATGTTCGCTCGATACCGCGCCTTGTCATTGGGTTGGGAGCCTTACCGCGCAGCGGACGAGTTTGAGCGGCGTTGATTGGACCCTTTCCGTCGATTGGCCGGCCGAAGCTGTCGATCACCCGGCCAAGCAAATCGGGGCCGACCGGTACTTCATGCATTCGTCCGGTCGCGACCACTTCTGCTCGGCTGGATAAGCCCGCCATATCACCAATAGGAGTGAGCAATACCCCATCTTGCGATAGGCCGATGACCTCGGCCTCGAGAGACCATCCGGTGCGGGGATCCTGCAACAGGCAAAGCTCCCCTATACGCGCCTCTGGCAAGACGGCGTGGAGCAAGGTGCCGACCGCCCGTGTGATCCGCCCTCGTACAGCACGCGTGTCGATATGCTTTGCTGTAGATTTCAGAGACGATAGCGCGGCGTGCAGATTCCTCTCTCCCTCCGCACGGGTTGCTGATGTGGTCACGGTCCGTCTTCCTTTGAAGGCAAACCCAGGCCAAGGCGTAGAGCTCGGAGCTGCGCGGCAACTCCAATATCTACATTGCCAAATTCGCTCCACAACACGCACTGCTCTGTCGTTAGAGCCGGATCCGGATCAACCCGCACTTTCGGCCGGCCCTCCTGTCCATCGCACGTAGCGAACTCGCGCGCCAGCGCATCGGCTTTCAGAGGAGAGACATGAAGGCAAATTTCCGCGCTACCATATTTTTGCTCGATCGCGTGACGAACGGTCCTCACCAACATCTCGCCTGGATCAAACGCGCCCAGCAGATCGCTCACGATCTCCATGACGAGCTGCGGCAACTCCTGCTCCAGAATGGCTTTTCGCTGCGCAAGTGCGGAAGTCGCCTGCGCGATCAGCCGAGACATTTCCTCGGCGCCACTCTTGAAGCCATCCGCACGGCCGCGCTCCCGCTCCCGCTTATAAGCTGTCCGTCCCCAGCCGCGAACGCGTTGCAGATGCCGCTCGGCAGCCGCTCGCGCTTCTACGGCATCGCACCAGATTCCGATCTCGGCAGCCGGTATGACAGGCCCGAGCGGCCGTATCTGGGGGGCCACCGGCAGCGCTGGGTCATCAGCTGTCATGCCGTGGCGCCTCCCTCAACAAATGGGCTATCACCAAGGAAAGCACTGGGCCCGCGGCATTGCGGTGTTCGGCCGCTGGATTCTCCGCAGCAGTGCCCGTGGGCAAGCGTAACAGCACGCGCGTGCGATCAAGTGCCGAGGCTTCGTTGATCCAAGCACCTAGGCAGGCATGGCCATCGTGTTCAATCTGTTGCGAAAGTAGCTCCGGATCAGCGACAGTGGTGATTGCGACCGCGCTCGCCAAGTTCCGGATACCGAAAGCGTGCGCTTCTGCCCCGATACGGTCGCGCAGAATCGCAAGATGCTGCTTTGAGACGAGCTTTAGGAGCGAGCGAGCATGCCAGATACTGCCGGCAAGCAAAGCAGCCCTATTCGGATCATGGCCGAGCAGAAGATCGTCTCTCCAGTTACGGCCGCTGGAGTCCATTTCATTACCAAGCAGCATTCCAGCAAGTCTTACCTGCAGCCTCGAGCTCTTCTGTAGCCGCACCAAAGTCGAAGCCGACAACCGGCCGTCAAGGCGTGCAGCTAATCGGGTCAGATGGGTAGAAGCAGCAAGCTCGCGCAGGCCCTCAGATAGCGATTCCGACCACGTGTTAGAACCGGTAGATGGCAGCGGTATGGGCATCTGCTCACTCCCTATGCCTTGTCGGAAGCGATCTTCTTACTGGGAGGCAGGATAGCCGGCGTGTTCGAACGGATGCCAAATCTGGATCGCGCGCGCGACGGCTGGGCGCGCTGACGCATAAGAGAGCCTAGGAATATGTAGCACAGAACGCCAACGGCAGCGCCACCTCCCCCGATAGCGGCCGCAAGCAGCGGGTCTGAAGTATATTTGGTCGACTGAGCGGACGCAGCTGGCCGGGCCGGCAGTTCAAGCGGAGCCCGCTCAACTGGCACAAAGACCACCGCCACCTTGTCATAGGAAAGGCCCTCGATGCTGTTGGCGACCAGCATCTTGATCTGCGGTAGCAGAACCGAGAGCTTTGCATTGGAGTTATGTCGAATGAACACCGACGCTGAGGACGGCATCGTGTCCTGGCGCAAGAGATCATTTTTCGGCAAGACAACGTGGACGCGCGCGGATATGACGCCTTCGATATCGCTAATCGTGCGCGACAATTCTTCGCTCAGGGCATAAACGTAGCGGGCGCGCTCCTCGATCGGCGAGGCAACCAGGCCCGATCCTTTGAACACCTCGCCGAGGTTCTTGAAAGGCTGGCGTGGCAAACCTTCTAGATTTAGCAGCTCAATCGAAAAGGCCAACTGCTTCTGCTCGACCTGGATCGTGCTGGTCCCGTCCTTGGCAGTAACACGGACCGCATCGACGCCCTTACTAAGCAGGAGCGCAAGCATCTCATTGGCCTCACGCTCCTGCACTTTGGTGTAGAGATCGGCCTTACAGCCAATCAAGGGGAGGAGAAGCGATAGCACGGCAAAAACACGCAACCGCCGACCGGATAGGCGGGCATGGCCGTTTTGTCCATAGATGAAACCAGACGTCAACGAACTCAACCCGCCGATAGCAATTTGTTCAAAGATGAGCTGACCGCGCTGGTGCTCTTGGACACGAGCGAAACCTCGACGACACCCTTGTAAACGTCTCGCAGACCCGCAACCATCGCGTCGAAGTCGAGCACCCCTTCCGGCTTGCCCGCGGGATTCGTCCCGACTAGCTGCGACCGAGAAAGCGGCTGAGCGGCCGGCCCAGGTTGAACGGCCTTCGAAATGGCCGCCACACCGCCGCTCGTTACAGAAGGAACGGGGTTGCCCCGATACATCGAAGAGAGAGCCTGGAGTACGCGCTCGCCAGGCGGGCTAGCCTGCACTGTTGCACGCTGAACCTCTGACACAGCAGGAATGGACGCCGCCCCATCTGTAACTGAGGAGGCCGCGTCTGATGTCGAAGCGACATGCAAAAGAGTCTGCTGAAACTGGCTCTGCTGGCCGATGGCTGCCGGCTGGCAGAGCCTGGATAGACCGTCTGCAGGGTTCGGAGAGATCGGCGTAGCGCCTAGCATGATCGAAGGTGTCATTGGTTTGGCGTCGATGAGAGTCGACGTTGTTAAGAATTGATGGTCAATACCGTAAAGAGGCGAGCTGACCACAAGCTGACGAATGCGCGAGCCATAAGGCCATTTTAAAGATCACGTTGGGCTTCCAATTTAGGTGAAGCCTTAATACCTGTTCTCAGGCCGAAGGGACTTTGAATTGCTAAGCCGACGCACGATCCTGAACTGAACCGAGTTTGCGGACGCAGGAGTTTTCCTTTGCACCGGGTGACCTTGCCCCACGGGCTTAATCCAGCTTGAAGTTCGTTCTGGCCCACAACAAGGACCAGAGCATGAAGCGCAGCCGCTTTTCGGAAGAGCAGATCATCGGGATTTTGAAGGAGCATGAGGCCG
>NZ_JBWBWM010000074.1:0-15374 GCF_056174665.1 Bradyrhizobium sp. WYCCWR15520
CGCCGGGATCTGGCGCTGCGCTATGCCGAGGGCTCCGCGCCAGCTCCCGTCGCTACCACCGCCCAACCGGGCAAATCCAATAGCCGGAGCGAACTCAGGATTGGATAAAACTTGGGGGCAAGGTCACGATAGTTGAATATTTGGTTCTCATCTCCCCAAGACAGCAAGTTATCTATCTTGCGATGGCTAACCCATTGGTGTGTTAGGACCGGCAGCGAGTGCTTGGTACGTACCTGAGCCGGTCGGCCCGTAGAAAGCCAATCCATTTCCATTCGTCCAGCCACGACTGTCACAAGGTGCCGCTATTTTGCTTGTGACGAAGACTTTCTGACCAGCCTTAACTGGAATTTTCACATAGGCTGATGCTGGTAGACAGCCGGCAAGAGTTACTTCGCTCACAGCCCCTGCAGGGCGGGCTTGTTCTTCGAGAGCCTTTTCCGGCACCTCACCAGCGAATGCCGGGGTTGCGAGGGTCAAGAACGCGAACGCGGCAAAACATCTTTTCATGAAATATCTCCCTATTTCAAACGAGGTTCGACAAAGGTGTGTCCTCCCGTTACGAACGTCGCAAACGTCTCCCAGAATATCGCTCAGCTACCTGAGGAATGCGAACAAATAACCTACTAAGTCTGGTAGCGTCGGCAGGTCCAGCCTCCTGCCATTCCGGCCGCTCGTGCTCACAATCAACATCAACTGGGGATACCTTCTCGCGGTACAACCGCTTCGGTCGAAGATGGAATCGTTGATTAATGACATCGGAATTGGACCGACCAAGCACTCGGCCCATTATTGGTAAACCTGGAGTTTCACATCGTCTCCTCGCGCTCTATGGACCCTCTCCCAGCCCTTGCCGAGCGAGATTGGGCAGCCTCCGCCACCACCTCCGACTCAAAGCGCTGCCAGAGACGTCTGATATTGTGCAGCATATGCTGGCCGTCCTCGGTTTGCATGTCGCGCAGGATTTCTTGTGCCCACACGCCTTTTACCATGCAAAGTTCGAACGTCCTCGTCGACTCCCATCCCAAGATTCATGAAGAGCTCATGATGGCGACGTTCACTTGCACTCCACTTCGTCCGTGATATCGCTAGTGAGCAGTTGGCTTCGGCCTCGCCCAGCGAGGGGTGAGAATATGGAACGGGCCATCAGAGCAATCTTCTGGCAGCCTTCGCATATCCTCGAACACATTCTTTCCAGGAGCCAATCTTTCTCTTCGAGACGAGTGTATTGATCATTCGCAACAGGGAAGGGTTCGCCAGAGCTTCGAGGCCGTCACGATGCCGATAGAACCCGAAGCGGACGATGTCGAGTGAATGTCCACTCGAGCGATGTCGAAGCCCTGCGAAGGGCGATTTCTCCTGGCAGATTCCGCGGCACAGTTGGTCGTTTTCCCTTCGGATATCAACTCTACAACATTTGGTAGTAGACGGTTCCAGCCATACGATGCTTCCATCACAATTACGAATCGTCGGCGGTAATTCGATTGCTGGCGCTGCCTGGGGCGTTACTCCTAAAACTGGGAGCCCACCTTGCGCCTGCCGAAATATTCAAGAGCTCTGGCCGAAAGCAGTATTTGCCTTCACACGGCGTGAACCATGTATAAAATCGACCGCGAGCGTTTTCTCGACCTTACCGAGAATCATGACATCCCGACAGTGCCGCAAGTCGAGGCAATACTGGAGGAAGCGGAGAGCGAGTCACTCAGCTACGCGAAGCTCAATTCACTCGTGAACGCGATCCACTCAACCGAGTTCCAGGCCATTCGCGACAAAGTTCTTGCAAAGTCCGAATTTGTCCGTCGCAAGATTTATGGCGGCTTGGTTGTTTCGATGGCACCGGTGGAAGTAACAAATCGCTGCGCGTCTGATTGTAATTTCTGTGGCTGGCGCTCCGACAACAATGAGATGCGCCGGCTAAGCCTGGACGAGCGGCTCATTGTTGTGCAGGTTGAGTACCTACTCGCGAAGGGATTCCAGCACATCGAACTTGTTGGTGGCGATGATGTAAAATTCGTAAGAGATCAGCTTCCCGTCCTTGTTCAACGAGTAAGGCAGATAATGGGCGGAAGTCTCGCAAACAGAGTACTGTTTTGCACGATGGCGCTGACGTCACGGCATTATAGAAGCCTGAAGAACGCCGGCGCTGACGGCATCATCATGTGGCAGGAGACTTATGACCATGAAGTCTATAACTCCCACATTACGAAGGGTCCCAAGGCTCGCGGCATCGATGACAGCTACAAGGTCGTGAAGAATGGTGATGGATACCGCTTCCGGCTGGAGAGCCAGGATCGCGCGCTACGAGAAGGCTTATCGGCTTCAGTTGGAGCGATGCTAGGCCTAAATCCAAATATCGGGTTCGAGATAATTGCAACCGTAGATCACGCCCGATATCTGGAAAGTTCGTACCAGCCCGCTGATCCTATTATCGTAGGCATGCCAACTTGGAACAACATTACTACGCCGCGCACCGACAAAAGACCAGCGCGCACTCTTCCGATCGACGGCTATTTTGCATTCTTCGCATCGATCTACTTTCTCGCATTGCATCGCTACCGCGCATGGATATTCCCGAATTGCAGGGTGAGCCTACCGATCCAGATCGACGCCGTTCGTGCGGCCGGTGTTTATACCTCAACTGAAGTAAAACTTGGGCCGGGTGGATATCTAAACTCGGCAATTTCCAAGCTTCCGGTCGAGCAACGAGCTGCCATCATGCAGATGCTGAAATCGACATTCAAAGGAGAGTTATCAGCAGAAAATTGGCATGATGAGCTCGACAACCTTGAGCAGTTCAAGCACGACTTTCACCATCACGAGACCTACGTAAAAGCGTTGACTGACGCCGGCTTATTCATTGGCAGCCAAACGGCGCCTAGTTCGGCGAACCATTGATCGGGAGCGTGTTGCTCACTCCAGGTCGATCATGTTCGCTACGAGTCGATCAACTGCACGTGCCGCGGTCCAAATCGCTCACGAATAAGCAGGTAGCCTTCTGGACGATCCGTTGCCATTCCGCTTCGGGCTTGAGCGTTCAGACTGGGCCGGCCCTTCGCAAAGCGCTCGCAAACGCGCTCGTGTTGCTTGACCATCACGGCGGTCAGCATTTTTATGGCTGCTCGTTCCGCTTCGAAGCCGCGCAACTTCGCAAAGGTGGAACGCAGTTGCTGCAACATCGAGGAATGGTCGCGAGCCCAAAGTCCTGTGAAGGCCTCATCCACGCCGAGCATCGGAACAACCACGTGTTTCTCGTAGTCGTTCCTGGACATATTGCCGGCAACCTTGAACGCGACTGCACACGCCCTGGTTATTGATGAGAGCCGCTGAAACTGACGAGCAGTGGCCACATGATTGTCGGCTGAAATAGCACGTTCCATTAGTTTGAGGCTGCGCTCGAGTTCGCGGCAGAGTACGAACAAGCCTTGATGACCAGTAATCCAGTTGGTGAGGGCTTCGCCGGCATGGGCCCTCCTAAGTTCCTCGTACTTCATAGGGCCATTCATGTTCGTTCTCCGTAGTTTTCTACAATCGATTGAACGGCCTCGCCCAGAATCGCCTCCTCAACATCTGTTAGGACGCTCTTGGAGCTTACAAGTGCGGCGCATCCACTCATAGTCCGAAGAAGCGCCACCAATCCGGCAAGGTCTGAATCTTTTTGGATACGCTGGACCAAGAAGAACCAGTCGTAGCGATCCATTTTGGAGCCTGAACTCGGCACCTTGTCCTCAAGAGCGACTGCGTTCACATCGGCGCCGAGAATGAGCCTCAAAGATTTCATTTGGCTTATGAGAGATGGCGAGGAGTTTCTAATGGTCTCGACTACCGCCTGCGCGCGATCTGGCGACAGATGCCTCATCAGGTCCGCCGATACCTCGATTGGAAGCATTAGATGTGGCATGGCCATAACTTAGCCTTTCTAGATCACTCCACGAGTTTCATCCAGCCTGCACAACTACACCAGAGCCGATTCAAACAAACCACGTCCGCAGACCAAGATCTTGGTTCCTGTCGCAAGCTCTGATCAAGACCAGCGGACTATGGAGCGAACTTTAATTTCAGTTTCTTGTCGACGAGCTGTTTAGTAGGCGGAGATGGCTCGATCCAAAATCGGGCAATTCTCTGGGACACTGGCAGAAAGCAAACCCGCTGCTCGTAGACGGTTGCTCGCCTTCGCAAGACCAAGAGCAAACACGGCTGGAATGCAGATCCAAGTCGACAAAACGGGACCCTCACAAGCATTGAACGCTTTGCGGTCTACACAACTAGGCGCACGCACCAACCGCCACAGCTCGGATCGGCAGGAAGACTGCGAGCCGTCGCCGGCAACGACACCGCGTTCACCGGCAGGAGCCTGGCAGATCAGCCGGGAGGCTGAAGGTTGTATCAGCGCTTAAACGGAGTGCTTTTAGTCTCATATAGCGGCTGCCTCGTCCAGCGGATCTGCCCCCAACTGATAACGCGGTTGCTGTCTGCGCGAATTTCGTCGCTCGCACGCTAGCCTCTCTGGCAGGCGAGACAGAAGCCGACGCCGCAACACAACCAGAGCACACGCCGTTCAGTCATATCTTTCCCACACAAGGGTCCCGGATTGTATCCCCGAAAAGACGAACAGGCGCCTACCAGGATTGGTCGGCCCATGAACGCCCCCCCCCGTCCCTGCCTCCTATGAAGGCGCAGGGTGGGCCGGTGATGCCGCCGCCTCCTGCGAAAGGCGGGGACGGCCCCTGGTCGGCGGAGAAGATTGCACTGTTCCAGAGTTGGATCGACGGCGGCTATCAGCCCTGAGCTGGGCGCCGTGCGCCGATTTTCTCGAGGAGCTTTCATGCAGAAGCTGACATCGATCTTCTGTTTCGTCACCTGTTCATCTTTATGCGGATCATTGGTCGCGGTCGCTCAACAGCCTCCGGTCGGTTACTTCGATATACCGCCAGGCTTCGATTATCCCGCAAACAAGCAGACACTCGAGCAATATCGGACATCGGCAAACGTTCCCGCGCAGCGCCTCCACGTCTGGAACGTGTTTGCGGGCATGACCCGGACGACGCCGGATGGGAAGTACCCGATCTTCGAAACATGGTTTTCGGAAGATGAGCTCTTTAAGGTCGGGCCGGAGCCGCAGGCACGCCGCATCGTGCGGCGCTTCAAGCAGCCCGCCCAGTTGTCGGCCATACCCGGAGAACTCGTGCCGCAAGCTGCGGGGACTGCTCTACTGTCGGAGGTGCTCTACAACTACGCGGGCTACAAGCACGTACGCACAAATCAGCTCTATCTCACCGTGGTGACCTGCCACTGAACTTTCATCCAGCGGCAGTTAGAGTCTCGGAGTGCATTCTCACCCGCCCGGCATCAGCCGCCGAGTTCGTCTACAAGTTCGCGACCGGACAGGATTCGACCCATCCGGTGAACATCCGGGCGCAGGAGGCGATCGACCGTATCCACGAGGCGACCAGCGGCCGGCTGGAGATCAGGCTCTTTCCGGCCAATCAGCTCGGCTCCGACACCGAGCTCCTGACCCAGGTTCGCAGCGGCGGTGTCGAATTCGCGGCCGACGAGGCTTCCGTCACGACGCCGGCCCTCGAGATCGTCAGTCCGGACCCGCTGCATCGAGTCAGGCGATCCGTCGAACCGCTTGTCCTTGCTCTGCATGGCGTCGGCGGCCACGCGGAGGCATACTCCAGAAACTTCGGCCCGCACGCAGAACACTTCTGGTTTGTGGCGATCGACATGCTCGGACATGGGTGGACAGCCAAGCCGGCCATCGACTACCAGGTGAAAGACTACGCAAATCATGTGCTCGCCGTCCTGAAGACGCTCGGCAGGGACAAGGCGATGATCAGCGGTGAATCGCTCGGCGGCTGGGTCGCGAACTATTTCGCCGTGCATCGTCCTGATGCTGTCGAGAAGCTCGTCCTCAACACGGCCGGTGGCTGGACAGCGCACCCTCAGTGATGGCGCGTCTGAAGACGCTGTCCAACCAGGCCGCCTCCGAGCCTTCTTGGGAGCGGATCAAGGCTCGTCTCGAATTCCTGATGTGCGACAAGAGCATGGTCTCGGACGATTTGATCGAGACACGCCGAGCGATCTATGCACAGCCGGGTTTTGCCGACACGATGAAGCGGATCATGTGTCTGCAGGAGATGGAAATCCGTGTCGGTCGCGGCGATGACGTTCGCCAACTGCAGGGCTAGATTGCGCGTGCCGCGCTGGACCGTGGTCGTATTGACGCCGACAGCATCGACGTAGAACAAGGGTCGATTGGTCGTCGTATTCGAGAGCGGCATGATCTTGAAGCCGATCGTCGCGAGCGCGTTCGGTGTCATTTTCGACATCGTCTCCGTGAAGCCCACGAAGGCGCGGCCGTGGCCTTCACTAAAACATACACCCCGGACGTATGCGTCGGAGTTCTGCGCGGTGATGTTCCAGAAGCTCGACATGTTGAGCATGGTCTTCTGGTCCACAATGTAGTCCCGATTAGGATGAGAAACTTGCGGCAGGGGATAGATGCCATCCACGCTGTGGGACGGCAAAGCCGTTGCGCGGGCATCGGGTCCAGGAGACAGGACCACGACTGGGAGGAGCCGGCGATGGCGCGGAGCGCGGGCGGCTCCCTTTGTTGCAGCGGCGCCACGAAAAAGGGCCGGCCTCGCGGACCGGCCGTCAGGTGGCTGTAGTGGAAGAGGCGTGGGGCCGAGGCCCCGCGCTGACAGTTAGTCCAACGCCGACATCTGCGCCTTGGCCGCTTTCCGGCCGACGGTGTCGGTCGTGTTGTCGACGGGACGCTCGAAAGGCTTCCAGGTCTCGCCGACGAGCTTTTCGTAAGCGGCGACGGCGCCTTCAGCGGCCATGCGAAGCGCGTGAGCCTGCACGCCCATGTCGGCGGCGAATCCACTCTTGCGCTGTGCCCGGCTATCGAAAGCTGACCGGGCCATAAAAGATCCTCATCGCGGCTGTCGTTGGCGAGCTTAGCGGTCGCATCTCGCGCTTCAGTGACTGCTCGGGTGTAGAAGCGGCGCCGTAGCGGATCCGACATAAGCACCGACGATCCGTTGAAGGTGGATCTGCATTGCGCGCCCACTCAGGTATCCTTGAGCGCGTCGGCAGTTTCGATGATAAGCCGCTCATGCAGATCGCGGATGCCGTCAGCGTCCAGGATCGCGAGCCCGAAGCTTTCGGAGATGCGCTGTGCCTGTGCCGAGTCTGGGCAGGCGAGCCGGGTGGTGACCTTGCGAAGCGGGATAACACGGGCACTGGCGCGATAACGAGCAGTTTTGGTCATGATGTCCTTTCTCGGTTTCACCCTCGGGAGCTTCAGCCCTCGCCGTCAATCCCTCGGGTGCGGTCGACAAGAACCGCCTGAGGCGGGCCGCTTCAGGGCTCGATAATGCGAAGCTGGCGCCGCGTGTCATGCTGCGCCGCCTTCATCCTCGCCAGCAGCAAGCGCGATGAGACGCTCAATCATGGGACCGCCTTTGCTGGCCAGGCCGGGAGGGGCGCACCGTACGAGCGCTTTTGGCAGCCAACCAATTTAGGTAGGTGTTCTGCGGGGCTCTTTGAATTTAGAGTTCAGTACCTCTATGCCAGCACGCTAGGGGCGGGCTGGTCAGCTTTGTGCCTTGAAGCTGACGACTGGAGTTAGCGGCGCGTGGCAGGGACAGCGCTGTACCGGTCCACCTCGAAGCGCCGAGTCACGTTGCCGCTAACTTCGATGATGAGTCGTAGCGCCAAAGAGACGAGCGAGCGAGCTTAATTCTCCGCGGTGTTCCCGCCCTCAACAAGGAAGGCAAGTCCAAAATCGGACAAAAGCACGAGGATGTCTGATGTCTAGTTCTGACCCTGACCCGGCCTTAGTCAGTGCTGTACGGGCACTGGCCACTGCAACCCTGACGGTAGCTCTTGTCGGGACTTCAGGCAAGCCCTGGTCGCCGCTGGAAGTGCTCGACGTCTATGAGGACTTTTATCACCTCCTCTATCCGAACGCGGGAAGCGGAGCCTATCAGGCGTGGAGGACCACTTCCGACGAACGCCTGAAGAAGGTTCGCGGCCCGAGTAGCTAATTATGACGTGGACATACGAAACGCATCCCGCGTCAGCCGGAATTATTATCGTCCAGGAGAATGCGCCTCCTGTTTGATGGTCGGGTTCTAGGCCAATTCATTTCCCCGGTTGTAGCCGCAGAAGAACTATCGAATCGCGGATGCCATTCTGGAGAGCCAACGAAGATGGGTATCCCTGAATATCTGTCGAGTGGCAATGCGTTCCGTACCTCGTTAACCACCGCCGCAGTCATTGACGAGCATGGAAACGCCGTGAAGCCTTCAGAGCCACCGATGCTAAACCGATACACGATCCGACGCGACGCTCTCGGATGGACTGTAGTTGATACCCTGACGGCCCTGGTAGCATGCGAGGGCAATGTCACGCTCACAGGGCTTTCGAATGAGGAGGCACACGGCTTGGCAATTGCACTCTCGTCGCTCCATCGCAAAGCCTCGCAGGACCATTGATAGCTCTAAACGGGTAGATGCCAAAAACGCGAAAAAAGGATAGTGGACTTCCCGTTGCCTTGTATTTATCGCTCAAGTACTTCCTGACTTTGGCCACCGATGATCCCAGGGCGCGAAGCGCGCCTGCTAATTGTTGACCGGACACGTTGAGCGCTTTCAGTATTCCTTTTTCCATTCCTCGTTAAGGTTGGTCCTGCTGCGGTCGGGATTACCCCGCTTTCGAGATCGTCAGCCATCGCAACTCCTGCTTGCTTGTCCCTGGCCTCCCGTTCTTCCTCTTCGCAAAATCAACGTACGTTGGGTGTCACCTTCTGCATTTGACGGGTGGGCGAAAGACGGCACCATGCTGGTACCTATCAGGCGCGGGGCGGCGTGCTGCGGGACATGCGCCTGATTGATCTTGCGTTCGAATTGAGGCGACGCGAGGGATTTCGAACCCGGGGGCAAGTGTGAGCCTAACGCGGCAACTAGCTTTTGCTCCGCCGCCTTCGTGTACCGCTCCACCTCTTCCAAGCTATCGTGGCCGTTGATGCTGGCAACAACCTTCAGCGAGAAGCCAAGCTCAGCCAGTCGACGAGCAGCGGCAAATCGCAGTGTGTGGGAGCTGCATTGCGTGGTTATAGTCGACAATAACGAGTTGCAGTCCTAGTTGGCATTTCAAGCGGCGCGCGGGCGGGTTGAGCGATAGAGATGGCGCCGGCTTTGCTCAATAAGTAGCGCCAGCCGGCGGATTTTCTGGCGGCAATCGAACCTTGCCAAACGTAGTCTCGTCGATGTCGCCACGCCTGATATCGTAGGAGGGGATCTCCGTCTGCTCCGAGATTACGCGAGCGGCAAGTTGCTCCGACGACATCTCCAAAGAGAAGAAAGCAACGATGCCACCAGCCACCGGTTTAGCCGAGCCATCGATTCTTTACCTCATCATCATCGCTGTTCGCCGTCAGGGCCTATGAGACAAATTGAAGGGTTATGCGGAGGGAGGATTTCTGGTTCATCGTAGCCACCAGGAGCGAAGATGAAGCAGAATCCGGACCGGGCAAAGCGACGGCAGAACAAGTGTTAAAGGACATTCGGCACCAGACACGCCGGCAGTATTCGGCGGAAGAGAAGATCCGTAGCGTGCTGGAAGGACTGCGGGGCGAGGAGAATATCGCCGAGCTGTGCCGGCGCGAGGGCATTGCCGCCTCAATGTACTATGGTGGTCCAAGGAGTTCCTCGAAGCCGTTAAACGTCGCCTGGGGGCGACACGGCGCGTGCGGCAAGCTCTGGCTAGATGAAGGATCTGCGTCGTGAGACGGCCGTCGTCTTCTCCTTGAACTCGTTCGCCGCCTGATCACCACTAGGCCGGGCTGGTGATGAGGTCATGCGCCTTGAGCAACCGATAGACCGACGCTTCGGAGACAAAATACTTCCGTTCGTCGGTGAACCGCACGGCCAGCTCACACGGCGACAGCTGCGGAGTTTCCAGCGCCAGGTGGATGATCTGAGCTCGCACATCGTCCGGAATGCGATTCCAGACCCGCTCCGGTCGAGATCGATGATCGGCCAGCGCGGCGCTGCCGCCCTCGCGGTAACGCTCATACCAGCGATAGAAGGTGGCCCGTGGGATGCCAGGCTTGTCCAGCGTGCGCTTGGCCGGAAGATGCGATTGCTCAACCAACTGGATGATCTCGGCCTTCTCGGTGCGTATTTCGCAAAAACGGTGTCATTCGGCCTGCAATATTGCCCCCCCCCCGTAAATTTGAACGCCGATTGACAATTGCCCCGCAGCTCCTCGATCGCGCGATTCAAGACCGCCCTGTTAGACACGCGATGTCACCCAGCTTATTGCATCTGCGATGGAGGGATGGGCTGGAGGCCGCCGGCCCGCTTCGCCAGCCGCGCGCTCAGTCGTCCTTTTCCGATGTCGGCGATCATCGCGAGAAGCTGCGTCGGATCGACCGGTGTTCCGCTTCTCCAGTCCTTGATCCGCTTCGAACGGGTCGATCCGAACCCCTTTCGTCCAAGATGTCGAGCAGGGGCTGCAGCAGTGCTGGCGTTGCGGCGATTGAGACCTCGAAGGTTCTATCGTTGAGAAAGACGCCGTAGTTCGCCGCAAAGGCCCAAACGCCGCGTAATCAAGTGTATCCCACTGCGCCCGCAGTGCGGGGTCAGCGGGCGGCTGCCCCGACGCCTTGGCTCATGGCCTCCCAAATGTCCAAGGTGCGGTTTCGCCCCAGTGGGGGTTTCGTGCCATCGAGCGGATCCCAGTCGGTGACGACGGCGAACGAAATGTTCAGCGCAGTGGCAAGCTTTACGTAAGGCCGGAAGTTGGTCCCAGCCACGTTGCAGACTGTGATGCCGAGTTCGTCGAGCCGAAAGCCCATCGTGGCGGCGAAGACGGGGACGAGCGCCTCCTCGGCGTCGCCCTCGACGAAGATCACGCCGCGGGCGAACATCAGCTACGCGCGGGTCGCGTCGAGGTACCCCTCTAGGTCGTCGATCTCCTCCGGAGAGACCGGCAGTTTTGCCAGCGAATACGCGGTCGTGATTCCGGTGCCTGATCTAAGGAATACGATCGAGCGGAGCGGCGCGACAGCCGCGAGAGTCGGCGAGTGACTCGTCACTATCATCGCCTGCGCGGGGTCCGACTTGCCGAAGAGCTTCGTGAAGACGGAGCGTTGAAGCTGGGGATGTAGGTGCGCTTCGGGCTCCTCTATGCAGAGCAGCGAATAGTTGCGCTCGTTCTTCCTCCGCCTCCAATCGAACTCGGCGAGCTTTAGGGCGATCAGGGCAACATTCGCCGAGCCGAGGCTCGCCTCGGCGATGCCGCGCTAGCCGCCGTCAATATACATCGCTATCGCGCGGAAGACTCGAAGCGGGTCAGACGGCGCAAAGCGGAGTCGAGCGTCGATATCGTGTGCTCTTCCCGCGAGAGCAAGAATGTCGGCCCTTAACGAGTCCTCGAGCATGCTAACCGAGGGGAAGGCCTCCAAGGTCTGGGCCGCGAAAGAAAGTTGCGCGGCGACGCTGTCCAGATCAGCCGCGCTGACGCTGGAAATGGCCTCCTCAAGCAGATGCCGCAGCGGCGAGCTTCGCCATGAGCCGAGCTGGCCCTCCGCGTCGCGTAGCGCATCGAGAATGTCAATCGCGATGCGGCGTCGCACGCTACTAGGAATCGTACGCGCCTCGTCCCCGCCACCGAAAACAAGAAACTCAAAGTCGGCGTCCGACTGCGGTGGCCTCCCGACGTCTTGCTTCTTGCGGAAGAGGTACGTAAGCCTCGCGACCATCGGGTCGTGTGGCGTGCGGAAGTCCGTCAGCAGAGCCGTGAGCGCCGGGTCGCCCGCGAACTCAGAGAGCTCGATTGAGACCTCGATAGGTCGATCGTAGTCCGGCCGACCGTTGTCCCAGAAGTCGGACAGGTGCAATTGTCGCGCCGCATCCGGCATCGTTGGATCGAGCACCAGCCTGAAAGCGAAGAGGAGATTGCTCTTTCCTGCTCGATTTTCGCCGAGCAGAACGATATCGCCGACAGCGGCACGTCTATCGACTGGAAATTCCGGAAATTGCTTATCGCAAGTCTGCTCAGATGCATCGAGTTTCTCCCGACGAATCGAGCGCAATGCACGCCGACCGCCGACGATCCCGGTTACCGCGAATCTTGGACAATGTACAACTGTAACGGAGTTAGCGGTTGTGCCCGAAGCTGTCTATTTCTCTCGCCGCCCAACCAATTCTGGTAGGTGCCTTGCGGATCTTCTCGGGGATACAGATCCTGCACGAGCAGAAAGGATCCAAAAACCAATCAAAGGACCAAACCAAAGTAGAACCTACGCGGAAAGGACCAACATTCATCGATGGTATTTGGGACGCGGTCAGCGTCTTTGCGGGTTTGATGGAGCGGAAACACATTGAGCACCGACGCTGCGAGTTTACGTTCTCATCGTCAGTCCCGTTTTAGTCTTTGCTGTTGCGCACGGGCGACAGCTCTCTGCATCGGAGCGCCGATCATGTCTGCACCACCCAAACTTGGCATCCTGGCCATCATCGGAACCGGAATCCAAGGAGGACGGCAGTTGACCAGAGAGGCGATCACGCGGATCAAGAGTGCCGACGTGATCATGTTCTGCGTGTCCGAGCCACTAACCCGTGACTGGCTGCTTGAGCTGCGCCCAGACGCCGAGGATCTCTCGCGCTTCTATGCGGATGGCAAGGATCGGCGCACCACCTACGAGGAGATGGTTGAGAGCATGCTCGAGCCGGTTCGCCAGGGCAAGTCCGTCGCGGCGGCGTTCTATGGCCATCCAGGCGTCTTTGTCTCGCCCTCACATGAGGCCGTCAAGCGCGCCCGGCGCGAGGGCTATCGCGCCTTCATGCAACCTGCCATCTCCGCGGAGGCTTGCCTTTACGCTGACCTTGGCATCGATCCGGCGGAGCACGGCTGCCTGTCCTTTGAGGCGAGCGAGTGGCTCGTTTTCGGCCACAGGCTTGATCCGAGCTGCGCCGTGATTCTATGGCAGGTCGATTGCGTCGGCGAGGCCAGCTATCAGAGCGAGGGCTACAACGTTGCGCATGTGCCGCTCCTCATCGAGAGCCTCCTACGCTATTATGACGCTGATCACATTGGATATCTCTACCATGCACCCGTCCTGCCGATCGGCCGCTCAAAGGTTTGGCCGGTGAAAATCCGTGAACTGCACGAGACATTGCGGCGGTACAGAACCGCCGGGACGCTGTTCATCCCACCGGCGGCAGAGCCGCCAGTCGACCTCGATATGGCGCGCCGCCTTGGCATATCTGCCGACGAACTTGAAAGGGATATTCACATGCCGCCCTGGGGTGTCGATCCGCGCTTCCAGGTTGTCATGGGCAACACGGCCGAGCCGGAGCCTCACCCGTGACCAGCGAGCCAGCGACGCCTGGCTGCGTACAGCGGAGAGTCAATTTCTCCACGGGTGCACTATGGGATGCCTTTATCAGCGTCCGCCCGGAGGTTTGGCGATTTGAGATTCCCTTGCCCCTCCTCGATCCCGCGCCTCTTGCGGAGGTCTCCGCTTACGACTGGGCAGCGATCGTCCGCTCCGATCTCGTGCTTGACGCCGAGGATGCGCAGGCGGGTTTCTTTGCAAGAGTTGAACAGGCGCTGGGGCAGGGGCCCGGTTTCGCGCTGCTCAGCCGCATCCCCGTCGAGACCCTTTCCTTCCGCGAGGCGCGCTTGCTCCACATCATAATGGCGAAGAGGTTTGGACGCTTGCGCCCGCAGGATGTCTCAGGATCCTACCTCTGCGACGTGGTCGACCCAGACATGCCCGGCCATATGCAGAGCGACGAGCAAGTTGCGCTCGGACGACGCTGGAACGACTTGCCCTGCCATACCGACCACGCCTTCGGCCGTGACCCTCCGCGCCGCCTCGCCTTCCTCTGCTTCCGCGCGGCGGAGGCGGGCGGCGCGGTACGGCTAGCTAGTGCGGCGACGCTGCTCGCACGTGTCGCGAAGATGGCGCCCAGCCTTGTTGAGGACCTGCGGCGCCCCGTTCCCTTTGACGTGACGCGACAGATTGACCCTGCCGACGAGGCGCTCGACGCTGTCGCGATCCTCGACTCCGATGCTGACGGCACTCGTTTGCGCTATCTCTATCACCAGATCGCTTACGCGCGCCTCGACCCGCGACAGCGCGCGGCGGTGGGAGCTTTGGAGATGGCTCTTGCCGAACCAGGGCTCATCGCCGAACTCATGCCCTCACCAGGTGACACGCTTTTGATCAACAACGGCATCGTCCTGCATGGCCGGGGCGCTTACCGCAATAGGCAGGTGCCACCTACTCCGCGCCATCCGCTACAATTGGCACCGGCCGCATGGCAGTAACGGTTCGATGCCACCGATCAGCAAACTCGCTCTAACTAGGAACAACCTGTTGAGGCTCCACAACTAGAGCCTTGCCATATCGGTCTTCATTGTTGCTTCCCTTCTCAATGAGAGGATCAATCAGTGATGGCGGTCGGCAGCTCCTGCCGCCGGGTAACGAGAGCGCTCAAGAGTCGTGCCAACCGCGGGCGAAGAGACCCCGAACAACCGTCCTACATTCTATTCAACAACTTAACTGCGAGCGCGGCAGCCTGTCGGTCGAATAGTCATGTCTCGCAGATGCGACAAACGACAAACCAAGCAATTGAGAGCAACGCAAGTCACGTCGGAAGAGCTACAGCCGGAAGCGGGGGGTGGCGTTAAACGCGAGCGATGTTCTTTCGCAGATTTCGGTAAGTCGCGCCACACCATTTCCGGAACGGGCGCTCTGGACTGCGGGTGATCAGCTCTCAACGGACTTGCTCCTCATGGCCCAGGCGTTACTTGCCGGGCTTCTTCGATACCTTCGCATTTCGGGGATGTGCTACATGCATCGTGGATGAAGACATGGGCATTGAAGCGGCAAGCTACGTTCAAAAGCCCGTCAGGATGAAGCGGCTGCAACATGACCGAGTTGCTAAAACTCGCTTCGGACTAAGGCCTCCCGTGGTCGAGCCCAAGCGTAATTACGCCATCGTCTGCAATACCAGAATGGACGCCAATTGGCGTCTCAGGAGCTTGGCGAGGCGACGCCGCTGAATCGGTCAAGCTGAAACGCCTTCGGCGCGATCAGTTTCGCATCGAGTGCCAGATCCGCGAGCATCGTACCGATCGCGCTGGCGAACTTCGCACCGTGGCCGGAGCAAGGCGATGCGACGACGATGCGTGGGTCGGCCGGAAGTCGATCGATGATGAATTCGTCGTCCGTGAAGAAGATTGATTTCACGCTGGATTAAGCCGACCGCCGGAGAAGAGTGCGGTCAGGAAGAGGTGCAGCAAAAGCCTGAGCCAGCGGATGAGGCGGCGGAAGTTGTAGCCGGCGGCGG
>NZ_JBWBWM010000075.1:0-14784 GCF_056174665.1 Bradyrhizobium sp. WYCCWR15520
GCTGAAAAGGCGTTCCGCATGCTCATCTTCGCCGCGCATCCCGATCCTCAGTCGAAAGGAATCAACCACATGCACAGAATCACACTCCGATCGCCTCGCAAAACGACTTTTTCAGCAGCCTGCTAGAATAAGCTTGATACGATGACGATGGGCTTCGTCAATGAGGTGATCGAGGTCGGCCAAATTTCCGAACAGTGGGTCGATGTCGGTGTAATCGGCTATATCGTAACCGAAGTCGGCCATGGGCGACATAAAAATTGGAGATAACCAGATGGCATCGATGCCTAACTCTGTCAGATAGGGCAATCGATGTATGATCCCCTGCAGGTCCCCTACGCCGTCGTGATTGCTATCTTGGAATGAGCGGGGATAGATCTGATAAATGATTCCGGTCTGCCACCACTTCGTGCTTTCTCCAGGCATCGCCAAACCCTGCTTCAAGCGCTTTGAGCTTAGTTGGCAACGCGCCGCTAAATTCAGCGTTCCTACGTTGATGGCAGTCTCGCACTCCTCGGGACGACGCAGGAACGCCGGACCTCGCCACGCGTTGCGCTGCGTGGAGGAAGCTGCCATGGACGGTCCTATTAGTCCCCCGCCAGTCGTCGGAAGCGCGGGCAACGAGCTACCGGCCTATGTGTCGAATGGCGTCATAGGTCTAAAGGTTCGCGACAATCCACTCACACCCGGCATGGCCCTAGTCAGCGGATTCTCAGGAGAGCATCCCGAAAGGAAAATCGAGGCTGCGGCATTCGCTCCCTACCCCGTCGCTGGGGATATATGCCTAGAGGGAGTTTGGATGTCGGACGCCCCTCAATGCATTCGCATTGTCGACCAAGCCTACGATTTTTCGACTGCCGAATTGACCACTCGATTGCATTTCAAAGCGGGGGACCGCCAAGCAAAAATCGTCGTGATGTTGTTCTGCAGCCGGGTGCAGCCCACAATTGTCTGCCAAGAGATTGCTGTCGACGTCGATGCAGCCTCGGACCTCAAATTTCGCGCAAGGATAGACTTATCCGGAATAGAAGGGCGCGCGCTGCGCTTCAATCGCGACACGCCCGGAGAAGCAACACCCTCTAGCGACGGCTCCCTGCTATGGGAAAGCGCGGGAGCGATGTCGACATGCGGACTGGCTTACGTGACCGAGGTCGTTGGAGATGATGTAAAACCGCAACGACCGCCATTAGACGGTGAAGGGTTAAGAAGCGAGTATGCTTTGCGAGCTCGCCGCGGTCGCCAGTATAAGCTTCGTCACCTGGTGAGCTTGGTTCCTAGCGCACTCCATAATCAACCAGATCATCAAGCTGCAAGGCTGATCGCTATGGCCGCCAACATCGGCTTTGATGCGATCAGGAAAAATAATAGGGCTTGCTGGGCCGAGTTATGGAAGAGCCGAATTCGGTTGGTGGGCGTCGAGAAGCGCTGGCAAGCCATGACCGACGCTGCTTTCTTCTATCTGGTATCGTCGACTCACGCATCATCTCCCGCCTCGACGTCTATATTTGGCTTGGCGACCTGGCATGACTATCATTACTATTTCGGTCATGTGATGTGGGACATCGAGACTTTTTGTGTTCCGCCGTTGATTTTCCTGCAGCCCCACGCGGCTAGAGGGATCCTGGACTACCGCGTACGTAATCTCGAGTCCGCGCGTAACAATGCACGTCTAATGGGACGGCGCGGCCTCCAATTTCCTTGGGAAAGTGCGCCATCTTACGGAGAAGAGGCCGCGCCTATGCCTGGTTCGGCAGCTTGGCGCGAAGATCATGTTTCCCTTGATATTGCTCGCGCGTTTGCGCTTTACGTAGACGTAACCAACGACGACGCATTTTTGCGAGATAAGGCTTGGCCTGTGCTGTCGGGCGTAGCCGAGTGGGTCAAGAGCCGAGTTACTAAGCGCCGGGGGCAATATGAAACCAGAGCCTCAATGGGGATCGCCGAGCGCAAATTGCCCTCTGACAACTCGGTCTTCACAAATCTTTCGGCACGAACCGTTTTGCTTGATGCGATCTCCGCCGCTAAGCGACTGAACACGCCGTTTGATTCTGCCTGGCTTGAAATCGCAACGAAGTTGGTAGTCCCAAAACGAGGTAAAGCTGTAATTTCACACGATGGATTTCGGTTAGATGAAGAAAAAGCCGCGACGCCCGATCCTCTCATGGGGATCTTCCCGCTTGGGTGCGATCTTGACGACGAAACAAAGCAAGCGACCCTTGCGCTCTATTTGAGAATTGCAAAACGATATATTGGTAGCCCAATGTTGTCGGCTCTCTATGGCGTTTGGGCCGCCCGCACAGGCAACAGGCGACTTTCATTGGAGATGCTTGAGCGAGGCTATGGCGATTTCTGTACGGGCCGATTTATGCAAACGTTGGAATACCGCAAAGACGTATTTCCAGAGCAACCGCCAGCCGGACCGTTCTTCGCAAATCTCGGCGGCTTCTTGCTAGGGCTGATACTTGGCTTTCCGAAGATACAACCTGGGCCCGAAAATCCTCAAGACTGGTGCAAAGGAACAGTAGTGTTGCCTGCGGGATGGCGCTCCATCGAAATTGATCGGATCTGGATCAGGGGCCACGCTTGGCGCCTTTCGGCGGTTCATGACGCCCCCCGCGCAAGGCTCGAGCCGATCGGCCGCGCTTAACGGGAGGGCGAGCATTTGGGTCGCTACCGCCCAAATTTCGAACGCGCTGACGGTCCTTCGAACAAGCAAGCACGACACTTATCCCCAGCGGCGCGTTATGAAACCAAGCCCCTGCGCAGACAGTTCAATCCTGTCTGGCAGCACCATCTCTTTCCCTGAAAGATCAATAGCCTACTGATAGGCTTGAGTTTTTCGCGCCGCGCCTGTTACACACGGGTGTTGCACGATGGTTCTAAGAATGGCCTGCCCTACTAAGCGTCCCGGCTCTGATAACTGGTACTTCCGACGACGTATTGCCTCGTTTTGCCGCGTCGTTTGCCTCTGCAACTCTGAGCCAGCCTTTTGGCGTCAGGCCGGGGTTGTCCTCAAGCCCTTGCGCAAAGGCCCGGTAAGCGATGCCTGACAGCGCTGAGATTTGCTTGGCAGTGAGCGCTTTCGGTCCTTCGCGAAGAGCCTTCAATTGGCGCTCGACCTCAGCGGCGATCTCGGGACACTTCGTCCTGGCCGCCGCACGATCTGGGGTCTTGAGAGAGATGCTGATGTGTTTTGCGTACCAATGCGGTCGCTGGGACTTCGACATCTTGGCGAGGATCGCCTGAACGTCGGCGGGGATAACCACCGCATCTCCATCCACCTGCAAGTCTTCCAGTTCGAGCGCGGGTAGTTCGATGAAGCGATGTCGCCAGTAGGCCGCGATGCCTTCCTGACCATGGATAATCTTGCGACCTCCGCAGGCAAACAGCGGGGCGTGTTGCGCGCCCTCGCGATGTTTGACTGGTTCATGAGCGCCAGCGAGCTCGGCGACAACGAGCTTTATGAACTGATCCGCAACGGGCTTGCTCGTTGCTATCCTCACTCCAAGGATGACGGGCTGCTTTCGTGGGGCGCGACCGAGACGGGCCGAACGATTGCGCATCGCATCAAGGAAGGAGCGCGGTAAAGCGGCGGGTCCTTCCCGGCCCCCGCCCCATACGGCCCAAGCGAGCCCCTGAAATCCTCCAGCCGCAAAAGTCAGATTCTGAGTTGACACGGTTGACGGGGTTGACGCCCGACTTCGTCAGGTTGACAGGGTTGTCAGGCTAGAAAAATTTAGTTGCGGCTAGCGAGATTCCGGGGCCGCGCTATGGCGCACCCCTCTGAAGATCGTCGACCGCAAGAAGGACATGATCCTCGTCTCCGGTTTCAACGTCTATCCAAACAGCAGACCACGGGCCAGACTGGCGCCCCCAAATAAAACTCGAGTCGCTCAGAGAGTTGCGGCAAGAAAATTTATTCCCCGGCCGCATGTTTCGAGAGCCGCACTCAGGACTAAGTCTCAACTTTCACAAGGCCCGCAACGTCCGCAACCTTGCCGTAGCAACAAGATCCGAGGCCGCGTACTTACGATGGCATGTTCAACTCATGCGATTGTAGGCCCATGCTATGAGCCACGAACGAACCGGTTCGACAAACTTCTACAAGTTCCGGGCACCAGAATGCCTTCTTCGCTATCGAGGCTGCCGCGGATCGTCGTCTTCAGTCGAAGTCAGAGTACTTGACGTTGCTTTGCCGGCAGCCGCCTTATGTCCGGCTCACAGGCCAGCCAACCATAAACAAGCAGGCTGAACCATGGCAGCTGAAAATACAGCGCAACAACAGCGCGGGAGGCCCTTCGAGAAGGGGTTATCCGGCAATCCGAATGGACGCCCGAAGGGCTCGCGCAATGCCACAACACTGGCGCTGGAAGCCCTTCTGGATGGGCAGGCGAATGCACTGACCCAGAAGGCAATCGAATTGGCGCTGGGTGGCGATGCGTCAATCGCTTCAGAGCATCCTGCACTCTCAGTTGCCGGCCAGCGATGCCACCTTTATTCCTTTTTTTCCAACGCTTGCGCAGATTGCACCGGTGCAACTATTGAACAGTTCAATGCAGGCGGCTGACGATGGGAACGTTTCTTAACGAGGGGGATCGAATCTGAGCCTGTGGCTCCATTCCTCCGCCGCCCCCAGGGCCGCAGGTGCGGTCCTGGCCGGTCCCGGTCAGGGCCGCTGTAGTTAGGAACGATCCCATTTAGCTTTGTGTTGCGTTTCCGTGCCCACCGGACATCGGCACAGGATGGTACTCCGAGACGGCCTCAATCGCCCCCTTTCCCTAGCCCCCGTTGGACATCAGGGCATTTATGGAGAAATGAAATGCGAAATAATAATCGTAGTCCCGATCGCGGGATGGGTACTGGTCTGCTTGCAGGTATGGGTGCAGCGGCCTTGATAGCTGCCCTAGTTATACTTATATGGGCTCCGTGGAATAGCTCCCGCCTCGCCGATAAATCCGCTCCAAGCACTACGGTTGGCTCCTCAACGAGCCGACCCGCGGCTCCCACTACGGCACCTTCTCCTGCGGCACCAGCTAATCCATCGCGCTGAGGCCGTTAGTTGTTCATCGTCAGGGCTTCAACCCCTGCAACGTCCGCCATCCGAGTTTTCAAATCATGGATGCTCATTGTCTTGAGCAAGGGGCCCTTTGCCTAAAAAGCGAAACAACGTCGTTTCGCGTTTCTGTGCATATCTGCCGGACACAAACGATAAAGCGACGCCGCTGGTACGAATTCCAGTGACGCCGCGTTTGGTTTAGGCGGTTTTGACCTTACTGAACCGCTTTTTAGCGCCGACCGATCACATTCGATCGCGCCATCCAGTCTGGCATGGGCGCACCATCCCGGTGCCGTCCGCCGGCACAGGCGGCGGCCCAAGCGGCGATAGCACCTAGCAACAAGGCAGTCGCGACCGCGAACGCGACGATGATGCTGCTGCGCCGCGACCTTGCAATTGCCGTTTTGGCGCTGGTAATTGCGCTATCGACCCGACGCTCAGCGTCCGTTGGCGAAAGTCCCGTCAGGGCGCCGACCTGCTGAATCAGATAGACGCGATCGTCCGAGCTCACACCACTATGGCTTGAGGTAGTGAGAAGGATGCGGCCGGCTTCAGCCCGTTCGGCGCTGAGGTCCACATTGGCGGCGCGGCGGCCGGCACGAAATAGCCGATCGAGCTCATAGCTTAGCAACGGATCGGCCGCACTTGCCTGCGCAGCGCTGCGCACTGGGGATGTTCGGCTCACGGTAGCCACGCCGATGAGAGTTGCAAGGATCGCACCCATGACGACGGCCAGGGCCCAGACACCCAGGCCGTGGACGCCATCGGCCCTCTCGGTCTCCTCCACCACCATCGCCTTTGCATCGGGCGAGCACCTCACGCGTCCCGCGAGGTAACCGCCAAGGCCGAAGCTAATGGTCGCCTGAAGGATCAAATAGAGACCGGAGAGGATCGCGAGCGCCGCAGACGCATCGCGCCAAGTCGGCGCTGTCGACGAGATGCCAAGGCCAATCGTAACGCCGAAACCAAGCAGCACCGACGACAGCGCCGTCGCCGCCAAGGCGCCGAGCACGATCGGCGACCATTCCAGGTAATTCGGCAGGATGTCGGTTCGGGTCACTGACGGCACGGTATCGGTTCAGGCCACTGGCGTGGTTTTTTCCTTCATGGCATCACCGAAGGCCAAAGAACGACAAGACCGCCAGGATTACGACGATGAGACCGACGAGATAGATTAGTCCGTTCATGAGTTTCCTCCCTGTACCCGCCCCATCTCTCAATCGACAATCTACCGGAACAGGCAAAGTTCCCGGTCAAGTGCAATACCGACCATTTCTTCGTACGTACGCTGGTCATCCGGCCTTGCGGATTTTTTCGCGGCCGTTCGCATCGATGCCATGCTTTGCTAGCACTCGAGGGGCGCACGGCAACCGATCATGCCGGGCGCAGGCCCAGCATAGCGGGACCATAATCCGCCGGCGTACATCGTTATTGTAGCCGCCGCACTACGCGAAAGCGGACCGGCACCGCTTCCGCTGCTCGCAAGCGATGCGAGGTATCTGCCCTGTTCTCGTCAACTTGTCAGCGTTTTGCCAAAACACATGATCGAAGCCGCCTACGTTTGATTTCCATTCGAACACCGTTCGCTAGAGAGACATCGTTGCAGGACGATGTTGCGTTCGAGATATGCGCAGACTGGTTCAGAGCACCGTGTTGAATGAAGTGTTGTTCGGCTAGCCGCAAACGGCGTGCAAAACAGTTCGTCGATGGCACGGCATTGAGTTATGGAACGGTCGCGCGTAAGATCTCGACCTTCGCGCCGTTTTAGGCAAATTCTAAAGAACCTTTTCCTTTCCCACTCGTCCAATGTATCGATCTAGATCGGGAAAAGTTGGCATTGGAAGCCAAGCGCTCACTCTTCCAAATAGTGCCCATCGCTTATTTATTCCGGAAGGGGATAAATGATGCAAAAATCTACTAGATCGCCAACAAGGGTATTGATCATCGATGACCACCCGGTGGTGCTGTCGGGGTGCCGGGCGCTGTTTGCGTTAGACAACACGGTCAAGATCGATGAGGCCACCGATGCCAAGTCCGGTCACCGCGCCTACTTCGCCAAGAGGCCGGACGTCACGGTGATCGATATCAAGCTTCCCGGCGTTTCCGGTTTCGAGCTGATGCGGCGCATCCGCAAGGACGATCCGGATGCTAGGATCATCATGTTCAGCATGAATGATGATCCAGCTTTCGTGGTTCGCTCCATCGAGATGGGCGCGCAGGGCTGTGTGTCGAAGGGCGACGATCCGCGGATGCTGGTGAAGGCGGTGCACAAGGTGGCCGCCGGAGATAATTTCATTTCACCGCAGCTGGCGGAGGCCGTGACCTTCTCGGGTGCTTCGATCAAGGCCAATCCTGCGTCGCAGATGACGGCGCGTGAGCTTGAAATTCTGCGGCTGCTCGGCCGCGGCGACAAGATCGTCGAAGTCGCCGACGCGCTGGAGATTTCCTACAAGACGGTGGCCAACACCACCTCAATGCTCAAGCAGAAGCTCGGGGCCAAGAATCATTCGGACCTTATCAGGATTGCGGTGGAGATGGGATTGGGCTGAGCGCTATCAGCCGACTGAACCCGCGCAGCGCGACCCGTTCGCGCCGCTGCAATTCGCGTGTCGCCCGGGCGATGGGACGGCGAAGGCGAACGAAGGCTCACCAGTGGTGGTGGCGACGATGGTGACGCAACCAAGCCAGCCGTGCTTGATAGCGTTCATGGGGTCCGGATAATGCCCCGCAACGTTGTGCGATGATTCGGCTCGCAATAAGATGCCCAGGCTTCCATGAGCTTGCGCCGCTTTTCGAGCGCGTCGCCCCGACGGTACGCTTGTTCGGCTTTGTCGCCGATGACGTGCGCTAGCGCCGTTTCAGTCACTTCGCGCGGGAAACTCGAAACGTTCCCTGCCCAATCCCGGAAGCTGGACCGGAAGCCGTGAACGGTGGCGTCTTGAATTTTCATCCGCCGCAGAACCATTTCCATGGCCATATTCGAAAGCGGCTTGTGCCGAGCCTGCCCGGCGAAAACGAAATTGCCAGCTTTGACCTTTTCAAGCTGTCGCAGAATCGCAACGGCGCGAGGGCACAGGGGACCGCGGTGCTCCCGGCCCGCCTTCATACGGTCTTGCTTGGCAATGAAAGCCGCAACATCGTCATACGGCATTGCGGCATGATGGCCCCGCGCCAGCTTGGACGGGCGCGGCAACAGATGATCTAAATGGCCGCGCCACCGGGCAGGGTTCTCCCCCTCACGGAAGCCCTTGGCCTTGGCCGCGTCCAGGACCTTTTCAATCCGGCCGCGTATTCGCGAGGCCGTTTCGGCCTTCGTGGTCCAGATTGGCTTAAGGACCGCCAGCACGTCATCAGTGCCGATAGTGTCCACCGGCTTGACGCGCAAGGGCGTAGGTCTCCAGCGTCGATTTCCATTGAGCCTTTGTGCTTCTCATTCCGGAAACCGGCAGAAAGCGTCTCCCGTACGTCGTCCGCCATCTCGCCAAAGGTGGGAATGCCCCCTTCGCGCTTGCGCTCGAAACGTACAGGTTCGACTTTGAGCAAGAGAGGCTGCTATCAGCCGCTCTTGCCGTCCTGGGAGTGGAGTTTTGATCCAAGCCAACGCATAGATCCATATCGGTCATACGATAAACGACGCGTGCCGCTCAGCGCGCCGTCCTCGCATCAATGAAGCGTGTCGAAGATCAAACTTTCTAACGATCCGTTTCCAAGATGTGTTGGCTGCTCAGCAAGTTATTCAGTTACTGCTCATAGGGAACGTCTTAAATATCGTCTTTCACGGCATGTAGGTAGAGGCATGAGCACCTTTGACCCGATGGCCGCTGCGATCGATTGGCTTGATGCCTACCGAGCGGCCTCTCTTTCCATTGTGGATCTGTACGCTGAACTTGCATCGTTAGAGTGCGCGTGTGGCGGCCGGAGGATTATGGTTGGACACGACGCGATTACCGCCTACTGGGGGCAGCGCTTCAGAGAAAAGCCAGCGGGAGAGCTTGTGGACCTGCAGCACACGGGGCCGGACATTGTTGTCGGCTACAGAGTGCCGGACGGGGTGGTCCAAGCACTCTTGCGCTTCGATGATGTGGGGAAAATCGAACGAAGTCGTTGTGGTCCGCTTAGCGGGGACCCCGCTTAAGAGCTTCGTCCTGCGCTCATTCCTGGGTTAGAAATTGATCTAAATCGATCCGCAGGTCTTTGGCCGCGTCGCCGCTTATCGCGAGATGAAGCACGCCATCTTCATGAAATCTCTAGGACGCCGGCCAGCGGGCTCCTGGAGGCCTTGTGCACGCTTGCATCTAAAACATTCAATGGAACGCCCGCGCGAACATAACCCTGAATCAGTCAGCCCGAGGGGCTGATCCCAGTCCGATCGATCAATCGGCCAATGGTTAAGCTTGCATTTTAAGCGCGACTCTCTGCTCATAATCAGTCCGCAGTGCGGAGTCAGCGTCCCGGAGGTCAAAATGATTATGTGGATGTGCAGGCACTTCCGAGAACATCAAACTCAGAAATTCGCTCGGAAGAATTAGTTTCTAATTGCCAGGTTCCGACGTACAGCGGCGCCCGAAATGAATGTCGGAGGCCGCTGATTGCCCGCAGATCGTTAGCGTAGTCCTCAAGATTTGCCAAATCTCTGCGAGACGCGACGGCTTGGTCCCATTTTTGGACTGGCGGGCTTTTCGTCGGTCGGGTTCATGCCTACGGATTTCAGAGAACCGGCCGGGCACCCTTGATAAATCAAAACCATGCGCCTTGGGAGTTGCCGCGCAAGCTAACTGAGACGGTTTTACTTTATGAACCACCATCAGAGCGCTAAGCCGATGGCTGTGGTGATAGTTGAAATTCCCAGCGACGTCGCAATCAGTTTAGCCTGTTCTCAATATGACACGAACGCAATTTACATTGACGGATCCGGATTGAATACTCTTCACGGCGGGACAGGAGACGACCTCTACGCAGTTCAGTCGCAGACTGAGAGCATCGTCGAGTTTGCGGCTGAAGGAACCGATCAAGTACAGACCGCGTGCTAAATTATTGGTCAGTAAAGAACGTGAGAAGCACTTCACCCTTCTCGCCGATCAAACACAGAAACGTTCGCCGTGTATCCTTCTTGCCTTTTTCAAGATAGGCGTCGCCAATCACGATGGTTTTGATAGGCGTGTCCTCGACTTTAGTGTTGGCTTCAGCAATCGTCATTCCATCAAAATCGAGTGTCACGTCTTTGACGGATGGATCACGTTCCCGAAGAGCAATCAAACCTGTCGATCGACACGCCTCCAGCTCGGGATTTCCAAAAGCTGAAATTGGAACGTTTAGCGCACCGAATACTGACATCGCCAAGACGAAGTGAATAGTTCGAACCCGCATCTTTGATCTCCAAAACGGAGGCTCTCCGGCAAAGCCGAACAGCCAGCCCGCCCAACCCGAGGGGAAGCATTGTCAGCGCTTCCGTTCCGGTCTGTCGGCATCCGGCTTGGACTGAGCCGGCTGCGCGCTGCTTACCGGATCGGATGCTGGGAATGTATCCTCTAGACCTTTCTCCAACTTATCATGCATTTCTTTGTCGGACTTTTGCGCCTGTTTCGAATCTTCGGCATGCTTATCTTTCGGCGCTGGGTTGAACTTCTCCGTCATAGCCGTCCTCCATTGCTAGGCAAGCCAACTCATTCTTGTGGCGCTACGTTCCTCAGAGTTGCAGCTAGTGCTAACCTGCGGCACCGTTTCGACCGCCTGATTGATTGGGAACGAAGCCTGCACTCCACCGTCCCATCGATTATGGTCGCCCCCGTGGTGGGCCACTGTTTAAGCGTGTTGATTCCGCTTCCCCTTAGGCTTTGGCAGCGCCAGGCACCTAATGATTGCAGACCCCATCGGGAGCACGCACCTTACCCTCGCGGCCGCTTCCCCTCCACCTGCTTAAGTGCAGATGTGGGGCCGCCCGGAGATGGCGCTGAGAGAGTGGGGCCGCCGAGGGGGCGACCTATCAGCGACCCTGACCCTGCCGACCGCTTGGCTGCTGATGCGTCCGCGGCCGACCTGATTCAACACCAGCGTCGGCGCAGGCATCGAATTCGGCTTCGCCCCCAACTGGTCGGCCGGCATCGAGTACAACCACCTGTTCATGCAGGACCGCACCCACACCTTCGTCGACGGGGCCGGCGCCTTCTTCGCCGCCAATCGCATCGAACAGGACGTCGATCTCGTCACCGTTCGCATCAACTACCGCTTCGGCGGTTACGGGGCACCGGTCGCAGCGAGATACAGACCTCGTCCAATTACATCGTCTCCTATAAAGTAGGCCGGCAGAAATGCCGGCCTATTTGTTTGGAGGGTACATGTCTGGTAAATCCGTGACCTCCGCGACCCGCCTACATTCGAACCAACGGCAGGCCGCCGCCGATTGCATAAATCAAGCGCTTGAGAAGTCGGACAGCGCCGAAATTTGTCACGCCATCGCCGCCGCCACCCATCTGTACAATATTTCTGACCTTGCGCGGAAATCTCGGCTTGCGAGGCAGAGCATTCATCGTGCATTTGCAGGTGATCCAAAAAAGCCCAAGTTCACAACTGTTTTGAATGTTCTCGACGCAATGGGTTTTCAGTTGCATGTCACGATGCGACGCGACGCGCCCGCACGGGCGGCGCGTTTGAAACCAGTTGCGAATTGCCCAGAAGCGGGGGACTAAGAGTTAAACGTGTTTTCGTTGAAGCGTTACCACTTTGCCCGTAGTCTTGGGCTCGCAATAAGATGCCCGTATTTGGCTAAGGACAGGCTAATCCGCGTGACAATAGCATCCCATTGGCGTTCCTCCTCCGCTGGATAATTCATCAAGATGCAATTCATGAAGCCGTTCGCGCGGTTGCACCGATCTGATAGCGATGATCATCAGGCCCTATGGCTCGCGATCCTGGTCGACGTCGACCGTCACTGTTTGGGAAAAATCGAGAGGGCCGCCGGAGATGGTATGCGACACCTTCCTGACCACCCGGTAATCAGTCTAGATTCTGGAAATCCCTCGACACCGCCGATCCGGATGCGCTCGCCGTTGCGGATGGTGGCGAACGGCGTGTCTGACACGATCGCGACGCTGTCGGTGTGGCTGTCGCCGCCACTCCAGTGGCGATCGTTAATGACAAGCCCATGCTTCTTGATCTTCAGTTCTTCGATTCGCCTTGGTTCATTGCTTAACCCCTCGGTTAATGTCGAATATCGATTAGACGCTTTTGCGCGATGGTGATCAAAGCCGCAACAGCGACCGCTGCACCGAAGAAGAGCTACAACCTTCACCGTGCGCTCACGTAGTCAGGCGCGTCGCCTCGGCGAGGCGCTGGGCTTTCCATCTTCGCTTCGCGATTTCCGCCCAGGTTTGGCTGAGGACGCGCTTGACTTCGGCCTCAGTCGGAATGAGGGTCGTCGATCAGATCGAGGATGGTTGGCGCCGCCATCATGCCGGCACCTCGCCATTACAAAATCCGAAAGATGATGAGGTGTTGCGCCGTGTCACCCACGGAGGCGCGGCAGGTGCCGGGACCACCGCTCGCTTGCCATTATGCCGCGGGCCGGGAGGGAACCGGCGCGGCGATCCTACGGTTGAATTGGCGTGGAAACCTTCCAATGGAGGGTGTCATGCAGAATTGGCTAGAGAATTGGACGAACGCAAAATATTGTGACGTCGCGAACCTGATCCTTGGCGCGTTTCTGTTCTTTTCGCCCTGGATATTCGGTTTCGATGCCGGGACGGTCTCTCAAAACGCCTATATCTCCGGTATCGTGATCGCGGTGCTCGCCATCGCGGCACTTGCGGCATTTGCGGTCTGGGAAGAGTGGCTGAACCTCATCGTCGGATTGTGGACGCTGGTCTCGCCCTGGGTCTTGGGCTTCCAGGGAACCACCGCGATGACGGTGCATGTGATCATCGGCGCGGCGGTCGCGATCCTGGCAGCGATCGAGCTCTGGATGATGTCCCAGATCCCACCGCGGCTGACCACCGGCAGCTGAGAGCCTGAGGAGTTTGTGGTCCCTGCCCGACAAAGCGGGGCGCGAAATTGGGCGGGCGGGGATGCGTGCGGGTGTCGACCGCAAAGTCCTGCAATTTGCGCAGTGGTGCAACGCGCTCGAAGTGCTCGGCAAGAAACTGAAGTCGACCAGCAAGGCGCGCAAAATGCTGCTCGCCTCCGGGCGCGGAAAGCACGTGGGCCGCGCGGCCGCTGATCAATGGGGTCGAAAATCGCGCGCCAAAAAAAGGCCAAGCCGGGCGTCTAATCTGGTGGGAACTGTTTTAGCGGCAGACGATTGAATGACGTCTCCACCGCGCAGGAGGCTGCCATGCACCTTCACACATACCGGGACGAAAATCGCTCAAGGCACCTCGATCTGATCGGTCAGCACTGGTCAGTTGACCTAGTCACCGTCACGGCTGCCAGCATCTTGGTGTTGGGCTTCGCCTGTGCCGTCGTAGCCCTGTGGGTCCGCTAGGCGGGATGTATTGGGCCGCCCCCATTATCAGCGGGCCCCCGCCCGCCGGCAGCGCGGCTTCGGCTCAATCGCCCAGCGCGTCAGCCTGCACTGGCGGCGCGCGCAAGGGGGTGGCGGAGCGCCGAAAAAATTTGAAGGCCGGTGGGTGCGTGTTGTTGCCAGTTAGGGAGTTAGCCCTGATTGGATTCCGGCAGCTGCGATCTTGAGCGCCTTAGCTTCGGCACTCATCCAAGCTCGCAACCGACCAACGTCCTGGTTTGCGCCGTAGCGTTCGAATCTAACGGCCCACCACAATCCCTTTCCGTGACCGATCGCGAATAGTTCATTGTAGAGCTTCGGATTTTTAGTTGCCCATGCAGGATCTATCTCGCGTAGGTCCTCCGCAAAATTCGCAATTTCGCGATCGATGCGTCTGAGCTCCTGATCGACTAACATTTGATCGTGGGGCGACAATTCACTTATCGTTGCGGGCTTGCCCTGCAAGTACTCCGCAAAATGCGCTTCATTGCAGCGATACGAATCATCCGCGCGCCTATTAGAGCAGCACTGGCTTTGCGCTTTTCCCGCGTCTCTAGATCGCCCCTTTTGATCATGAAAATTACGAGATCTTTTATCGCTGTGGCTATTTCACCCAAGCTCAATTCTGCGGCCCTCAGAACGGTTGGTATCGGAGATAGGAGAGATAGGACCAAGAAAATCGAGGTCCGCTGACTAAGAGTTGTCATCATAGCGCGCTCCGATTTTAGCGAGAGTATTTGCGTCGCCGCGCTTGTTTGCAAATAACCCCGTAGCATCATCCTAAAAACAGTCGGGTTGCGGGTAATTGTCCTCGGTCTTGGGTCCTGGCAACACGGACGGAGTCGTTGCTTCAGGGCATAGACGGATTGACGAAACCTCGGTGTGTCGAGGGAGGCAGCCGATATGTGGCAGGCGCTCGGCTCAATCGCCGGTGACACCTGACAAGCTACTTTTGCCAACCATTGCCTGCAGAGCGGCTCGCGGTGTGCAAGCGGTCGGATGTCCGGGGTGGGTCAAACTCAGAAGCGTGAGTGCGCAACTGGGAAGTCCGCTTTGCCCTCAACAATGGCATCGTCAGCCAGACCTGTCAGGTCCGAAAAGTGCCAACAGCAGACCCCGCCCGGTTGGCCGCCACATAAGAAATTGGCGCACAATCGCAACAAATAGGCGTTCAAATACAAGATTTCGATCCGATCAATCGCTAAGGCATTGTCGCCGAAGTATCGAATGACTGCGG
>NZ_JBWBWM010000076.1:0-14779 GCF_056174665.1 Bradyrhizobium sp. WYCCWR15520
GCTCAGAACCTTCGTAAGATGGCCAAGCTGATCCCGATGCCCGCGTGAGCCTCATCAAGCCGACTCGTCCGCGGAACAGCGGGCGTTCACGACGAAACTACTGCCGCCTTTTTCAACGGAATCGGCCAATAACCGACACTGGCGGAGGTTCAATCAGTCAACTCGTCGGCATGGCAAGTATCGACAATCTGCCATCCCCGAATGGCAAGCGACCATTGCGGCGCTGATGTTGGTCGCGCAAGACGGGCCACCATGTTGAGCGCATCCAGGCTGCAACCAACTCTTTCAATCCGCGAATAGCAACCGGTAGACGGATTTGAACCGAAAGGATTGCTTGCCAGCCAGTGCCGTGGCTTCGAACTCGGCACCGTCATCTGAATAGGTTCCAGTAAATCCAATGGTGATAGTCTTTCGTGCCCATGGATACGTTCCAGAAATAGGTGAATGCTCTCGGCTCGTCATTTCACCTTTCCAGTTGCCGTCAGAACAAGTGTAGCTTCCGACAGTATAGTAATATCCGCCGCCCCCGCGCATCGTGCCATCACGCAGCACCATGACGTGTCGGTTGTAGGCTTCCACGCCGTCCAAAAATCTCGTCTCAGCTAGATAAAGTCCGTTCCTGATCATGATTTGATGCCGCGCAATCGCCCTGCTGCCCGGGGGGTAGATACAAAACTGCGCGTCCTTCAGCGGCTTTACAAGCCCGGCAGCCGATGAACCGCTCAATAAACTGTTCCAAGGCAATGTCCGGATTGAGTCAACCGCGTCGCTTTGACCGCGTGCTGCTCACTTCTGGTCTAACCCCAAAAGCAGACATAATCGCAGACCGTCGGCATGTCTAAAAAGTGCCAATAACGGAAGTCACGGACCAATCGCCGAGCAATTCCTGAAGTTCTGTTAAGTTCGTCGATAAAAATCTGAGTGTGCCACCGACCCGGCAGTCCATTCAGAGATGTGACGATTGGATTCAAGGAGCTTCCTAATCCTGCCAAACCCGACACGGCTGAACGATGCGGAGAAACATCTGTCGCACAGCTTTTCCAATCCATCAAGCACCACGCGCCTCGAGATTTTTAGATGATGTCAGCCCTCGGCCGCAATGAACGAAGGGTCGCTTTAGCGGTCAGTCTCGGCAACACCATCCAATGCTTCTGAGGATGCAAGAGTCTGCCGGGAGCAAGATGCTGCCTCGGGCTTGGTAGCCAGCACCGTGTTGTACGGGTTGCCGAAGACAAATACCTTCGAAGTGCGCCAAATGATCCGCTCCAATTCCACGAATGTGCGCATCTTTAGCCGGTACTTCCACAACACCAAGTGTTGAATGAAGTTCCACGTGAGGCCCCAGGCCCAGAATGGCAGTCGCCGATAGCGGATCGGGTTGAAGCCGAGTCGGCGCATCTTGTAGACAAGAAGATTGGCGCCGACAAAATTGTAGCGCCAGTTTTCGAAGAAGACGGTGACGCTCAGGTAATCCTCCTTACGCCGACAATGATCCAACGACCCCGGTGAGCGGATTAACAGGCTTCCTCCCGGCTTGAGCATCCGCCAGCACTGCACCAGCCAAGCGTCCAAGTTTTTGGTGTAGCCGATCGATTCGAGCGCGTAGATGGCGTCAAAACTCTCACTCGGGAGATCGAGACTGTCGAAGTCGGTGACGATCACCTGTCCGCGCCCACCCAGTTTTGCAAATTTACGCCGGCAGATTTCCGCCTGTACGGATGAATTGGTCACGCACACAATTTCGATGTCTCGCCGGCTGGCGAGGTAGTAGGCCGCCGCGCCAGATCCGCACCCGAGATCCAACACTCGCATCCCTTCCTTCGGCTTCAAAAGAACGTATTCGGCTTCGTAGGGACGCGAAAACGCGAAGCGGGGGAAAACGCACGTGCTGTAGTTCGCTTGCTCGTCGCGATACGCGCCGAACACGTCATCGTATGTACGCTTCTCGTCGTCGTGCTTGAGAAAATCGCTCGGCTGCGGTGTCCACTCGATCAGTTGACGTTGCTCGAATTGATTCAATTCGTGGCCGATCTTGCTCGCGTCCTTCGGTTGAGTCACCAAGAGAAAAAGTACGTAATGAAAAATGTTGTATGCTACGAACAACGCGATGACGATCGCCGCGACCAACTGAAGCGCCAGAACAATGTCCAAGGGTACTCCTGTAACCTCTGAAAGCGATGGAGATTCTCACGTCAATGAGGAGCCACGGTCAAGCAGAACTGTGCGTTTCTTATGCGATTTTATCCTCTTCCGACGGGATCGACGAGCCGGCGACGAAAAATCGACCATTGACGCGATCGTGAGTTAGGTGACACCCCAATCCTAGACTGCAAGTCTAGAGGCGGCCTTGTTCTGCCCCGGATGGGGTGTCTACGGTCTCTTTCCGGTCCGTCGGAGTTCGCAGGAAGGCGAGGCAACCGCTAGGGCGAATCCCTTTGCGAGCGCGACTTTGGACCAGGGCGGTCATCGCGCACCTTATCTCTCTTGCAATCTGCTGGGTTGCTGGCAATTAGTTTTTCGAGGTTTGGCGCTGCGCCGCCTCTTAGAAAGGCCAACAAGTCCAACGACGGCGGCTCACCACCAGTAAGAATGGAGAGACAGGCATGCGCTTGGCCGCGATGATGAGTTTGATGATTGAATAGATGCAGCAGAATATTCGCGAGAACCTGTGACTGTGGCATTCCGGATGTAGTTCTGTAACTGTGAAGACCTCTCAGTGCTGTTTCATCGTACTTTCCGATGACCTCGACCATCCGATTGTTCTGCGATACGAGCCTTGGTTAGTTCGATGCGGTCTTCATACAGGATTGCATTAAGATCGTTTGGAAGGTCGCCTTCACCGGTCAATCGTTTCAACCAAAGCCTGTCGGTCAGCAGTAGATGATTCAGCGTCCCGTGGAGGCTACCGAAGTAGACACCGGTGTGAAGGCGGCATGACAGTTCTGATAGGTCAAGAGCTGCCGCGTAAAGTCGGGCGTTAGCCCAACGGTTGTAAGCGGCAAGCAGTTTGAAGTGCTCTTGGGTGATCATGCTGTTACTAACCGACACGATCTGAAGAAATAAGAAGAAGCCGAGAAGAAGGTTCCGACCTCGTCCCTTTCAGTTTCGCGAGTGGCCTGTTTTGCTCTGGTCATTCTCGGACCTCGGCTCGGTCCTGAGCGATGTCCGCTTTCCCCCTGATTGTGTTGCAAAAGTCGATTTTCGCCGATGACCAAAATTCTGCGGGCCGTGGGCGCGACGTTCGTGTACAAGATGTGAGGGACCTCAGGGCCTCACGCAAAATTCACAGGCGACTTCGGTAACGCGATTGAGGTCATACGAATCAGCGATCGCTCGCTGCTTAGTGTTTTCGCTAAAAATCTTGAGCCCTGCAACGTTCGACTTTTGCAACAGTATCTGCCAAAAGCAGAAGTTTACCCCCAACAGTCCGTACAGCCTGCTACACGCCATCCGTCCACGTGGGCGCACCAGGCACCTCGCCGTCTTGGCACAACCCGTACAAAGACTGATGCTGACGGAAGCCGCGCAATTCGAAATGGCCGATTTCAACGACCGGTGCCGCAACTTCGGCGGCAAAAGCACCACTCATGAGCAGTGGCCGGCCAACATCCTTGCAGAGGAGTTCAAGCCGACTGAGGATGTTGATGTCGCGCCCGACGGCGGTGAAGTCGAGGCGATTGCCAGAGCCAATGTTGCCGTATGCGGCATCACCATAGTGCAGAGCAATATCGATGGAAATATGCTGCTGGACCTCGGGCGGTGAAGCCTGGAGCGCAGCCAGCGTTGTCTGCGCTGCAGCCAGGGCCAACTCACAGGCCCGCGCCGGATCATCGCCGGTGACTGGAAAGATCGCAATGATCGCATCACCGATATACTTCAGGATGTCACCTTCGCTGCCAATGATGCCAGGGACGACCAGATCGAAGAAGGCATTTAGAAGTTCAATGATTCTTTGCTCCGGAAGCTCATCTGTCAGTCGGCTGAAACCACGCAAGTCGGCGAGCAGCATTGCCGCCTTGATGTGGTGGACGTTTCCGCGCTGGACGGCGCCCGCCATAATCCGCGCGCACGGATCTCGACCTACATAGGTAGCAAGAAGTTCAGCATAGATCCGCCGGCCCGCCGTCACTTCGAGAACTGGGGCAAAGGTCGGCACTAGATAGCGAAAGAGTTCAACATCCGCTTCCCTAAACCCGCTGGGAGCGTCGCTTCCCCACGATATCGCGTTAACGATCCGATTCGAAAAGATAAGAGGCGCCATCACGTAATGGGTAATGCCTTGCGCCCGCAGCGTTGCGAGGATCGGGAAGCGCCGATCGGTGGCTTCGCTAAGGACAGTATCAAGCCACTGTCCGGTTTCGATAACGTACTGAAGGGGGCTATTCTGGTAATCCGATGTAGACTCGATACCATGTCGCGACGTTCGGAACTCGGTACTCTGTCCACGGCGCCAGATACGCGATACTCCCCGGAATTCTGGATGCAGCGTACGGACATGCACTGTGGCGCGGGCTATCGGCGCCCCGAGCACGGTGAACTTCTCGCAGAGCATCTCAAGAAGCCCACCGGTATCGGGCGCAAAACGTCCCTCCTCGCTTAGCCAGCGCAGAAGCTCGGCCTTGCGATCAGCAAGTGAGAAATCGAGAGCCTTGGTCACATTTCACCCGAAGTTTCCCAGGGCACATCCGCAACGATAAGTTCCTGTAGCGCGCTCGCAGCTCGGCTGGAAGTTTCGTGCTGGCAGTGTCATGCCGGGCCGTCGCCGACACAGGGTCCCACTCCAACGCCGATTGACACTCAAACGGGGTCTGCATGGCGGCCGCGATCGCGCTGCACATGCAGATCGGTTACACGAACGAGCACACCTCGTTGATATCCGGACGCGGCAGACGCTGAAGCAATCCCGCCGGATCGCCATAGCCGATGGCACAGATAAAGTTCGATTTGATCTGGCCACCGGGGAAGAATTCCCGATCGACAGCCTCGTTGTCGAACCCGGACATCGGTCCGCAGTCGAGCCCGATGGCCCGCGCCGCCATGATAAAGTAGGCGCCTTGCAGGCTGCTGTTGCGGAAGGCCGTTGTTTCGGCAAAACCGGGCTTGTCGATAAACCAGGATCTGGCATCAACGTGCGGAAACAGGCGCGGCAGCCAGTCGTAGAACCTGGTGTCGTAGCCGATGATCGCTGTCACCGGCGCGTCTGTCACCTTTTGCCGGTTACCCTCAAGGACGAGGGGCTTTAGTCGCTCCTTCGCCGCCGGCGTCGTCACGAACACGATGCGCACGGGGAAGCAGTTCGCACTGGTCGGGCCCCAGCGCGTCAGATCGTACAGGGCAACGAGTTGTTCACGCGAAACCGGCTTATCGAACCACTTGTTTTGAGTACGCGCTTTGCGAAAGATCGTATCAAGCGTGGAATCATCGAGTGGCGTCGCCATAAGATACCTCCTCGCTCTTGAAGCTACTTCAATTCAAGTTGCAGCTCACTACCTCATCGAGGCGTCACGCGCCGCGATACACGCCAAAGTACGGGACTTCGCTAGGCGGCGGCGTGTATCCTGCGTCCTTGGCCTTCTTGAGAGCCTCAAGCCCTTCGTCGAAGGTCACGAGCGGCGTGGTCTTGACGCTCTTAACCGCCCCACCAGCTGAGATCGCCATGGACAGCGCCGTGGCGCTCACATTGTCCGGCAGCTGACAGATCACCAGCACGTCGTAATCGCCGAACGTCAGCCAGCCGTCGACGACACTGCCGCCGAGTCGTTGAACAACAGGTTTGACGGCCTCCATGCGGTTCTGAGGATCTTTGAGCAGGGCTGCCCACCCGACAGGGGCGTAAGCCGTCTGCAAGGCATAAAGGGCCATGGAGGGTCTCCTTTCAGAGTTTGCCGCCCCCTTGCTCACCGCAAAACGCATTGCCGCGGATATCTTTGTTCCCCTCACAACGGCAAGCTCACGGCACCAGTGTTAATATTGAAAACAGTGTAGCACTTCGCGCCACTCCCGTGAAGGCACGCTCGAAACGAGAAGCCATCGTAATCGACAAAACAGTTATTGCGCCCACGCCGCGCTGGGATGCGATCTCGAACGGCCGCTTTGGGTCAATCGCGTCGGTTCGTCCCCACGCTGACCACTTCCGGTCTTCCCCCAACTGCGGACATCACGCATCGGGACCACCACTTCCGAAAGGTGCCACGAGCGGACTATCAGCTGACCCGTGAGACGAGTTCGTGCGACATGGCAATGATAGCGCCAGCAGTCTCGGCTGGACTGAGGGTGGGATGAAGGTGCGTGCCCTGCAGTCGTGCAACAGGCCACCCTCGCCGCTGAGCCTCCGCAGCTGATGATCATAGATTGCGGAAGTCTGAATGAAGCCAGCGGGGATGCGATCCCAGCTGGCAAGTTCGATCGTGTCGTAGAACCAATCGACAGAAAGCCTCGGCAGACCGCTTTCGAACTTGGCAAACGCTACAGGATCGCTCGCCAGGATATCTAGGCCAACGAGGGATGCGCGACGTGCATCCCCCGACCACCTCGACCAGATCGGAAGAGACCCGTCGGGTTCTGCCAGGCTCTTGATGAAATCACGCAACGCTGGTCTCACCGGCGAGGCCGCACCTTGCGAGGGCGGCACCTCTCCATCCACGATAATCAGGCATTGGCATGGCACCTTGCCTGCAAGATCGGCGACTAACGCACTAGCCGAACTGTGACCGATTAAAACGGATTCACTGCAGGAGTTGATGAGCTCCAGTAAGTGGGAGTTCCAGGCGCTCCACGAAGGTGGCGGCTGATGGTAGGCCAGCAGGCGTTTGGGCACGATATCCCGCTTCCCGCAGATATCTGGCCGTTGGCTCCCAGCTCGACGCACGGACCAGAGGTCCTGCCACAAGAATGAAATCTAGACCCATGCGCCTCCAGCGGGTTGCGAGCGGTGAGAGTAAAATCCATGATACAAAACATAACCGCGCACAAAGGCAGCTTTGGGTCAAAATGCGACTTCGGCAGGCGAACGTACCAAGTCTGCTGTACTCCCCAAGAGCGGACATCGGCGACGGCAGGTGCAATGTCGGCTTGTGCCAGTTGCAGACATTGCGTCTCACTTTCGATGCCCTCGTCCGCACAAGCGAGCTGGGGCCTATTCCGGCAACCCAGCTTTCCAAAGACCCTCGATCAGCAGCTTCTGGCCCGCTAGCCCGGGCGCCCGAGCGATCAACGCCGATATTGTAAAGACGGGATCGAACTCAAGCACACGTGCCGCCGCCTCACGCGCGTCAGCGTCACGACCCAGATGGGCGAAAGCGGACGCCAGACAGCGGTAAACTGCCGAATAGGAGGGGTTCTGACGAAGGGCCTTCTTTCCAGCGACGATTGCCTCGTCAAAGCGACGAAGCTCAATAAGGGCCTGCCCGATGCCAGTAAGCGTCATGTATAGCCGCGGGTCTACCGGGCTCACGCGCATGGCGCGTTCAAAGCTCCGGATCGCTTCCTCTGGCAGCCCTGCAATTCTATAGACATGGCCTCTGCAGTTCCATGTGCTCCATGAATTAGGGTTGAGCGCGACCGCCCGGTCAGCCATTTCGATTCCGGCCTCACCATCGCCGAGCATCCACGCCGAGATTTGGGAAGCCCTCGCTAACGTTTCCGGATCGCCATCGTCGATGCTCAATGCCAAACGAGCAAGCCGAACTGCTTCCTTGCGGTCGAACTGAGGATCGTTGCCATAGCCCAAAAGGACGTTGAGCATGTGGCAGAGACCTGCCAGAGAAGCGGCCAAGCCAAACCGAGGGTCGAGCTCCAACGCGCGATGCGCCAGCCTGAGCGCCTCGGCAAGCCCTTCTCGGGTCATTAGGTAATACTCCGGCATAGCACGGAGATAAAAATCATAGGCCGTGAGGTTTTCTGGTCGCCGCCGCGTCGCCATTGCAATCTCTGTTTGAAGCAATTTTGGTTGAATGGCTGAGACAACGGCGACCGTCACTTCATCTTGGAGGACGAAAATGTCCGTCAGGTCACGCTCGAACCTGTCCGCCCAAATGTGTGCGCCTGTTAACGCATCAATCAACTGCCCGGTAATGCGAACCTTCCCTGATGCCTTGCGAACTGCCCCCTCAAAGACATAGCGTACGCCAAGCTTGCGTCCGACCTCCTTCACATCAACGGCTTTGCCTTTGAACGTAAAGCTCGAATTGCGAGCGATCACGAACAGCCATTTGAACCGGGACAGCGCGGTGATGATCTCCTCGACCATTCCGTCCGCGAAGTATTCCTGCTCGGGATCGCCGCTCATGTTCTCGAACGGCAGCACGGCAATCGACGGCTTGTCGGGGAGCGCCAGAGCTTGCGTGCTCTCGACCGACGGCTCTATCGGCGCGGCCGCGCAACCGCTCGCATTTGTCCTCAACCGCCACGTACGCATCGGCTCGGCAATATTTTTCAGGTTCTGCGAGCCCATATCCTCGAAGGCGGTATCGACCTTGCCACGGATCTGACGTTGCGCATCATCCGAGATGCAGACCCCGCCGGGCTCCGCGACCCCTTCAAGGCGAACGGCGATATTGACGCCATCTCCAAAGATATCGTTTTCATCGACTATGATGTCACCGACGTGGATGCCAATGCGAAATTCGATCCGCTTGACCTGCGGCACCGTGGCATTTTGCTCAGCCATGCCGCGCTGGACCTCAATGGCGCAGCGCACCGCATCTACGACGCTGCCGAACTCAGCGAGCAGGCCATCGCCGGTGTGCTTGACGACCTTGCCACGATATTCGCTGATCTTGGGATCAGCGAGCCCACGCAGACGCTCCCTCAGCCGGACGTGTGTCCCTTCCTCGTCCAAGCCGGTCAGCCGACTATATCCAGCCACATCAGCCGCAAGGATGGCTGCAAGCCGTCGTTCAACGCGATTGTCGGTCAAAACGGCCTCCCGAGAGCGGTCGATCCGTCGGACATATCAAAGCATAGGGCGTTGCCCTTGGGCTAGGGTCAATGTCCGAGTCGGGTCACAAACGGCGGTCCGGCCGCTCATCTCGTCAGGTCCGGTTCTCCTCTGAGAGCGGCCTTTGCGGCCGCTCAAAGGCAGTTCGGCTGAGGGCCACTAAGCGACCTTCGACGGCGGACTGACTGACGAGAAGCTTACTATTAGTTAAGTTGCATTGATTTATAATCCTTATTGCTGATTGAGGATTGCTTTGGGTAAGACGCATTAGCACAAGAGATGAATGCATGAGCGTGTCGTGAGCAAGTTAGAACTGTTTGGATGGGGCGCGGTCGCGATCGTCTGCTTCGCACTGTTCAGCTTCAACGTGTGGCGCTACCCACCGTATTCGTTTCATCCACTATGCACTTACGATCTCACCTATCGTGTGCAAGCCACTTTAGAGGCTCAAGCAATATGCTTCTGAAGCGGTCTTACAACAAACTCAGGTCCGCAGACCGTTCTCGGGACTCTTCAGCGCGGAATGCCAACAGACTCATGGGACAAGATTGGTGTTTCGGCTCGATGACAATCGGGTTGTCATCCTTAGCTCCAATATTTGCCAAAGCGCCAAAAAAGCAATAGTAGGAGGAACCTACCGTGAGAGCGATTATGCTCGCGCGATGCAGCAGCGCCGAAAAGTTGATGTAACCTCATACTGCGTTGGCATTTCACGGGATCGAGATCGTTCGATGCCATACTATGCGAACTATGACGGGTATCTATTCGACAACGCGGACAAACCCTCACAACGGACGGAGTTCAGATTTGGCGATGACTCGGGTCCTGCGGCTCAATTTCGGATGGTAAGCGCAATCGCCGAGGCCGCCGATATCTGGCCAAGGGACGACTTGCACAAGATCGCGCCGGAAATCCTCAAGATTGGTTCGAGGTGAGTAGTTTGGATATGCCGGAAGGCATCATTTCGCATTCGCAGAGCTAATCAACATCTACTTACATTGCTTACCAAAAGTGAAGTCGAGGGCAGCACGCGGGGCGCTCCGGCTTGATCAGGCTTCCGCTTAGGGTCTTGGCTGTGTAAAAACGCGAAGACGCTCAATCGCGATAGAAGAAGTTATTCGTCCGAGACCGCCTTAGTCGCTCAACGCGCAAGCGGATTGAACTTAGAGGTCGAACTGGAAAAATATCATTCTTCGCCGCGTTTCGATTTTTGAGTTTTTACACAGCCAGGGTCAAAAGGCGACCTTCGGGCGCAGCTGATTTAGGTCTGCTCAACCCCCGATTGTGTTGCAAAACTCGATTTTCGCCGATGACCAAAATTCTGCGGGCCGTGGGCGCGACTTTCGTGTACAAGATGTGAGGGACCTCACGGCCTCACGCAAAATTCACAGGCGACTTCGGTAACGCGATTGAGGTCATACGAATCAGCGATCGCTCGCTGTTTAGTGTTTTCGCGAAAAAGCTTGAGCCCTGCAACTTTCGACTTTTGCAACAGTATCCCCCCAACAGCGGACATCGGAAGACTGCCGCAGCACGTCCGAAAAGTGCCAACAGTGGACGTCAGGTCTATTTGAATCCGGCCCGGTAATAAGCTGCCAGCCCATCAATCTCGCTCGCGGTTAGCTTCGCCGCGATGGTCCTCATTCGTCCATAGACATCGTTGCGCCGCTCGCCCGAGGCATAGAGCTTTAACTGCCGGACGGTGTAATCCCGTCCTTGCTCGGCAAGGATGGGAGTCTCAATAGGGCCGCCCGATCCGAGGCGATGACACGACGCGCAGGGCGGAATGTTGCGGCTGGGATCGCCAAGTTCGACTAGGCGAACTATCGCCCGAGGCGACTCCGCGAGCGTCGTCACGTTCGGATTGCGCTGTGGCTGAGCTGCGTAATACGCGGCAACATCAGCTAACGTTGCCTCATCCAGGGCCTTCGCGATGCCCGTCATCAACTGATGCGTTCGGCTGCCTGTTCGATAATCGCTAAGCTGCTTGTAAATCGCCGCGCCCGATTGACCGGCAAGATGCGGATTCTCCGGGACGGCCGACACGCCCTGCTCGCCATGACATGCGACGCAAACCTCTTGCGCTTTGGCGCGGCCCCGTTCCGGTTTTGCGTTGGCGAGAATTTGCAGCAGGTCGGGCGTCCACACCACTTGCGAAACCGGTGCCGGTGGCGTGCGATCGGCAACCTGTTGCCGTGCGGGCGATCCCGGCAAAATTCCGAGCGCCCGGCAAATCGCGGTGTAGGCGTCGATCCCGTCGCTGCGGCCTTGGACCACGGGAATGATCACCACGCCCAAGACGATGCCGCTGAGCACAATGCCGAAAATGGCGACGCTCGCCCAAATCCGCCATGGCTGATCGAGGACGTGGGGCTCGGACTCGGATGTATGCGCCATGGCGCGCTCCCTAATGCATCCGATGCACCATCGCCGCCGGCGACGGCTCGATTACGAATTGGGCGATCGGGTAGCCGTATGCCAGCAGCATCAAGACAAGGACCAGCACGTTCCACAGCCCAAAGCCATTGAGCGCAGCCGGAACGCGATGCGGCGGATGCACCGCCAATGCGTAAAGTGGACGTTGAGCCACCGGCAGCGGGCTGCGATGAAGGACGGCGAGATTGCGTACGAACAACAGGGCAGAGGCGAGCAACACGAGACCGCCGAAGAAAGACACAAGTACCCACGGCCCCCAGGCGGCGATAATAGGATCGGCGTAATTAAAATTGGCGACGCGCCGCCATTGGCCTTGCAGGCCCAGCAAGTGCCAGGGCAAGGTCATCACCATCATGCCGATGAACCAAAGCCAAAGTTGCCAACGCAGCGGTGCGGGCGAGGCGTGCTCCCGGCCAGTCAGATGCGGCCATATCTCGTAAGCGATCGCGAAGTACATGATGATGACGGAGCCACCAAAGATCAGATGAAAGTGCGCGGTGACCCACGACGTGTTGTGCACCATAGCGTTCATGCCGTATCCCATATTGATCAGCCCGCCGAAACCACCGAAGCCGAGCATGACGAAAGCAAGGCCGGTTGCGAGGACGGCCGGCCGTTCCCAGGGAAGCCTTGCCATCCATCCGAAAACACCGCGGCCGCCGCGCAGCCGTCCCGCGATTTCCAACGATGCCATGATGGTGAAAATCGTCAGCAGCGTCGGCACCGACACGAAGGCAGTGAGCAGCATTTGGATAAACTTCCAGCCGTTGCCGTGCTGAGGGTCCATCATTAGGTGATGCATTCCGACCGGCAAGCTATAAACCAGAAATAGAATGAAGGTGAGGCGGCCCATCGTATCGCTGTAGAGGCGTCCGCCGGCCGCGCGCGGGATCATTGTGTAAAGCGCGATGTATGCCGGAATGAGCCAGAAATAGACGATGGCGTGCAGCGTCCACGAGAACAACGTGCGTGCCAGACCAGCATCGATGGTTTGTACGATGCCCAGCGATGCCGGAATGACCTGGAATAGCAGTTCTGCTGCTACGCCGACGGTGGTCCAAAGCCACATCACCGCGTTTGCGACCGTTGCGAACATCGCCAACGGCACGGGCTGCCCCGGATTTTCGCGCTTCCACTCGCGCATCGCGACGAACATGAGAATGCACCAGACCCACGAGCCGACAACGAGAAGAACCAGTCCGATATAGAACCAGGGGCTCGCCGTGAGCGGCGGATAAAATGTGAAGAGCACCGAAGCCTGACCCTTGATGATCGGGATCAGCACCATCACGACGCCAACGATCGCTATCCAGAAGGCAATCCATGCCCAAACTTTGCCGGGAAGCGGACGGCCAAGAGATGTCACCGCGACGAAATAACCAAAGCCCATAATGAAGAAGGTGGTCAGTACATAGGCCATCGAGACGCCGTGCGCCGTCACCGACATGAAATAGTGTCCGGGCGTGCCAACGTTGGTGCCCCATGGGCTGCGCACCCACATCTGCCAGGAGCCCAAAACGCAGGCGACTAAAAATGCTGCGAACGCCACCCAGAAATGGGCAAGGCAAAGCCGCTCAACGTTGCGCACAGGAAACCCTCCCGTCAGGGCCCGGCTTGAATCTATCGTCTGGCATCACTTGAACAGTGGCCCACATCTCGCTGTGGCCCAGACCGCAATACTCATGACAAGGCATCAGCAGGTCTTCGTCGCGGGTGAATTCGGTGTGCACTTGGGCGACGAAGCCCGGCACCACCATGGTGTTCACATTTGTCCTGGTGATCAGCAGACCGTGGATGACATCCGGTGACGCGAAGCGGAGCGTAACAGCACGGCCGCTGGGGACCGCGATGCAACGCGGAACAAACATGAATTGCGTCGCGATGATCCGCGCCGTGACCCTGCCGTCCGGTCCGACCGTCGTGCCTAGATTGTGTTCTGCGAACTCGCCCGACAGGTGCAGCGTCTTCGGATCGATCCGCTCGACGTTGCTGGGCGGGTTGATATCCCTGCTCAGAGCGGTAAACACAACCACGCTGAGCGTGGCCGCAACGAGCACGCCAACACCAACCGCCCATAGCAATTCGGTACCTAGAATTCGCTGCTCGTGAATTTCGGGTGGTCGGTCGGTCATGGCGCTAGCCCACCGTGCCGCGCGGCAGGAAGACCAGCAGATAGATCGCTAGATAGCCAAGCACCAGCAACGCAACGGCCGTTCCGGCGAGGACGGCGGCGCCGAGGGGTGTCACCCGCATCGCCTCCGCGAGTGCAGCTTCATCGATTTGATCAGCGATCTCAGACGGATGATAAGCGTCAGAAGATTGGTCAGCAGAGTTCATCGTTTCGCCCCGACGATTTCCAGCTAACTTCTGGGTCCGAAAAGTGCCAGACTCGGACTCATGCACCGCAGCAAACTACATGCACGAACCGCAGTGATTTACTCAATCACCTCGTCGGCGCGGGCGAGTGATCGAACCGCGCCCATCGCGCTCCGTTAATAGACACCACGCCGCACGGCGCGACGCGTATGGCGGTACACGCGACGGTCGACACGACGCGCAGTCACGCGGGCGCGCCGGTACGTGACGGCCTGCGCTTGATCAACGCTTAACTCCACGCCGCGCGGTGTCACCTGCGGCGAGACCGGAATCGTCGCCACCAGGCCCGACGCAATCGCGAGCCCAGCAGGGAAAAAACCCTTCGACGCGAAATCACTTCCGACTTGTTTTCGGTCATCACAGCCTCCTGTTGGGCTTTGAACCCTTGCTGATAATGCCGCTGCGACCTTGACCTAAATCAAGCAAATCCCGAGCTTCGAAGTCCGCTCTGGGTCTTGGCCGTGTAAAAACACCCTTCCCAGGGAAGCCGGTGAGAAGCAAGGATCGGCTCGGTCTCAGGCCACGATCGCAGCCATCAGCGGCTTGGTCCCGACGATGTTCATGACCCGTGTCAGATTGTAGGCCAGGATCGAGAGCGCCATCTCGGCGGCTACTTTTGGAAGCGTTTTGGTAAGGAAGTGTGTCGCCCCCATGCGGGCCTTCATCGTGCCGAACGGATGCTCGACCGTCTCCCGACGCTGGCGCATGGCTTGTGGATTGCATCAAGGCGCTGCTGCACGGCCTCGAGCAGATGCTCATGCTCCCATCGTGGAATCCGCCGCTCTGGTCCTGTCGTGCACTGCGATTTAAGCGAGCAGTTCTGACAGGCTGTGGTCCAGTAGCGCCGTAGCCGCTTGCCGTCTTCCTCGCTCGTAAAGCGATATGGCAGTTGCTCCCCAGCTGGACAGCGATAGGCGTCCTCCTCCGGTAAATAGATGAAGTCCTGCTTGCCGAAGCGCCCATCTGACTTGGCACCCGACGTCTGCGGCTTGGGCAGAGTTACCGTGATGCCGGCCTCGTGGCAGGCGA
>NZ_JBWBWM010000077.1:0-14741 GCF_056174665.1 Bradyrhizobium sp. WYCCWR15520
GGCAAGCTTGCCCATTTCCGCCTTCAGCTTCGTCAGTTTCTCGGTGAGCCTTGTTACTTTCTCCGCCAGCGCCTCCGTCGGTTCCTGTCGATCGGCGGTATCAAGTTGGCTCAAATAGCGCGCGACGGTCTCCTCCAGCTGGGCGCGCCGCCGCTCCACTTTCGCCCGTGTGAAGTTCTTGTCCCGGTTGTTCACGGCCTTGAACTTACTGCCATCGATGGCGACGCTCGCCGTCGCAAGGAGTCCCATCTCGCGGCAGAGTTCGACAAAGCGCACATACCTTGCGCAGCGCCAGGCCATTGTCTTTGCGGAAGTCCGCGATCGTCTTGTGATCAGGAGCGAGCCGACCCAACAGCCACATGACCTCGACATTGCGCCCGGCCTCGCGCTCCAGCCGCCGGCTCGATTGCACTCGGTTCAGATAGCCATAGATGTACAGCTTCAGCAGAACCGAGGGATGGTACGAGGGCCGACCCGTCGCCGCCGGCGCCATTCCTTCAAAGCTCATCTCAGCCAAATCGAGCGCACCGACAAACACGTCGATCACGCGGACGGGGTTGCTCTCGTCAATGAAATCATCGAGGCACTCGGGCAGTAGCGTCCATTGCCCGCGATCGGCCTCCTCAACGAAGCGCCTCATCGATCCCCCCCACAGAATCACGGGAGAATCATAACAGCGGCACAGCGTTTTCACATGCCAGGGCCAATTCCGGACTCACCAGGTCCACACGACGCTACGCGTACAGTGCACAGGCTCATCGCCGTCCTCGATAGAGATGAGGTTGTCCTTGCTCTCGATCGAATGCAACGGCGCCGAACTCTTCGCCTTGTGGAATAGAGGCGCGCCCGGGGGTGAGGAAGGCCCCGGACACTTCCGAACGACACGCGCCAGACCTAACTAACCGTTGCAGGTCGTATCCGACGCCTCCCTGCCCCGTCGCCCAAAGGACTACCCCGCCAAGCCTCTTGACAGGTTGCGGCCCGCGCCTAATTTTTTCGCCGGGGCATCGCCCCTCTAGCCAAAAGGGAAAGCTGTAACGACCGTCAAAGGATGACGACGATGATGGACGAAAACATTGCCCGCTTACGAACCCATCGCAATAATATCGCCCGCTACCGGCGTTTGCTCCAAACCAAGCTTACTGATCTAGAGCGTCAATTTATTGAAAGGCGTCTGTCCGAGGAGCAATCGGATTACGAGCGTTTGGTAGATGGCACCTTCCCCATGACATTCAAAATTCCGAAGACTCCTGAAAAGCAGCCAACAGCTTACGAGGCGGTCTAGGGCTCGCCAGGAACGGACCTGCCACCGTTCGCGTTGATGGGGGCGCCACGCCCCCCTGCATGGCGCATTGGAATGGCGGCCCCAGCGTTGATTGCCCCCCGCAAGGTGCGACGGCAGCTATCGGGTGACGAGGGCAAGGTGCGTAGCGTCGTGGAGTATTTGGAGAGAGGACGAATTCGAAGCGCTAGCCGCAGCGGCTGCCGTCGACGTGCTGAGAAAGCGATATAGCGACATCGCAGCCTGCTACCGCCTGCTCGCAAAGGAGCGAGAATGGCTGATCGGCACCGGTGCGATTGAAAGCGAACCGCGGATCGAAGCCTAGTCCTACTCTACCTTCACGACGGCCGGGCGCCGAGCTGTTCGCCTAGCTGATGCGCTCGCTTTCGCCTCCTGGGCCCAACATCTAGAGGATTCGACACCGTCGCGGCGTCGCGCTTTCATGGGCGCCATGGGATCTGTCTCGAAGGAACGCCTGTGGGGCGCCACAATCGCCGCGGCCGAGCAGCGCGCGAAAGAACTGCGCTTGGCAGCGGACGTCGCTGCCTGCGAAGCATGGAATTTCAGGTTGCGCGGCTATGGTGGTCCCGCCCAGCCATCGCCGGTGATTGGAGACGCTCTCAATGCCGGGTTCCGCTATCTCGAGGTGAAGTGCGACGGCTGCAGCACGCATAGCACGGTTGACCTGACCATTATCCGCCGGCCGAAGGAAACGCCGGTCTGGCAACTTGAGCGCCGCATGGCTTGTCGCCCCTGTTCGGAACTGCGAGGCTCTCCCTACAAGCGCGGCCACCTGGTCCGACTGCGACGCTCCAATTCTACGACTAAGAATGACAGCGAACCTTGGTATCCCGGCGATCAACGGGAGAGCCATTAGGTCTGCAACTTACCGTGCGCCTTTCGCCTCTCGCTAAGATGAGTAATCTTAGGATGAGCAGCGCCGCTGCTCGCAACGAAAGGTAGGAAGGGGCCGGAGTGAAGTGAGGATCGACTGGGAGAATTCTAGCCGCGACTTTAAGAACACACGCGAGACTAGGGGGCTAAGTTTGCGTGAGGTCGCGCGTCACATGGGGTTGGACGATCATTCGATCTTGTATCGAGCCGAACGACACAAGCCCCTGAATGTAGAGACCTATCTTGTCTTGCGCGAGTGGATGGAAATCGATCCCTTTAGGCACCTTCAAAAAGAACCGCTCCAGTTTGGCGTCAATCGGGCCATGCCGGCCATTTGAAACCATCTTCAGTTCGCTGCCTTGCCCCAGCGGCAGAGCTGAAGCCCTTCCAAGGAGTCTTCAAGGTGGTCGCGCGGACGGGGGTGAAGTGCGACTTTCACACCATAGAGCTATGGCGGGAAGGTCGTAAGGTCGCGCAATTCGATCCAGAACGGTAAAGCCGCCTCAGTTGACGTCCGTAATCCTTCCCTTGCCGGCGCAGGCCGTGCATTTGACGGGATAGATTTTGCGGTCCGGTTGTACCGGCTGCATCACGTCGGGGAAGCCCGTTCCGTTGCAAGCAACGCACTTATGTTCTTTGATTTTAGACGTCATTCTGAACCTTTCAGGCCGCCTCAATTGGCGAGTTGCCAACATATATCCGCACTCTGCCGGGCGTGGTCATCCGCAGCCTACCTTCGAGATGAAAGACGTAGCCCAACGCGATCAATCGGGCACTATGTTCAGCGGGGATCGCGGGTGCAGGCCCATGTACACGGGCGTTGCCGACCGCGAGCAGGGAGGCAAACTCTTCATGGGTGAGCTTTTCATGGGTGAGCTTTGTCGCTTCAAAGGTCATGACCCAGAGCCTGGATTATTTTCAGCAATCCCGCTGGTCAATTTTGACCAAGCAGTAAAATAAAGGCCGCCTCAGTTCGGAACGATTCAGCGCAGGTCAATTTGAAACCGTATTGCGTGGAGTTCATATGCGTAAGTCTAGTTGGACGCCGTCGATCGTCCCGAACGACAACGATGCGACGGTCTATTTGGTCGCGGATGATTTCGGCCGATTAGGCCGGGCCTGGCGTGAAGCCGATTACGAGCCACGGATCTCGAGACCGTCATTCAAAACCTGTTAGCCGGCCAATACAGCAACCCGATCCGCGTCGTCGCCTTCAACACCGCCGAACGCTGGTCGGAAGATGTTTCCGAAGACGTCGCCCGCGAACTGCGCCGCCGCTGCGATCTGCAGCTGCGCGAGCTGCCAGCCGCGATCTCGGATTTCGTCGAAAGGCACGAAGGGCAGGATCGGCGTCAGTTGAGCCTTCGGCTGGTCTAATCAGACTCGCATTTTGCCTGCGGTTGCCTATTTATCCCGCATGCGTACGTGCGCGCTCGATCCTTGCATTCCGACGCGCGGGACCAAGTGGACTTCTGCTAGTCGGGACCGATGGCAATCCAGATGTGGTTCACGATCATGAAGGTGCAGACGACAACTACAGCGGCGATGAGGCGTCGGATGGTCTGGTCGGTCATGACTTACCCTCGGTGTCCCCTGGGGTGAACGACGACAGGGCGCGCTTATCTTGGAACCGTCAACTAGACCCGGCTACCGGGTGGTCGCAGCGCATCTGGTCGAGGTGATTTCGTCGAACGGCACGAGGACCGAGATCGGCGTCAGTTGACCCTCCAACTGGTCTAACTCAGCCTCGCATTTCCCCCCGCGGTTGCCTATTTATCCCGCATGCGTATGTTTGCGTTCGATCCTTGCGTTCCGACGCGCGGGACCAAGGTCCCCAATCGGCCGGTGAGGGGCTCGTGTCCAAGCGCGCTGACAGCCGCTACCATGCCGGGCGATCCGCGGACTGGATTAAGATGAAGAATCGGAAACACCCGGCGATAAACCGCGTGAAGGACTCGTTTTCATAAGCAGGGCGGCGCTGATCTATTTGCCTTGCGCGTGGCCTCATAAATCGCGATGTCCGCTTATCCCCCGACAGCGGCGATGCCATGCCGGCGGTTAAAGGTCACTCATCTTATGCAGTAGCTGCCCTTCCTCTTGGAAGGTTCTGTCCGTGCGGTAGTAGCTCTCGAAGAATTCGTCGCCGTTACCTGCGAAGAAGCCGTAGAGCCCATATTCATCGAGGTCTTTGAAATAGAAGCCCACATGGCTGACATGGAAAGCCGACATGTGAGCGGTCTCAAACACTAACTCGCCGTGCTTCGCTCGCCACAAAGGCTGCTCGCGCTCTCGCCAATGGTACTCCCGCATTCCCTCCTTGATGCGCTGATACAGGCGTGTGCCTCTCTCCAACCTCGCGTTGGCGACTTTCGCGGCTTCCGCGTTCTTCGACTGGCGCCATAGGAAGAACCCGCCCGCGATCGCCAGCACTATCAGAAATGACCAGTCCATCTCGCCCCCAGGCGCGCATTATCGCCGGGGGATTGCAGCAGCTCAATAGTGCAGGCCTACCATTTTCGCCCCAACGACTGGTACGGCAGGCAACGCTGGTAGGAACGATCCCGCCCTGAAGGTGTTGCGCGTCTGTGCCGAAGTGAGAGCGGCACACCTTAAACATCGTCGACTCCAAATGAACTTTGGAACTCGCGGTCCCTCGTAGTCCCCCCGGGGCCGCGTTTGTTCGAGGAGATTTCGGCGCGAATGGAGACGGCTCCGGGGTGAGCGGAGCCGTCTCCCGCTCACCACGGGGCGGCCGTCAGTGAGCGCGCCGACGCTAACCGGAGGCCTCCGACACCGCGGGTGCGGCATCTATGTCGCGGTCGGCGGCGGACCATGACTCCGCCGTCGGCTCCGTAAAAGTGAGCCGCTCTGACCCATGACGAAAATTTTGACCCGAGAGTGGGGGCTGAGGAGTGGAGCCAAGGCCCCTGGGGCCAGCCCTTGCGTGTGTGACCAGCACAAAGGGCCGCGCCGAAATTACAGCACCGGACAGCCGTCTCTCGCTACAACAAAAGTTAACCGCGCCGGAACGCAATGACAGCACCGGACATTGGTCTTCCTTTGCTAGCGGGCGGAATTGATGAGGTACTGTCCTCGGTGCCGGTGGGTTTGTGAAAATCACCTCGATCGGCCGTTCTTGGGAGAAAGGGCCTGTGGTTGCGGCGGCGCCGGCGCACCTTGCCCGAACTGCAATAGAAATCCGGCCGATCCTGACGACGTCCCGGCGATGCAAGCCCGATCTAATCGAACGCTGCTGGCTGAACGATGCACGAATCCAGGACCTTGTAATCTTCACACCAGCAGGATCCGAGCTGTTCGCCTAAAGCCTCCCGACAATAGAGTTTCTGTCCGCCCCCACGCGGCGCGGGCGTCTGGCACCGCTGGCTAGTTGGGTGGGAATATCACGTACACGACGAGCACGACCACCGCCGCCGCGGTGATGACTTCCAGGACAATCGCAGAACGAGATCGCTGCATAGCGGAAGCCATGCCATTAAAGGAGCCTCAGCGAACACGGGTCTTGATGAAACGGCTCTGGCGAGGGGCTTGGGGGCTAATGTGCCAGAGCCGTCCTTGCGTTCTTTCGAGCGCCGAATCATCATGCCGGGATAAAGCGGCAAAATCGTGTGAAGGCCCGTGCGTCAACGCAGCTAACTCAGCTGCAACAATTTCACCCACAAAGGGCCGCGTCGAAATTCAGCCTTGCGCGCCATCGGCTACAGTCACTCAACTTGAGTGAAACGGCTGTCGTTCCACTCGGAGCACTCATACCAGCTCCTCCGAAGGAATGAGCCCTTAAGTCGGGTAGCGAACAGCCGACGTTTCCAGTTGGACTATCATACCAGCCATCACCGCCCGGCCCAGGCATCTTCGGTGATGAGATCGCAACGACGCGCTCCCGCCTTCACCAAATGGAATGGAGCAGCGTATGCAGAAACGTCGCCGCATTAAGCATGAAAAAAGCTTTGGAGAACGGTTAGCGGAAGAGGCTCACCGCTTTAGAGAGGCGGCCGAGGCGCTTCCTCCCGGCACGGCTCAGGAACTGCTCCTGAGGCGTGCCCGCCAGGCTGAACACGCAGCGCGCTTGAATGAGTGGTTAAAATCCCCAGGTTCGCAGCCCTCGAAACGGGATCGTTGCGCCTGATCGGATGAAGCGTTTTGAAATCTGGAAGCATTGAGTTTAGCGGGCACGCGATTGCCTGTCTCGTTCGTAACCGGTCTGAGACTGGAGCGGCCTTGCAGTTAGTCAGCACGAGCAGCCTTCCGGCACAGTTTACACTGGTCGTCGCCTCTGACCGCATCAGATGCATAGCTATTTGGCGAACCGAAACGATGATCGGCGTCAAATTCCTCCTATAATCGCCAGAGCCAAAAAATTGCCGCCTTGGCGGCATTCGTCGTGCTCGGCGCACGCAATGAAAGGAGAAGGGCCTCGAGCGGCGACCCCGAGACCCTTGTGACTGAGGAATCGCACCCTGGGGGGAAGCGGTGCGATATCGGCTCAACCCGCCAGCCTCGATCGCGTTCCTAACGTCCAAGCCGACGCTCGACCCGCTTGCGGCTGCTGCCGACCTTCTTCACCGCCTTCTTCACCGCACCTGCCGACCTCTTCGTCTTCTTCGCCGTGTAGCGCACCTCGTAATCCTGCCCACCGGCGACCCGCGGCCGGTCCTGCTTGCGTCCGCGGCTTGATTTCTTCTTTGCCTTCGCCATCCCTTGCTGAAAAAGGGAAGGCTGATCGCTCCGGATCTCTTGTATCGGTCACGCATAATTCCAAAAACCACAGTGTATTCGCCCGGGACTGGCTTCGAGCGACCGTCTGGCAGAATGGCATCAAAGCCCGTCTTCTTGGATTGCGCCTGGCGCTTCTTTACTTCCTTACGGAGGTCTATCCGAAACTTCTCATCACGAATGAAGCTTTCGGCAGACACAACGCCCTGATTCCAGAGATGACTAATTGGCGCTGATCCGTGACCATCCTTTAGATGGATAAATTGCCTGGTTGTCGAAAGAAAATCGCATGGTTCAAGATTGGCACCAGGCGCCCCTGCCGGCGAGAGTTTGACTTGATCAAGATTGAGCAAGGTTTTGCGGGCATCGAGCTCCGCGATGAAATCACGTTCGCTCTTGCTTTTTGTGGATGGCACAAATGCCTTTTTTGCTAACAGCTTGAGGAAATCCGTTTCGACAGCAGCGTGAAACGCCTTGTCGACCACGAACCAGTCGCCGGCAAATAGAACGTAGGTATCACCTTTGTGCGTCAATTCATAGACGAAGCAATCGTACAATTTGCGCTTCTGCTTTCTGTCTCCCTCGCCATCGACAATAACGCGCACCTCATGGCTCGCGCGAAGTTCGGCCATGTCTGCAATATCGGAGATCTGACCTGCTTTGAGCTCATCAACGTAGTCTTCAATCGCAATTTGCACATAAGCCTGCCTTCGTCCCGATCTTAACCCAATGCCAAAATACCCAACCTCGACCGCCTCCTCAGGGCCCCAGTATATCCGGCAACGCGATGTGAAGGTCCGATGCATTTCCCTTCACCAATTTCCGCAATTCAGCGAAGGCTGCTGCTCCAGTTGCTCAAGAAGATTTCGTTGTCGGACGGGCGCTACGAAGTCGATAAACCCGAAGTCTTTTTTGTAGTCTGTAGCATGATAGAGTTTGAGCGCTATCTTGCACTTATCAATCACGTCGTCGGGCGACGTCTTTGTGTGCAGTGTTAGAGCGTCTTTACCCGCGAGGGATTTTGCGAACGAATTATCCTTAGGTGATCCTGCAGCCAGCCTCAAAAGATCGCGATCAACGTCGACTCCAAATCCCTGCAAATCAGCATCCCGACTGGCCTGAATGCGCTTCTGGAAGGTGGTGGCATCGAGCGTAGCAATGTCTAGGCTCCGCAAATTCGAACGGGCTACGGAGTTGAGAACGACCTTCAGACCGAAGCTTCGCTCAAATGCATCCGGATCGAGCGAATGATGCCCGGTCCCAAAAGTCAGGGCCATGATTCGCGTCGCTAGCCGCTTATCGTCAGGGACGACTTCCAAGAACAGTACAGCGGCACAACTTTGATTTACGAGGCGCCCAAGACCGCCTGTCGCAAAGCCACTGACAAAGTCGAACCAAGCCGGCGGCAATGCTGGCGCTTGGCCCACAAAAAGCCGTCCGGATTCGGACGGCCGCTCTTCGAGCTCGTGATCGTCGCCCCGGCCGCCATCAAGCGCTATTTATGATCGAACAGACGACCGATTTCGCTTTGGCGCAGAACGTCGCGAAGCGACTGGCCGTGAAGTTTGGCGGCGATCCGACCGTGTCCGACCGGGCGCGGGTCTTCCGAATGCCCGGCTTTCGGCACATGAAGGCCTCCCCGTTCACAAGCCGCATTCTCCAGATCGACCACTTCGCGCGACGCTACACGCTCGCCGAACTCGATGAACGATTGCCGCCGCTGCCGCGCCGCTTCGTCAATTCGAATGACAAGGGAATCGGCTTCATCGGAGTCGATAAGGCCAAACTACTTTTTGAACATCTGGACGTCGAATACCTGTCGGGGAACGCGAACTGGCAGCGCTTCGCGATGGCGCTGAATAGCACCTGCAACGCCAATGAAGACGTGGCCGAACTGTTCTTTGAATTCTGTTCAACTGGCGAGGGCTACGGCGATGAAGACACCGACGCACGCAATCGCCTGCGCTGGGAATCGTTCGACCCATCGCACGGGAGCGGTGTAGGAATCGGCACGCTACGCAGCATGTGTTTGGAATTCCGAGTCCCCGGCTTGGTCGTCTTCCAACTGTTCAACACCGCCGCAAGGGATTTCGACAATGTCTAAGCACGCCTTTCCGATGTTTGAACCGTGGCCGGTGGAAATCGCCTATGGCGGCCCCCGAAACCAAAACACGCCGTCGCAGAACGCGCTGATCTTCAAGGAAGCGCGACCCTATCGGCTGCTCTTCGCCGCTGGCGACTTCTACACGGCAAACGACTCCGATTATTGGGACGTGATGGAACCGGACGACTTACGAGCCGAGATTCGGCAGACCGATCCGGGTTGTCAGTACCTCAGCACGTCGGGTCAGATTGCGGGAATGGACGAACTGAAGATCACAAGCGGCATTCGATCAAGCGCGATGCCTTTCCAATGGATCAAGAAAGCCGACGACGCGCCGTCGTCTAACAATCTGATCTTGGCCGGCAATGGAATCTACAATGTGGAAACCGGCAAGCTGATGCCATTGACGCCCGACTACTTCGCCACGGGAGTTCCCGATTGGAATTTTGACCCGGACGCCGAATGTCCGATGTGGCTGGCGTTTCTAAAGCAGGTTTTAGACCAGTCGTTCCATCCGACTCTGCAAGAGTGGTTCGGCTACACGCTGACTCCAGATACGTCACTGGAAAAGATTGCGGCGCTTATCGGCGCGTCGCGCGGCGGCAAGGGCACAATAAAAAACGTGCTGGAAGGGCTCACCGGCGAGGCGCATCGCGGTTCGATCACGCTCAACGATCTTGCTGGCGACTTCGGACTGCAAGCCATGATCGACAAAAAGCTGATTATCATCCCGGATCGTCCGACGCCGAGACGTCGAAGCGCAACACTGCCATTGGGCGCATCAAGAGCATCAGCGGCAATGACGCGCTGTCGGTGAACCGCAAGAACAAGCCCTTGCTTCCGAACGTCCGAATCCCCGCGAAGCTGACTTATCGCCAACCGTCACCCTAAGTTCATCGACGACTCGTCCGCGCTGGCGAATCGCGAATTGGTGTTCACGTTCGAAACTTCATTCGCGGGTCGCGAAGACCTCACATTGCGCGACCGGCTGGCGGCCGAACGTCCGGGAATCGCTAATTGGGCCATCAAGGGGCTGGAGCGTCTCCGCGAGCAAGGCAAGTTCACTATCGGCGCGAAGGGCAAGGTGGCACAACACGAAGTAAAGCTGGCGCAGTCCCCGGCGCTTCGGTTTGCCTCTGAATGCCTTGTCATCACGGGCAAGCGGGAAGATATGGTCCCGGTGCCGCTAATCTTCGACGTCTACGGGGAATGGGCAGCGCGGGAGGAGCTAAGCCCGCGCGAACGCCGCAACAAAAACGACTTTAAGGAAGACATGATTGCAGCGCTGCGGGCGCGCGGAGTCAAATACGCGTCGAACCAAACCCGCTGGCACGACCCGTTCAAGCCGACAGGCGGGAAAGGCGAACGGATCAAGGGGCGCTTTATAGGCATCAGATTGAAGCAGGAATTTAGGATCTAACCGTAACGGGTCACCCGTTGTCACCACGCGGGTCACCCTCAAAATGCAAGAAACCCTCGTGCCGCAGGCATTTCTTGGATTTGTCACCTGTCACCCTACTTTTCCCGGTCACGACCCCATGGGAGGGGGCGCGCCGTGATCGCATCCCCTGTTGTTTCTATATCCCTTTTATTCCTTTAGGGTGACAAGGTGACAAATATAGAGAAGCCTTCGAAAATAGGAGTGAGAGCCTGTCACCTTGTTCCGAAATAGAGTGACGATGTCACCCTTCGCCGGTGACAGCCCCCGCTGCCCCAAAAAGGGCCGTACCCCCTTGCCCGACCCCGGCCGATAGCCCTGCACAGCGCCAGCGTGCGAAGCGCCTTTATCCTGCTGGAAGGCCCCGATCATAGCGCGGCCGCGCGACGACGAGTGTTCGCGTAACTAGAAATAAAATCAAATACTTGAAGCTTAAAATAATATCCCTGCTCGGGCGATCTTTCTAGTCGTCGAAGCCCCGCACAAAAACACCACGCACGAAAAGCAAAAGCATGGCGCGACCTTTGTCAGCATGGCTGCGCCAAATGATATGTAGACGTCATCCAATTGGCCGAAACGGGATCATCGGCGACGAGACGAAATCGACTCGAATCCTCGGAGTCACTTGCAAGAATTTATTTCTCTTACTCGCTCTCGGAAATTTTTCCAAACGATCTTTACTCGTTTCAGCGCTATGCAGTGAAAACCGGGGTACATACAGCCTACGGGTAGGGGTTCCGAATTTCCGCCTAGGTAATGGATAAGCCATTGACTTCGGTCAACAACATTCAATCAGCACGAAGTCTCTGCGAGAACTCACCCATCTCAAGGCCCGGTACCAAATGTGATTGGAAGTTAAGGACGAAACGATCGAAAGGCTCGCGGTGGGGAGCGTTAGGGGATGCCTGTACGGACCCAACAGCCGAAGTTCTGGCCAGCCGTGTTTAGTTGTCCGCCTAAAAGTAAGCCCGTGTTCGCTGATCGACATCTGGGAGCGGTGCTTCAGCGCCAGCAACATTGGGACAGTATCGTTGCCTTAGCTGCACCCGCACGACATTTTGGAGCAATCATTGAACCTTTCCAAACGCCTTAGGACCCATAAGACGAACGTTTGGGAGCACGACATGGCCATCTCCAGGCACTCACGCACGCTGCTTGCTTCCACTGGAGCCGCAGCTCTCGCAGGCACCTCGTTGGCGGCGCTGCTGGCATACAATATTGCAACTCTCGCCGACGCAGGCGCCAGCGCCAGGGACATTTCCCTCGCTGCTCCGGATGTCGCGCTCTGCAAGACATCGGGCGCGAGTGGTCGACCGGGCATGATGCTTCGTCTTGCGCAAACCGAAGTGCCGCGCGCGGAGATGAGTGCTGCCTCTTCTGCACCGGCATTCGCAGACACCGAGCCGCCGCTATGGGACGGCCTCGGCTCCATCACTTACAAGATCACGACCAAGAACGAAAAGGCGCAAGCCTATTTCAATCAGGGTCTGCGCCTGGCCTACGCCTTCAATCACGGGGAAGCGCAACGCGCGTTCCGCAAGGCGCAAAAGCTCGATCCCGATTGCGCCATGTGTTTCTGGGGCGAAGCATTGGTGCTTGGCCCCAATATTAATCTGCCCATGCAGGAGGATGCCATCGCGCCCGCTTATGCCGCCACACAGAAGGCGCGAGCTCTAGCAGGCAAGGTAACGTCTCGGGAGCAGGCGCTGATTAGCGCTCTCGCTGTGCGCTACAGCAATGACGCCAAGGCGGAACGTGCGCCACTCGACAAGGCCTATGCCGCCGAAATGGCGAAAGCCGCGGCGCGATTTCCCAGCGACAACGAAATCGCCACGCTTTATGCCGAAGCGGTGATGGATCTCAGCCCGTGGGATTACTGGAAAAAGCCAGCTGGCCGCGAGCCCAACCCGCAGAGCGTACCCATTGTGCCGACATTGGAGCGAGTGCTGGCGCGCAATCCAAATCATGCCGGCGCGATCCATTTGTACATCCATGCGGTCGAGGCCTCTGACCGACCCAAGCGCGCGGAGCCCTATGCCGACCGCCTGCGCAATTCGGTACCAGGCGCCGGCCATCTCGTGCACATGCCGAGCCACATCTATTATCGTGTCGGGCGTTATCTGGACGCTCTTCAGGACAATAAGGCCGCTGTCAAAGTGGACGAAAAATATCTGGCTGACACCAACGCGCCTCCCGGCGTCTACAGGATGGGCTATTATCCGCACAACGTGCACTTCGTGATGGCATCCGCGCAAATGGCGGGCGACGGGAATACCGTAATTGCAGCCGCGGAGAAGCTGGGAACGCTCATTCCGGATGAGGCCGCCCGCGGCATCGCGCTGGTGCAGCCCGTCAAAGCAGCGCCTTATTTCGCGCACGCGCAGTTCAGTTCACCGGAGGCCATCCTGGCGCTACCAGACCCGGGTGATGCCGTCCCGTACGTCAAAGCGATCTGGCTCTATGCCCGCGGCGTGGCGCTGGCAGCGCAGGGCAAGTTCGAGGGCGCAACGGCGGCGGCCGATGCGATCGAGAAATTGGAGCGCGAGTCCGACTTCAAGCTCCTGAAGGAATCCAATATACCGGTACAGGAAGTGTTTCGTATCGCGCGCACCGTAGTCATGGGGCGCGTGGCACAGGGTAAAGGCGACAAGAGCGGCGCCGTCGTCCAGTTCGAGCAGGCGGCTAACTTGCAGGATGCCTTGCCTTATACGGAACCGCCTTATTGGTATTATCCAATCCGGCAGTCGCTTGCAGCAGCCTTGCTGCAGGCCGGTCGCTACGCTGAGGCGAAGCAGCAATTCGAGCTTGCGCTGCGGCGGGCACCCGCCAACGGCTGGTCGTATTACGGTCTGGCAGAGCTGCATAAGGCACGCGGCGATGCCGCCGGCATGCGCAAGGCCCAGGCTAATCTTGCGAAAACCTGGATTGGCGACCGCAAGCTGTTGCAGATTTCAAATCTTTGAAGCGTGACGCTCACCTTTCTAACGTCCAGCACGACCGGCGCTCAGCCGTCATGCCGCTGCCACGTCCGCGGAACGTTTGCTAGTATGAACAGGCAGTTACGCTCTCATAGGATCGGCCCCTCGTGATCGCTGCGGATCAATCCGCCCGGACACCTTCTCCTACGATCCGTTCTCGACCTATGGCTAATACCCGGCCCAATTTGGGTCTCCCTGTCGTGAGCTGAAATGGAGGGAGTTAAGCCTTGCCGAATTGAAGGGTGGTCGAGTAATGAGCGATTTTTTCATGGAAGCATGGGGGTCGGGCGTGCCCGTCGTGTTAGTGCACGGTTCGCTGGCAACAGGATCCGACGAGTGGCAGGCTCAGCGACCGCTGGCCGACAGCGGCTTTCGTCTGATAGTTCCGGACAGGCGTGGTTATGGGCGAAGTCCCGCCGCTCAAGGTGAGGACTTTCTAGTCGATGCCGACGACATTGCCCGTCTGATGGGCAATGGCGCGCACCTTGTAGGGCATTCCTACGGTGGTCTCGGCGTGCTGTTCGCCGCCGCCCGCCGTCCCGAAGCGGCTCTATCTATTACATTACTGGAGCCGGCCACCTTCGCATTGGGCCAGCACAATGAAGCAGCGAGGACACTCGTCGGAAAGGTTCGATCTCTCTGGGACCAGAAGGCTCCGGACGAGGAATGGGTCATTCGTTTCCTGGAAATTGTGGGAAGTGATCCGAGCGCTCTTTCCCCCGAACTGATCGCCGCTGCAGTGCCGCTCGCACCCGTCTTCCGCCGCGGTCGGCCGATCTGGGACGCTGAACCGCCGCTTCCCAAGCTGGCGTCTGCCTCCTTCCCTAAACTCGTGATATCGGGTGGGCATAGTGCAGGGTTCGACGCAATCTGTGACGACCTAGCGCAACGCATCGGCGCTTCCCGCATGGTGATCGAAGGAGCGGGCCACGAGATCCAGTTCACCGGAGAGCCGCTCAATCACGCGCTAACGACTTTATGGAGCCACTCCTCTCCTTGAATGCGAGAGTTAGTAGCTCTACGGCAGATCATTACCTTTGAAGGTACAGGACCGCTAAGGTTCATGTGGACCGCGAAGTGTTCAAAATCTAAGTCCTTTTACCGCGAAGCAGTTACGATGACAGCAACGCACGTCCGCAATGGAGTCGCCAGCGGACCTGCCGACTTCGGGCGGGGTGGTCCGCTAAGGGCCGATTGTGTTGAAAAAGGCGGCTGTTGCGACGCAGAGATATCAGTGATTCAGTCTGTCTAATTGGCAGGACTGAAGGTCATGATGGGGCATCGGCAAATCGAACAAGCTGCGTTGTTCTATGA
>NZ_JBWBWM010000078.1:0-14666 GCF_056174665.1 Bradyrhizobium sp. WYCCWR15520
GGCGGCTATCTCGCCCGCGCCAACGATCCGCCACCAGGGAATCTGATCATGTGGCGCGGATTATCGCGATTCATCGATATCGCAACGGGAGCAAAACTCTGACTCAAAAATGTGGGTAATCGTAAGCCTTTCCGAATGGATACACAGTGCCGCTTACGCTCGCGATCGATAGTCCCATGACGGAAGCCGATCACGTCAGGCACGTTTCTGTGCTGGCGCCACGAAACCCGCTGATTGAGGTCGCCACCTTTCATTTCGTCCCACAACGCAGCGAGCCCCGCGTGTCGGCACGCATTCGCCTTGCCGAACCGCAATATGTTCTGGCGGTTGCGGAGATGAACGACGGTACATTGCTGATGACAGAAAGCTGGGTCGAGGTCGCAACCAACGGATGCAAGTGACGGAAGGAGGTGCGGAATGTTCACTCCGGCACCCCGTGTGCAAGTGCCAAGATCCGCCGCGACCGGTGAAGTGTTTCCGGTCAAGACCCTGATCAGCCATCAGATGGAGACCGGGCTGCGGCACGATGACCGCGGCAACGCCATCCCGCGCAAGATCATCAACAAGTTTACCTGTCGCCACAATGGCGTCGTGGTGTTCAGCGTCGATCTCCACGAAGCCATGGCGGCGAATCCGTTTATCGAATTCTACTTGCGCGCGACGGAGAGCGGTCGGCTCGAGTTCGTTTGGGAAGAGGATGGCGGCGGCGTCTATGTGTTGGAGCACCAGCTCACTGTCGCCTAATGATGTTGTAGTGATGTTGCCATGCTCCTTTCACGCCATGAGCAAAGGGATCGGCGATCGCAGACACGGGGATGGAGCCGGACTCAGCATGCGCAAAATCATCGCCGCTTCCATTGCTGCTTCGTTCATTACTGTCGCCGATCCCAGCCAGGCAGCGGACCGCGATGGTGGAGCCCAACTCGCCGCGATGTGCGCGTCGTGCCATCGTCTGGATGGCGGCGATGGTGGTATTCCGACGATCCTTGGCATGAGTCCGAAGATGCTCACCCGCACAATGCTTGCGTACAGAGCGCACGAGCGCCCAAGCCATATCATGCGCGCCATCGCCCTATCGCTCAGTGATGAAGAAATCGCAACCGTGGCGCCCCATCTCGCAGCTCTGAACAAGCAGGTTAGGCCATGAAGTCCTGGACGCGTCGAGAGTTCGGCCGCTCGACCGGAGCAATAGTCCTTGCAGGGCTCGGCCCTCGATTGGCTGCAAGCGAATCCAAGGCGAGGGTTGTCGTTGTTGGCGGCGGCATCGGCGGTGCCACGGCCGCCAAGTACTTGGCCGCCAGCGCGCGAACGATCGAGATCACGTTGGTTGAGCCAAATCCGAGCTATACGACCTGCTTTTTCAGCAACCTTTATATCGCCGGGCTATGTTCGCTCGAGTCGCTTACGCATGGCTATGAGACGCTGGCGCAACGATATGGCATCAATGTTGTTCATGACTCCGTGGCAGCGGTCGATCCGGTCGCAAAAACCGTTGGGCTCAAGAGTGGTCCAAAATTGCCTTACGACCGAGTCGTCGTTGCCCCTGGCATCGCTTTCAATTACGAGGCCCTCGCAGGGTATGACGAGGCGGCAACGCAGGTCATCCCGCATGCCTGGAACGCGGGCTCACAGACGCAGCTGTTGCGACGGCAACTCGAAAGCATGGAGGATGGCGGCGTCTTCGTGCTCGTCGCGCCCCCTAACCCGTTCCGCTGTCCGCCCGCCCCATACGAACGTGCCTCTCTGATTGCTTATTATTTCAAACAGCATAAGCCGCGCTCGAGGATCCTGATCCTCGATGCGAAAGATAGCTTCAACGCGCAGGATCTATTTCTGGATGCGTGGGAGCGACACTATCGAGGTATGATCGAATGGCTACCTGCCCAATTCACCGGTGGAATAAAGGCCATCGACGTGAAGGAGCGATCCGTCAAGACTGCGAGCGAGACATTCAAGGCCGCGGTTGCAAATGTTATACCCCCGCAAATGGCCGGCCAGTTCGCGCAGCAAAATGGCCTCGTGGATCAATCTGGCTGGTGCCCGATCGATCCCATAACGTTCGAATCGAAGCTGCAGCCGGGAATCCATGTGGTGGGCGATGCGACCAGTGCCGGCGACATGCCGAAATCGGCGTTCGTTGCGAATAGCCAGGCCAAGGCCTGCGCGTTTGCCATCATCGCGGCGCTGACCGGGTCCGAACGCCAACCACCTCATTTATTCAACACCTGCTATACTTTTCTTAGTCCCGACGATGCAGTGAGCAATGCTATCAGCTTCAAGCCCGCGGCCGGAACGATCAAGATCGTCGACAACTTCGTCAGCCAGGTGCACGAAAGCGCCGAAACCCGCCACCAGGCCGCACGCGAGGCGCAAAGCTGGTACACCGCCTTTACGCGTGACACCTTCGGCTATGCAGCTTTCTGATTTGAAGTGGCCGTGCTGCGAGGTGCAGGAGTGCTCTCCGCCGCGGCGGATGGAGCTGGCTCGGGTAGCCGCTCCAGCCGCAGCGAATTCAGGACGACGATAATGCTTGAGCCGGCCATCACTGCCGCCGCCAGCACTGGCTGGAGGACTCCGACCATCGCCAGCCCAATGGCGATGAAATTGTAACCGAACGCCCAGGCCAGGTTGGTGAGAATGGTCGCGCGAACTGCGCGAGCGACGTCGATCACCCACGGCAGCGTCCGTAGCCCCCCGGGCGGGAGCACGACTGCTGCAGCCTCGCGAGCAAGGTCCGTCGCCGAACCGACGGCGATCCCGACATCGGCTCCGGCCAACACGGGCGCGTCATTGAGGCCGTCGCCGACCATCGCTACCATGCCATGGGCATGCCGACGGCGTTCCAGCGCCGCGCGTTTGGCCTCGGGTGTCAGGCCAGCCTCGATATCGCCGCTCTCAATTCCGACCGCAGCGGCAATCCGCACTGCGGCTGCCGGAAGATCGCCGGTCAACAACGTCACGCGGACCCCACGGCGGCGCAGCGCTTCGATGGTCGAGCGCGCCTCCGGCAGCGGCGTATCGTCAAGTGAAAGCACAGCATATGCCCGCTCGCCCCAGCCGACATAGATCACGGAATGGCTGCTCGCTTCACGCCGTCTCCCGTAATCAGCCAGATTTGGCGTCAGCGACCAACCCAACTCCCGCATCAATGCGGCGCTGCCTGCCGCTACGATCCGGCCGTCCGACTTGCCACGGATGCCACGCCCCGGCACGACTCGAACGTCGTGGATGGCGACTGGCTCGAGTCCACGAGCAGCTGCCGCTGCAGCTATAGCACGAGCCAAGCCGTGCTCGGAATGGCGCTCCAGTCCGGCGGCCTGCGCGAGCACCACATCGGCGCTGGTTCCATCGCTGTCGATAGAGACAACGCGCGCCTGACCCGAGGTGAGCGTGCCGGTCTTGTCAAAGGCGATCAGCCGGATGCGCGCCAGCGCCTCAAGCGCGGCCGGGTCGCGCACCAGGCAGCCGTATCGGGCCAGCCGTCCAATGCCCAGCGAGGTGGCCATCGGTGCCGCCAACCCGACCGCGCAGGGACAGGCCACCACCAGTACCGCAAGACCGATCAATAGCGCACGGTCGAACGGCAAATGCCGCGCCCAGTACACCGACGCTCCAATGCCCAGCACGAGAACAATCGGCACGAAGACGCCTACAATGTTGTCGGCGAGACGCTGGCTCGGGCTCCGGCGGATTAATGCATCCCGTACCGATCGACAAATCTGTGCCCAGCGGGTCGCGTTTGCCACGCCGCTGCTTTGGATCAGGAGCGGCCCGTCAAAATTGATGCTGCCGGCGATCACATGCGAGCCGACGCCCTTGGCGATCTGCCGGCTTTCGCCTGTGATCAGGGCCTCGTCGGTGTGCGATTCGCCCTCCATGATCACGCCGTCGACGGGAATGCGTTCGCCCGGCCGAACTCGAACCAGCACACCCGCGTCAACCTCGCGCACCGGCCGGCGGTACTCTCCATCGCCAATGACGACGGTGGCCCACTCACTTTCCGCGGCCAAGAGCGGCTGCAGGTCACGCGCCGCCCGTGCACGCCCGGCGGCGTCGAGATAGTAGCCCGCGGTGAACAGCATCAGCACCATGGTGGCCGTATCGAAGTAAACCTGCGGGCTGCCCTCGATGGTGGCAAAAGCGGAATAAAGGTAGGCGGCGCCGACGCCGAGCACAATGAGAGCCGAGGAGGTCAGGCGTCCCTCCATGCCGTGGAGCCACGCCTCGCGCAGAAACGGTCCGCCGAGAATGATCACCGCGGGCGTGGCAAATAGCCAGAGCAAGAGATGAATCCAGGGAAGCATCTCGGCATCGGCGCCGCTGAAGGCGTCGCTGTACAGGAGCAGGCTGAACAGCATGATATTCATGGAGAGAAAGCCGCCGACACCGAGCCGGATCAGCAGCCAAGCGGCCTCCCATTCCTCGGTTTTGCCGTGCTTGACCTGGTAGGCGATACAGCAGCCGTAGCAGCAGAATGCGCAGGCCTCACCGTTTACCGTGCGTCGCATCGCCCGCCGCCCGATGGGTAACAGGCAGCGGCTGCACAGCGCACGGTCCTGGGCCGTCATGCTGGTTCTGTCCAACCATGCGCGAAGTGCACGGCGAAGGGCAGGATGCCGCGGCCAACGGTGACGAGACCGAGGAGCAGAATGCAACTGCCGGCCAGCCACACGCCGCGCTGCCGCCACGCCGGCGCCAGCGCTCGGCCGACGCCGCCCATCAGAAGCATTGCGGGGAAGGTCCCAAGCCCGAACGCTGCCATGGTGAGAAAGCCCGGCAACGCTCCGGCCGTGCTCGCCGCCTGCGCGGCAAAGGCGTAGACCAGCGGACAAGGCAGGAAGCCATTGAATACGCCAAACGCGAGCGGGGCGGCATGTCCCGGCGCCGTCAACAGGCTGCGCAGGGATGTCGCGAGGGTGCTGCCGGAGCCTGTCGTGATGCGATGCAGGCGCGGCAGCAGGCCAAAAAACTGCAGCGCCATGGCGATCATCAGCAGCCCGGCGAGGATCGCGAGAATCCGCTGACCGCTGTCAAGCGAACCGCTCAGCAGCGGGACTGTCGTTCCCTGCGGCGTGCATATGAGCTGACCGAGGGCGCCCGCAAGTCCGCCGATAAAGCAGTAGGTCGTCAATCGACCTGTATTATACAGCAGATGACGCAGAACTGTCGCGCCAGGTCCCTGCGGATCGCGGCCGAGCGCACAAGCGAACCCGCCGCACATACCGATGCAGTGAAAACTGCCGGCGAACCCCGCTGCGAAAATGACAATATAGGCGGTCATCGCATACGCCCTGTTTACTCATCACCGCAAGCTTTAGCCGCGCTGTCCCCTATTCCCGAACGAGGTAAATCAGCCAGGCGCAGAAGCCGACGGTGCAGATCCCGTAGATCAGGAAGGCGACGACTTGGGATGGGCCTGCATCAGCCAACAAGAAAGCGGTGTGTTCCAACATGGTCCCTCCGTCAGCGCAGGGAAATCAGCACCACGTTCATAGTCAACTCAGCCGCCAGGAACAGCAGGTTCAGGCCCGCGACCACGAGAACAATCTTCGCTGCCAGCATGTCCGTTCTGCCTATTCTAACAAGATTCTAACAAGTCCCAGCTTCAGCCGGCCGCCTAACCAGGCCGCCCCGGCCCAACGCCACCCCAATAGGCGTACATATAGTACAGGCCCCAGGCGAACAGGACCGCGTAGGTGACAAGCAGCCACACCGGGATATATCCAACGCGGGCCTGAATGGTGCCGCCAGCATATTCCTCCAATTCCGGAGGCGAACTCTCACGCACCTCCAGCTTGGGGTGCGTCGGGCTTTCCGGGTCGCTCTGCTGCAGGTCCGTCATCGCCGACCTCCCTTTGATAGAATCGTAAAGCTGCTTCGTCTGCCCCGTGGAACGCGCCCGAGAACACGCCCCAAACGAAGATGCAGACCGCGCCGAGGCTCATCATCAACGCGGCGAGATAGGGGCCGACGATCTCGAAATTGGTGATCATGGTTCATTCTCCTTGGCGGCCGCTCAAGGTTGTTTGGCCGCGGCCTCCCCACGCGAACTGCCACGCGCTGCCTTCGAGCCGCCGGTCCTCTGCGCGCGCCCGTTCGGAATATAGGCTTTGTCCGGCGTGTCCGCTTGCAGTTTGGGATCGTTGAGCGCAGTGCGATCGGCGGATGTGATAGGAAGCGGCTCGCCCGTGATGGGATCCGTGAAGGCGGAAAGCGAGAGCACGTAATAGGCGAGCGCCCAGCGGTCTTCCTCGGGCAGCGAGTCGCGGTAATTAGGCATAGGCGTGCCGCTCAACCCGGTCGTCATGGTCCGGAAGATGTCTTCGACCGCCGGACCCGACTTGAACTGGCCGGTGGTTAGATCGGCGGGCGGGATCGGAAAGCCGAGATCGTCCTTCAAGCCAGCAGCCTTTTCGCCGTCGCCCTTGCCGGAATTGCCGTGGCACTCCCAGCATTTGGCGATCCGCCAGACCTCTTTGCCGCGGGCAAGGATCTGCTGCGACGGGGCCGGTGGCCGCTGGATGTACAAGGGAGCGCCCGGCGGTTCCTCGATGAAGAACGAATACGGCTTCGCCGGATCGGAGCGATCGACCGCCAGCTCATATTTGATGTATTGGATGACCGCGAGCCGATCCGTCAGGGGCAGCTCATACCAGGGCGGCATGGCGGTGCCGCGCACGCCCCGAGTGATCGTGCGCAAGAGATCGCCGTCGGTCGGGACAGGTTCCTTGGTCAGCCTAAACTTGAAGACCGCCGCTGCAAAGCTTCGCGGCCGCTGCCGATACAGGAACGTCGCCGCGGGGCCGTTCCCGTCGCCCTTGACGCCATGACAGCCGACACACCGCCGCTCATAGACAACCCGGCCATAGTCAATCCACTCGGAAGAGCGCGGCAGCGTGGCCTGCGTCACCTCAAGCTGCTGCGGCTCGAACACGTCGCGCCATTTGCCACGGTTCATGCCGAGCTTTTGCAGATAAGCGATCAGACCTTCGAGTTCTTTCGTCTCGGCCGCGATCGTAACCGTATTGCCGATATATTCGTTGTTCGGGATCAGGATCGCCGGTGCCTTATCGCGTGCTTCCAACGGGACGAACAGCAGCCCGCCGGCGTTCGGCGTGAGTTTGATCTGCACCTTGCTTTCGAAGTCGAACAGCTTTTGCGTGATGGCATTATTTTCCAGCGTGCGATTTCCGGCCCCGTCATCGACGATCTTGACTGGCTCCCGGGGTGTTTCGAACAGTGCCCGATACGGTGCCATGATCGAGTCAGGCAATAGCTCGCGCGGATTCCAGAAGTGGGCCAAATGCCACTCGTTGCTGTATTTGAGCCCAACCCGGGTCAGGTCCGGCCCGATGCGCCGGGTGCCGAACAGATGCGGGACATCATAGGCGTATTCGCCGGCCTCGCTCACCGGGCCCCAGCGGCGCGTCTCGCCGGTTACCGGGCGCACATACTGCGAATGACAATACCAACAGCCCTCGCGCAGATAGACTTGGCGGCCGAGTTGCTGCGTCGGCGTGTAATCGGTGGCGTCGCTGAGCATCCATTTAAGCTGGCCGTAGTCGGTACGGACGACGGCAGTCACCTCGGTAGTCCGGGCTGAGGGCTCGATGAAGGGGAGAACGCCCTGGGTGAGGACGGCGAGGAAGAAGAAGATGATGCCGGCGACCAGTGCGACAAAGCGCGCGCTAATGGCTTCAGGCTTCCAGCGCCAGCGCAACCAGGCCCGCCACCGGGCGGCACGGCTTTCGCCCTCTCCACCACGCGGCCGAGTGCCGTCGTCATGCGCGCTCATTCGGCCGGCCTCCCAACCGGGATCACTCCGGGCTCAATCGCCGGCGCCGGGGCCACGACCTGACTGGTCAGCGCCGTCATTGCCAAATTGATGACCAAGAGAGACATGCCGATGTCCATGCTGATGCCAGACATCGTGCGCACCAGCCAGTAGGGCTGCATCCACACTACGGTATCAAGCCATTCGGTGCCGCTCATCCACTGAAAGCCCTGCTGCAGGCCAGCGGCGGTCAGCACTAGGCCCATGGTGGCAATGCCGACGGTAATCAGCCAGAATGACCAATTGCCAAGCCTGAAGGACCACAATTCACGCTTGAATGCCCGCGGCCAGACATAGACCAGACCTCCCATCGCCCAGACCACGAAGGTCCCGAATACGGTGAGGTGCGAGTGGGAGATGACGAAGTCGGAGAAGTGGGTGGGCTGCTGGATTGAGCGCAAGGCTTCGGTCGAGCCTTGGAAGCACCCGACGAGATACATCAGAGAGCCCATGATCAGGAACTTAGCCGGCAGGTTCCGCCCGAACTCGTGCCACTTGCCCGTCATTGTTCCGAAGAAATTCACCAGCACGGTCCACACCGGAATGATAAGAAGCATCGAGGTGATGATCGCCAGCGTTTCGGCCCAGTCGGCAATTGGACTGTAGAGATAATGATGGATGCCGACGAAGGGATAGAACAGGGCGAGTGACCAGAAGCCGACCAAAGAGAGCTTGTGCGCAAACAGCGGATTGCGCGCGGCAACGGGGAGGAAATAGTAGATCAGCACATAGCCGGCCGGCGTCAGCCACAGCCCGACGATGTAGTGGATGTAGAGACCGTGGAACGCCGCGCTGTTGATTCCGGAAATCGTGTACGGCAGGATGAAGCTGCCGAGTACGAGATTCATCGTCGTCCAGATGAAGGTGGCGATCAGGTACCAAAGTGCAACATAAAGCGGCGGCTCCAGTCGCTGCCCGATGGTGATCAGGAATTGCGCGGTCACCGTGGCAACGACGATGAAGATCGGGATTTCAGCGAACAGCGGAAGCTCGCCGGCTTCGAGACCGTGATTCTGGCCGAATGCCAGCGACACCAGACCGGCGAAAACGGCGATACTCCATAGCCAGGCCAGCGGAACGCCCAGTTGCGGCCAGACCACGCGGACGCCACACAGGCGCGGCACAAGATAGTAACATTCGCCGATGAACAGCGTCGAAAAGGCGCCGAAGATGACGCCGTTGACGTGCACAGGCCGCAGCCTGCCGAAGGTGAGCCCTATTGCGTTTCCGAGATAATCGGGATGATTGAAGAGGCTTGAGAGGGCGACGCCGATCGATGGTGTGACAAGGAGCCAGAACATTCCGAAATAAAGCCAGGTTCGGACCACCACCCAGTCGACCAGATCATCCAGATTGATGCCGGCGAACCTGCCGTGCAATCTCTCTGCAGGAAGCACTTCCGCCATGGAGCATTGCCCTTTGCTTGTCTGATAATGCGTTCTCTCCTGTTCTCAGTCAGCGCACCTTCGACAGCAATGCCGCGCGCTAGAAGCCTCCGCTTCGCAGCATCGAAATCAGAACTTGCCCGGGTTCAACACCGAGCCGCTCTGCGACCAGTAAATATACGCTTCCAAAGCCTTCATCGCGTCCGAGTCATCGGCGATCTTTTCTCCCTGGTTGGGCTTCTCGATGCACCAATTGATCATGTCGCGCAGCGTCGCGAACTTGGCCATCTGCGCCTGGAACTTCGGGAACGTGGCGGGGTGGGTATCGGCCGTCATGGGATGGCACATAGCGCATGCCATTCCAGTTTTGGACAACACGACACCCATCGCCTCTTCGGTTGCTGCATCGCCGTGGAACAGCAGGTCGCCTTTGCGGACCTGCTCCATGAACACTTGCTGGTAGGAGTTCAGCAGCTGCGGCGTCACCGGATCCTTGTGCGCACCCGCAGGGCCGACCAGGGCGGCAAGCGCTACCGCTGGGACAGCGCGGAACAGAATGAAACGGCATGTTGTCGACGCGGTCATGCCCATTCCTCCTAATATGGCCAAATACTGTCAGCGATCCGGGGCCGCAAAACCTCGGGAATGCTCTTCGCATAGTCATCTGGAGACTGCGCGTATACCTGCTTGCGCCACATTACGTATTCGGCGTCGACTTTGTCCTCGGCGCTGACGTCGATCTTCGCCCAACCTACCCCGTCAAAGTGATCACCAGGGTCGACCCGTATCATCGGCTTTGTAAGCTTCGGCACCCCCTCCGGGGCGTAAGGCCAAGGCCATGAGGTTGCCAGCATGCCGATCGAACGCATGGTGCCGATCTCGTTGTAGAGCACCTGATGCGTGTGACCGTGAATGTTGGTGACTTTGGTGTAGGGCTTGAGCACCTCGTTCACCTCGCGCCAGTCGCGCACCCAAAAGTTCCACGGCGGATAGTACTCGTAGAGCGGATTGTGGCTGAAGATGACGACCGGCCGGTTCCGGTCCCAATTGGCAAGCGTCTTCTGCAGCCAGTCGAGCTGATCGCGGCCGACGCCCGCCCACGGGCCAGCGACGGTGCCGTCGAGCGTGGCCATGTGACCCATGCGCTCCTCGGGGCTCATCTTCTTCGCCGTCCAATAGTCCGGACCGCGACTGACGGTATCGAGCCCGACAAAGCGCACGCCCTTATGGTCGAATGTCCAGTTAGGCTGACCGAACAGTTCGCCCCACTTCTTACCCATGTCGAGGTACCAATCGTGCTCGCCCGGAATGTAGACCTTGCGGATGTTGATTTCTTTCAGGATCTCCACACCGAGCTCAAGTTCTTCGACCTTGCCAAGCTGGGCCAGGTCGCCGCCGAAAATCAGGAAGTCGGCCGGCGGACTCATCGCCTGCACCTCCTTGGCGGCACGCACCGTCTTCTCGACGAAGCGCGTATTGAGGGATTTCGGATAGAGATGGGTGTCGGAAATCCAGGCAAACTTGAATGGCGCCTCGGCCGCATAAGCGACATCGAGAGTGTTGAGCAGCGGCCACCAGGCGAAGGTCTCGGCTACGGTCGCGGCTCCGACGAGACATGATCTGTGAACAAAGGTGCGCCGGGTAATCCGCAGCGAGGGGTCAGGACGCACTCCGGGCTGTTGGAGTACCGCAGCTATTTCACGCCGGTCGCGCTCAAGCTCGGACATGGGCTTCCTCCCTTGCGATTGGTCGTTACAGCGTTGCTCCTCTCCACTAGGCGACTCTGGTTGTTTGCCACCTCGCCAGATTTTCTTGTTCCTTCGGCTCGATTGTCGCCGGTCGAGCCGCAGAAGTCCGTTACTTCGCGCCGGAACCGCCTTGAACCGCCGAGGCGCCCTTCTTCAGTTCGATGTTCAGATCGCTCGACTTCCCCGCCGCAACGGTCACCGTCTGCTCGTTCGGGCCGGTGAAAGGTTGGTACGCCACCAGCTTGTAGGTTCCGGCCGGAACGTCGGAGATGGTGAACTTTCCGTCGGCGCCGGTGACGGCGTAGTAGGGATTGTCGGCGACATAGATAAACGCTTCCATCCAGCCATGCGCGTCACAGTCGATGCGCACCTCGCCCGGCCGCGGCAATTCGACGGGAATTCGCTGACCCTGGTTGGGCAGAGCGAGGTTGAACACGGTGCGCTTGCCGTAATAGCCGTGCGTGTTGTGGAGCATCGGATCGCTATTGACGACGTCCAGCCCGCCCACGCGTATCACCTGAATGCTAGGTTCGAATTTGCACTTCTTGTTGTCGATCTCTGGCTTCTTGGCTTGCTCCGGCCAGGCTTTTCCTTTCGCGATATCGGCCAGATACACGACGGCGTTCTGCACGCTCTTGTCCGGCCCGACCTGAATGAGCGTCTCCTCGTAGGGACCGCCGCACACCTCGATGTCCTTGGTCGGAATGACCTTGCGGGTGCCGGGGGGGCCGTTGAACACGACCTTGCCGGTGATCGATCCGCCGCCGGCGACCGGGCCCGCTTCGTAGGCTTGCGCCGGGAGCGGCGTTGCTACCGCCGCGACCATCGACGACACCCCGATCAGCCACTTCATAGCTAAGCCAGTCATCACAGCACTCTCTCTTGATCTTTGGTGTTGATCTTTGATATCCGCAGGAATTCGTCGAGAGCTAACCGCCATTTGCAGGGGTTAGGAAAATCAGAACTGCTTTGCGAGACCTTAAGCAAAGCTTATGAAGCTTGAGAGCAAAAATCGTCTAAGAAATACCCGCTGAAACGGGAGAGAAGTTTGTGGCGGCTAAGCACCGCCGCCGCAGGGAGGCATTTGATGCGTCGCCATCCCATATTTTCGGTCCTCGGACGAGCAATCCCTTTCGGGATTGCTGTCGCCACCGCCTTGGTGTTGAGCCAACCGCTCGTGCGTGCAGCCAACTCGCCGGTCATGATCGGCGGCCCGTTCACACTAACCTCACCTGATGGGGCAACGGTCACGGAACAGACCTACCGTGGGAAATGGCTTCTAGTCTATTTCGGCTTCACTTCGTGTCCCGATAGCTGCCCTACGGCGTTCCTTGAGATTTCCGCCGCGCTCGAGAAGCTCGGCCCCGACGCCGACAAGCTCCAACCGTTGTTCATTACCGTCGATCCGCAGCGCGATACGCCGACGGTCATGGGGAACTACACCCAGTCATTTGATTTGAGGATCGTCGGACTCACTGGCACGCCGCAACAGATCGCTGCCGTCGCCCAAGAGTATGGGGTCTATTATGAACCTCGTAAGAGCGGGCCGGGCGCCGAAGACTATGTCATGGACCACAGCACCTATCTCTACCTGATGGACACTGAAGGTGAATTCGTGCGCGGTCTTGACGCCGACACGCCAGGCGAGCGCATCGCCGAGGTGGTGCGCGGCGCCATGGCAAAGGCTCGCTAGAACGCAAGTCATCGGGGACGATCAACGCAATGAGAGCGCGTCCTGACCAAGGGCGTCGCACGAACATCTGAGACCCTCGCAAACCGGAGGGCTGTCATGAATTACGACGGCTATTTCCAACGCGCCCTTGCGCGTTTACGGGACGAACGGCGCTACCGCATCTTTGCAGATCTTGAGCGCATCGCCGGGCGCTATCCCCGCGCCATCTGGCACTCGCCTGCGGGCCCGCGCAGCGTCGTGATTTGGTGCTCCAACGACTACCTCGCGATGGGGCAACACCCGAAGGTGATCGGCGCCATGGTCGAAACCGCGATCCGCATGGGCACCGGTGCGGGCGGCACGCGTAACATCGCCGGCACCAGTCATCCGCTGGTCGAGCTTGAGCGCGAGTTGGCCGACCTGCACGGCAAGGAGGCGGCGCTTGTGTTCACTTCCGGTTACGTCTCGAACCAGACCGGAATTGCAACGATTGCCCGGCTAATGTCGGGCTGCGTGATTCTGTCCGACGCACTCAACCACAACTCGATGATCGAGGGCGTGCGCCAGTCCGGGACGGACAAGCATATCTGGCGCCATAACGATCTCGGCCACCTCGAAGAGCTGCTCAAACGGGCCGAGCCCCAACGGCCGAAGCTGATCGTGTTCGAGAGCCTCTATTCCATGGATGGTGACGTCGCCCCCATCAACGGCATTTGCGATCTTGCCCAGCGTTACGAGGCGATGACCTATTGCGACGAGGTGCATGCGGTCGGCCTGTACGGCCCGCGCGGCGGCGGCATCACAGAACGCGAAGGCGCAGCGCACCGCGTCGACGTCATCGAAGGAACGCTTGCCAAGGCGTTCGGCTGTCTTGGCGGATACATTGCGGGCGATGCCGCGCTGATCGATGCGGTGCGATCATACGCGCCTGGCTTCATTTTCACCACAGCCCTTCCGCCAGCGATTTGTGCCGCTGCAACCGCGGCGATCCGCCACCTCAAGCGCTCCAATTGGGAGCGCGAGCACCACCAGCACCGCGCGGCGCGCACGAAGGCAGTGCTCACTGCGGCCGGGCTCCCGGTCATGCCGAACGAAACGCACATCATACCCATCCTCGTCGGCGATCCAGAACACTGCAAGGAGGCAAGCGGCCTCCTGCTCACCGAGCATGGCATCTATATCCAGCCGATCAACTACCCGACCGTGCCGCGCGGTACGGAGCGGCTGCGCATCACGCCTTCGCCCCATCACGACGACGACACGATCGAAGCGCTCGCCAGCGCGCTGATCGATGTCTGGGAGCGGCTCGACCTGCCGCGCGAGGACCGAGCGCTCGTGCAGATGAGCGCGTAGATCTGGACGGCATCCTGAAGGCGCGAGTTGATCGCGAGTGGGCACAGGAGGAGTTTCAAGGACTGTGATTTCGGGCATTTTCGGCGATGAGGCATGTAGGCTCGCACTCCTCATCGCAGAAAAATAAGAAAAATATGCAACATCGTAGAACTGAGTAGCGGGGGCGCGACTCGAGCTCCCGTCATCAGAATTCGTCGCTCTCTCGCTGAACCAGCAGCTCCCCTGCCCCGCCGGCAAAGACGAAGGTTGGTCCCGTTCTCCATTTCAGACGAGTGAGTTCAGCTTCTCGATCGAAAGTGGAGCATTCTGTTCCAATCAATCCGATCCGTCCGCGTCGCACCCGACGTCTACAACACGCCTCGGAGAGCTGCTCAGATTGCCATCAATAGATTTCTCTTGACCTCCCGGTGCACACGTCGTGCACACGCTCACATCTAGCCATTTGAATGAATCGCACTCTCTCCCAATCCATCATGAGGAAGTTTGAGCTAGGTCCAGCCAGCCGGATATAGCCAAATCCAACATTGGGCCACAACGACCGCTTTGCGCCGATTCCGTTGAAAAAGGCGGCAGTAGTTTCGTCGTGAACGCCCGCTGTTCCGCGGACGAGTCGGCTTGATGAGGCTCACGCGGGCATCGGGATCAGCTTGGCCATCTTACGAAGGTTCTGAGCG
>NZ_JBWBWM010000079.1:0-14644 GCF_056174665.1 Bradyrhizobium sp. WYCCWR15520
CTCGACCTTTCGGCGTCAGAGGCGCATTCTTATGGGTGTCCATTCGGTTCTCCGGGGATTGGCTAAAGCTTCGACAACTTCAGCTTCCTCGTTCAGGACCGGATGGACAACCTCCTGAGAGCTCACAGCTAGGTCGTGTGGACTCTTGGGATTCTCAAATCGGCGGGAACGTGATTCAAGGCTTTCCTTTAGGAGGAAACCTTGGGTGCCATGGACCGACTCGTTCTGAGCGATGCGCAACGGCGTCGTATCTCCGGCTTGATCATCGGTCGGCCGGACCAGCGCGGTTCGACGGGCCGCGACAACCGCATGTTTTGTCGAAGGCGCTCTATGGATCGTGCGGACCGGTTCGCCGTGGCGTGATCTGCCTGAAGCATTCGGCGAATGGAACAGCGTATTCCGGCGCTTCAGCCGGTGGAGCGCCAAAGGGGTCTGGCTGCGCATGTTTGAAGTGTTGGCAGATGATGCGGACTTTGAATACCTGATCGTTGACTCCACCATCGTTCGCGCACACCAGCACGCCAGCGGCGCAAAAGGGGGGGGCTCAAAATCAGGCCATCGGGCGTTCGCGCGGCGGCCTGACGACAAAAATCCATATGGCCGTCCGCGGCTTGGGCTGCCCGGTCCGTTTCTTCCTAACGGCAGGCCAGGCCGGCGATGCGCCTCAGGCCCAGCCGCTCATCGAGGGGGCTCCCAGCCGACGTCGTCATGAGCGAAGCGGCCTACGATTCCGATGCGTTGCGATCCGCCATCGCTGCAAAAGGCGCTCAAGCCGTCATTCCGAACAACCCCTCGCGGGCAATCAAATATCCGCTCAACAAACCACTCTACGCCGAGCGCCACCTGATCGAATGCTGCTTCTCAAAACTGAAGCGGTTCAGGCGCGTCGCAACGCGCTACGAAAAGACAGCCCGAAACTACTTCGCCGTCGTCACTATCGCTGCAGCTCTGCTCTGGTTAAGGTAATTGTCCACACGGCCTAGTCGACGCTGACTGGCCGGCGATGCCGCTCACCTGGTTGCTCAATTCGCGCTGGAGCGATGAGGACCAGGGCACGATCTGAAACCGAGACCAATGGTCGATCATGCCAAAGCGCAGCGAGGCGAGCGACAGCCTATCGGCGATAGATCCCCGCAGTCTACTCACCTGCATCAGCGGGTAATGCTCAAGCCCCATTTCCTCTGCGAGGCCTCTTCCGATGGTGTCGAGCTCACGGTGCAGGCTCTCGATCAGGTTGCGGCCAAAGCTTGACCTTGTCACCTTGACGGTAGGCAAGCCCCAGGTCTGCCAGCACATCGATCAACCGCTCCAGTGCCGCGCGGACCTCGGCACCAAGCAAGTTGAATTTCGCGTTTGCCATTTCCATTATCCAAACGCTCATGCATCATTGCGCAGGGCGTTTCCCGTCGGTGCCCTGGTCCGAGCAAGCCTATGCCACTTGCTCGCCGGTAAGACTTCTCCCGGTGCGCCGCCCCGCTGCCCCCCGAGGGTGAAGCCTAATCGCGTCTTCAACCAGCTTCAGGATAAATACGAACGCGTGAGCTGCCGTCCGTTTCCAGCAACTCGGCCCTGTAAGGCACGCCGCGAATGTTGATATACGTCGGACGCCCGGCTTGCGGCATGAGGTGCTCCCCCTCTAGTGCACGGACAAGGTAAGGCGGAAGCCAACGTTCCCTGTGCTGCCATCCCCCGCGGATAAGAAACCCAAGATCCGCTATGGGCTGACGCGATGGCCCAGCTTCATGCATCGGCCTGGCGCGAGGATGATGGATGAGACGAACGTCCGTGCGCCCTCCCGGCCCAAGAGTGGCCGAATAATGCTCACCGTTTATCGCGAACTGGCTTGGGCCGAAATGGTTCGGCATGAGATTGATGTTACTCAGTACATCGATCAGGACGTCCGAGGCCGATTGAGAGCCGTGGTGCCAGCCTTCGCCGACGATAGAGCCGATATCCAGTAGCTCCTGAGGGGCCCCTGATGGTCCAACGAACGACGGCTGTCTGGCGAGGTCAGGCGCCGGCACAGAGTGAGCGTCGTCGCGCAATTCATACGGTGTGGGCGGATTCAAATTAAGCAGCGGCCCAAGATCGCCGTAGACGTCTGCCGACGGACGCCTCGCAGATGACGGTGAAGCGGGTTCTTGCATCTGCTCTCTAAACCAATTCCAAGCGCCCGCGCTCGGGGTGGCTGGCGTTGCCGGAAGCTCCTGAAGCGAGTGCAGCTGCGGGCCGCGGTGCGGTGTGAACGAGGATGACGCGGGCTCTTGCATTTGCTCCCTAAACCAGTCCCAAGCTCCCGCGCTCGGAGTGGTTGGCGTTGCCGGAAGCTCCTGAAGCGAGCTCGGCTGCGGATCATGGTGCGGCGTGAATGAGGACGACGCGGGGTCTTGCATCTGATGCCTAAACCAATCCCAAGCTCCCTCGCTCGGCGTAGCTGGCGTTGCGGGAAGCTCCTGCGGTGATCCGGGCTGCCGAGCGCCTTCCCCGGCGAGCGGAGGCGCGCTCTCAGGAGGAGCCAGCCCCAGCGCTCTGTTCGCCTCGAGGACTTGCTGGTAACGCCGAAGCCTGAGCAAATCGGCGTCAATTTTGGAGTCCCCGGTTTGATTCCTATACTCCTTAACATCTTGGGCCAGCCCATCGTCGTTCAGTCGGCCAGCCATGGCGCCTTTTTCCCGCGTTTTCAGCCAATCACTCAGCCTGTAAAGACGGCGCGCCCGTCTATCAACCGTCTCCGGCTCAACCCTGGCTGTCACCTTTTCTGCCTCGGCCAGCATGTCGATGAGGGTCGCGTCTGTGGCATAAGGAGCCAGGCGGCGGATATCGGCGGACAAGGCGCTTCCGGCGCCGACGTGGCGGAGTTTTTTCAAGGCTGCGTTGGTGCGCCTCCTCGTAAGCGTAGAATCCTTCTTGGAATCCCTCGCGTAGGCCTCCACATCGGCATCCAACCCAGCTTCTAACTCCGGGTTGCCAATACGGTCTGCGATTGATGGCCTCCCGTTCTCGCTAAGCCAGGCGCTGAAATTTCGCAGATCGGCTATCGCATTTCTGATAGTGCCGTCGCCCACTGCTTTGCCGGTGCCGATGTCCCGCGTGAGCTTGGCTCTGCTTTTGAAGTCCTCAAACAGCTCCTCGTCCTCCTTAGGGACCCCGCGTGTTCGGCCGGGCTGCTTGGCGTAATCTACGCGAAACTTCGTTGAAAGGACCTCCTCCTGGGCCGTGGAACCGGACGGCTGTTCGCTGCGACTCGCCCCAAGCGCCTTTCCGACACCTGACTTGATACGCGACCACAGTCCGCGACTCTTACTGTTCTTCGTCTGAATTGCAGGCTGCTCCTCAGATCGCAAAGTGTAATGCGCACTGCTGAACAGCTCATCCCGAAAATTGGACTGCGACGGTAATTGAGCCGAATCTCGAAAGTGAGTTCGGGGGATTTCTACGCTGTGGCGCGTGCTGCTGAACGAGTTGTCCATCAGCGGGGAGTGTGGCGGCATCCTCATCGAACCGCCGAGGTCAGTGCGCCGGATTCCTCCACCGCCCTTTTTGGGACTTTCATCAGGAGAACTTGACGTAGCGGAGCTCTCGCCAGGCGAACTGAGTTGCAACTCGCCCATCTGCTGCTCAAAGCTAGCTTGCTCGCTCGTATCGCCCGATTGCTGCCCCGCGCGCGACTGCTGATAGTACGCTTGCGCGAAGCCTTCCACATCAAAATCAAACAGGTCAAAATTGTTGTTAGTCCGCTCCATGGCACCTCACTCTCATACAAAAGCTCGCATCTGGCGCACGGCAGGCTGATTGAGTGGAAGCGGTGGAGCCTTCGGATTTCAACTGTCGAAGCTGAAGCAACTGACAGATCGACAATCATTTGCCGCGGACCGAGACCGTCGCCACGCTCCTCCGATTTCCGAGATTAAGCAATCGGGTGTTCATTTCCCTTATGACGGATGACACCGCCGTCTAGATATCGACGTTCTCATGCTAGGAGAGTTACCTGTTGAGAAGCTGACGAATCTCAGAAGATCACAATGAGCCAATGGCGACTGCGTTGATTCTCAGAAAGCTGCCGTGTACTCGCTAGCTATTTTTGGCCCAAGCCACGCACGAGGCCTTTTCGATACGAAGCGGGCAAACGGCCTTGCCGACTGCTCGGACATTATGTCTGCGAGCGATACGACCAAACTTGAAGAACACTTATATCGCGCGAATTCTTCACATGCGGAATCCGACTCAAGACGACGGCTGTAGCATCGCCATTGATTCGAGATCGCGGAACATGACGTAGTTGCGCCAGATCCACTGATGCAACTCGCTGGAGGAATCCTTCTCGTTGCGCAGATATCCTGTGAATGAAAAGCTCAGTCGGTCGACGTAGGTCTTTAGAAATACTGGCAGCGCCGAAAAGCGGAGTACACGCGCGCCATCCATGACTTCAGGTAACTCGCCGCGCAGCATGAATTCATTGTGGATGGTGATCAGCGCTCCGGACGGAATCCGCCGCCTCAGCATCTCATAGCTGCGCAAGGAGATGCGGTCGGTACCGGCCACGAATAGGACGACGGGGGCAACATGGCAGCGGAGCGCCTCCCTGATGAATCCGATCTCCTCGCACATCTTGAAGAATTCATCAAAGGCATGGAAGCCGAGATCGATTACCTTGGCCACCCGGTCGTGCAGGATAAGCCGGTCCATCAGCTGCATCTTGCCGTATGTGTCGATCACATCCGCCGTCTCAGTGATGTTAGGCAGGTAATCGACCAGTGACGGCTCCTTCAGGTTGATGTCGAACGAGAGCGCAGTGCCGTTCTTCAGCAGTAAGAACTCGCTCATGAGGCGAGAGACGAGGGTCTTACCGACCTGCGGGCTAGGCGAGCAGATGATGTAAACGGGCGTAGCTAACATTGGCATTACTATTAAGCGAACTTCATACGCGGCTTAGCCCGTTCAATCGACGAACGATCGACTATTTTTCACCGCCGCGTGTTACTGACTTGGCGCCGGCCAAGTCGGTCAAGTTAATGCGATCATATTCGCGCCAGACATTCGCGAGCCAGTGCCGAACATAGCCGCGCAGAACGAAGGAGTGGTTCGCGGCCTCGTCGTTCCGATTCTTGTTGGCTACAAAGTTGACGAACGGGACGGAAGCAACTTCGACCTGCTCATAGGCCATCTCGTTGAGCTTAGGGATCGTCAGCTCGGTCGCGTTCTTGATTTGCTGGAAATAGGAGTTGTAGGTCGACTGGTCCCACTGGAAGAATTGAGTGTCGTTGATGAAGTTCTTGACCAGAAAGTACTTTGCACCACTCATGAAACCAGCAGTCTCGGCGATCTCGTCCAGAGAAGCGATGGAGGATCCCAAGATATGGAATACGGCAAAGGTGATCTGGCCGGACCGAGCGGCATCCAAAAAACCGATGTCGCGCAAGGATGCCAGTGCCGGGGACAGCAAGCCTGCGCGGGCGTCGATCACGGTGACAGATAGCCCTGAGTTCAGTGTGTCGAAGATCTTCATCTGATCCGCAGTCGTGGTCATGTCGACGATCTCGGTGATCTCGGGGTGGAAGCGCTTCAACGTTCCTCGCGGGGACTCGGTATCGAATGCGCGTGTCTGCACGTTATTGGTATTGAAATAGTCCAGAAGCGTTCGGGATACGGTCGTCTTGCCAACCCCACCCTTGTCCGCACCCACCACAATCACGACTGGCTTTGTCACGTAATTCTCCTCAAGCACTTGCTACGTCCGACCGCGACGTGTGCGATCGGCAAATGTCTGCTTTGGATGCGAACATGGCAGAAACAAGGGATACTGGAATCTTTGACGAGTCACCAACGTGATCGGTGGGGATTTGTTAACGCCAGGCAATCAGTGACGCTGGAGTACGGACGACAAGTTGCTGTGAGCGGTGTTCCACGTCAGGTTTGTGAACAGGTCGTCCGCGGAAAAGCCCGACTGGGACAATGAGATCACCGCGACCACCATCCAGCAGTACGTCCCCACTGTATAGATAAGCATCAAATAGCTTGAAACTCACGTAGCGTCAGGTTGTAGTCTTGGAGATGACCAAGGCTCACCGCGCAGGCGACTATGCTCATTTGAGAAATCAATTCGAGCGGCATGGCTTGCGAAGTCGACCTTCTCGCTTGCGGATGATGACCGATTCAGCTTGTGCCAGGATGGGAAGCGCTTTCGCCGGTTATTGGAATGACACTGAAAGAGAGCAAAGTCGCAATGTGGCTTGGGAGCGTCGGATAGTTACGATGCTGAATGCTTCCTAATGTAAGTTGCAATTGCGCAGGTCGCACACCGCCAGCGCAGCGATCAACTTATCAGAAGCTCGGGAACAGACGCTTCCACTGCAAAGGACAATCTTTGTCCGGCCGGTGTTCCGGCCCGGAGAAAGCGCCGCTGCGACGGTGTAGCAGCGCAGAGCACCCCTGGTGTGATCTCGTAATGACGTTGTGTACGGTCTGATGAAACTTAGTGAAGCGCTAAGCGAGATTGGTCGAACTCGCCACATCGGTGAATTCTCAGCTGTAGTGCTGAAGCACGACAAGCAGCTGCGGATGGTGGACCACGCAACCTTTCTGCAAAAGGCCGCCGCGGATTTCAAATTTCGATTTGTGGCATGCTTCGAAGAAGACATCCGCGCCGGGAAATCGATGGGGTACGCTACGACATGCAACGCGGTGAGCCGGCAGGCCGGAGGTCAGGCAGGTATCCAAGCTTGCGAGCGCATAGCTGCATGTATGTCTCGGCTTGATTACGCTCTGATTAAGGAAGTCGGGCTCAGAGCCCTTTCGTTGTTCGCATCATCATTCGGTCGACACTCAAGGGTGGCGGAATGCCGTAGTGCAACGATCAGAATCGCCGAATGTTGTCACGATGAAAGCCGAGCGCTTCAGGAGTTGAACAGCCAAAGTCTAGGATTGCTGGTGAACGGTTTCAGCAAGTGGCCGGAAGAGGCGGCCTCTCGCCAAGCCGCGAGCGCGATCGCGGGCGAGGTGTTTCGCCGTGCAAATCGCCATGCCCGGCTCTCTGAGTTTACCTCGCTGGGACTGGCGAACCTGGTCAACGGTTTCAGCAAGTGGCCAAAAGAAGCTGCCTCTCGCAAAGCCATATTCGCGATTGCGGGTGAGGTCATTCGCCGCGGTGACCGGCTGTCTCATTTCAATCAGCAGGACTTGGCGAAACTGGTGAACGGTTTCAGCAAGTGGCGCGAAGCGGCTGTCTGTCGCCAAGCCACAGTGGCAATTGCGGGTGAGGTCCTTCGCCGAGGCGACCAGCTCTCTCATTTTAATCAGCAGGACCTGGCAAACCTGGTGAACGGCTTCAGTAAATGGCCGGAGGAGGCCTCTCGGCAAGCCACAGTCGCCATCGCGGGTGAGGTCCTTCGCCGTCCCGGCCGGTTCTCTGATTATACTCATCAGGGACTGGCGAACCTGGTGAACGGTTTCAGCAAGTGGCCAGGTGAGGCGGCCTCTCGCCAGGGCACAGTTGCGATCGCGGGCGAGGTCCTTCGCCGAGCCGCCCGGCTCTCTGACTTAACTCAGCAGGGACTGGCGAATTTGGTGAACGGCTTCAGCAAGTGGCGCGATGAGGCGGCCTGTCGCCAAGCCACAGTCGCGATCGCGGGGGAGGTCCTTCACCGTGCACCCCAGCTCTCTCACTTTACTCACCCTCACTTGGCGAACCTGGTAAACGGTTTCAGCAAATGGCCGGAGGAGGTGGACTCTCGCCAAGCCACAGTCGCTATCGCGAGCGAGGTCCTTCGCCGTGTCACCCAGCTCTCTGACTATACCCAGCAGGATCTGGCGAATTTGGTGAACAGTTTCAGCAAGTGGCCGAAACAGACGCCCTGTCGCCAAGCCGCAGTCGCGATAGCGGGTGAGGTCCTTCGCCGCGCGGCCCGGCTCTCTGGGCTTACCCAGCAGGACCTGGCGAACCTGGCGAACGGTTTCAGCAAGTGGCCGGAACAGGCGACCTGTTGCCGAGCCACAGTCGCTATCGCGAGCGAGGTCCTTCGCCGTGCCGCCCAGCTCTCTGATTATACCCAGCAGGACCTGGCGAATTTGGTGAACAGTTTCAGCAAGTGGCCGAAAGAGGCGCCCTGTCGCCAAGCCACAGTCGCAATCGCGGGTGAGGTCCTTCGCGCCGTCCGGCTCTCTGAGTTTACCCAGCAGGGACTGGCCAACCTGGTGAACGGTTTCAGTACATGGCCTGAAGAGGCGGTGTGCCACCGTGCGATATTGGACATCGCTAGAGAGCTAGAAGGCCAATATTTCAATCACGATTCCTACAAAGAATCGCAGCAAGGAAGCAGAGATACGCTGGATCAAGCGAGTGCCTAGGAACTCCAGCAGCGCCTGCGAAAGATCAGCAACGAGGTTGCACACTGCCAAGGACATCCGCCCACTGGGGAGCCGAAAGGGTATTGCACGTAGCGCAAGCACACCCTTTCGGCGCGAGCTGCCGAGCCCAGGATGCCCGAGATCACCACGTCGCCTACTGCATGCTGCGTAACAAGCGCCCGGTTTGCGCGAAAGTATTTTGCGTGCCGCGCGTCAAGGGGTAGGGGCGCTGGCTTTTGGATTTGTGGAGGCGTCGCAAGCGAAAGTTTGGCGCGACGACTACTATCAGATAATCAAGTCCGATGAGTGCGTGCCCATTGGGGCATTCGGTAAACGCCAATATCGCCGTTCTCAACGGTATGATGGTTAATGAGAACGCCGAAGAAGCTATGCGTCGAGTACTCGATGGTTTCAAGTTCTTCGGCTATTCGATCGCGCATTATGCGGTGTACGGCGAACACCGTCCGGGGCGCACGAATTTGTGGCGGCACTTCCAAATGATCAAAGACGAGATGAAGCAGACGCCAGGCTCAGGCAGCATCGGGCAACCTAGGAGCCTTCGCGAGCATCTTATGAGGTATGCTGATGTCGGTATCGACCAGATGATCTTTATCCCGCAGTGCGGAATGAATAAGCACGAGCATATCTGTGAGGCACTCGAGCTTTTCGCCAAATGAGGTCATGCCTGCTCTGAAAGAACGGGAAAACGAGCGCGCCCGACGTAAAGAAGAGGAGCTGGCTCCCTACGTAGAGGCGGCACTTGCCCGCAGGCTATCGATGCCTGAGCCGAGCGAGGCGGACATCCCGAATGTCGAGGCGATAATCGTGCTCGAGCGTTTTAAAGGACTACGCCGCGGCGGGAGGCACCTTCGCGGACCCGACCCGCGGAGGCGCCATTCCGATGGCTTCACGCGAGTCCTTCGCCAAGTCGACCAATGTCGACGGATACCACCACGATGGGATCTGCCCGAATGGGCGGGTAGGTTAGTGGCCGGCAGCCATCGAGGAAATCGGCCCTCGCTCACAGTCCGAAAAAGCTTGTGTGCTGGCCGCACCGCGCCGCTGTGGTGGGCTGATTGCCGCGGAACTGCGATCAGGATCAGCGCGCGCGAAGCGCGATCACTCCCATGATCGTGGCGGCCGTCTCAAGTTAGCGCCGAACAGACTTGATAAGATTTCCCGACCGGTAAATTTGACTGTCCCGCAGCCAGTTCTGAGTAGATCTTTTCCCGGTCGGGAAATTTTGTCCGCCGGAACCCAATCCTTACCGGGGTTTTCCCGGTCGGTAAATTCAGGCTTCCTGCACGCCCTGCCGGGGCTAATATTCCCGCTCGGGAAAGATGATCATGACCATCACGACCACCTCAGAACTCGGCCAGACGATCCGGAACCGGCGGACCTCCTTAGGTCTCCGGCAGCAGGACCTCGCCTTGGCAGCGAACGTCGGCGTCCGGTTTATCGTCGACATCGAGAATGGCAAGGAGACAAGCCAGGTCGGTCTGGTCCTCCGCCTGCTGCAGGCGCTCGGCATCCGGCTGACGGCGGAAATGAGCCCTGTGCCGGCGGCTCGCTCGGCCAGCGAGGAATCCGAAACCTTCGACCCTGATAACTTCACGCCTTCATGACGACCAAGCCGAAAGCGGGCGGCGCCGGCGAGACCCTGGAAGTCCGGTGCGGCGACAAGCTCGTCGGGCTGCTGCGCCGGCGCTCGGACCAAATCCAGGACATCGAGTTCGTCTACGATGAAGCGTGGGTGAAAGGATCCTCGGGCGTTCGCCGTCTCGACCCGCATGCCGCTCACTCAGCGCTGGTGAAGCGCTACGACCGCGAGCCTCACGGGCGCAGCCTCCGCAGAATCCATCAGGAGGATTTCTGTCAGGCCACGGGGCACATCCCATCGACCAAATACGAATCCAATCTGGCGACCAAGCTGCGTGGGCCTCCCCTGAAAGACTGCTTTGACGTCCTGCGGAACACGCAGGCAGGCGCCTTCAACGCCGCCCGCTTCGTCGATTTCTTAGTCTTCAACGTTCTCTGCGGAAACGTCGATGCGCATTCGAAGAACTATTCGCTGCTGCTGCAGCCGAGCGGCGCCGCCTCCATGGCGCCGCTCTACGACGTCATGAACGGCGACATTTATCCGGACGTCACGCGAAACCTGGCGATGAAGATCGCCGGCAAGAACCGCGGTCACGACATCTACGCCCGACATTGGCATCGGATGGCGGAGGAAAACCACCTTTCCGGCGCGCAGGTGAGGTGGCGCGTCGGCGAATTGTCTCAGGCTGTCCTCGATGCGCTGCCGTCCGTCGTCGAAGAGTTGAACGCGCGCCTCGCGCGGGGCGGGCTCAAGCGTTTAGGGCGTGCTCGCTGAGGAACGCCTGATAGGCAAGCCGGATGCCGTCTTCGAGCCGCGTCGTGGCACGCCAACCGAGCTTGACCAACCGGCTGACGTCGAGCAGCTTGCGCGGGGTGCCGTCGGGGCGCGGGGTGTCAAAACTGATCTCGCCGGCGTAGCCGACGGTTGCCGCGACCACGCGTGCGAATTCGGCGATCATGATGTCCTCGCCGGTGCCAATATTGACCAGTTCGTGATCCGAATAGGTCTTCATCAGATGAATGCAGGCATCCGCGAGGTCGTCGACATAGAGGAATTCGCGCCGCGGCGTGCCGGTCCCCCACACCACGACCTCCTTGGCGCCGGACTGCTTCGCTTCGTGGAAGCGGCGGATCAGCGCGGCGGCGACATGGCTGTATTCGGGATGATAATTGTCGCCACAGCCGTAGAGATTGGCCGGCATGACATTGATAAAATCGGCGCCATACTGGCTGCGATAGGCCTCCACCATCTTGATGCCGGCGATCTTCGCAATTGCATAAGGCTCGTTAGTCGGCTCCAGCGGGCCGATCAGCATAAAATCTTCGCGTAGGGGCTGCGGCGCGAGCTTGGGGTATATGCAGGACGAGCCCAGGAACATCAGCTTCTCGGCGCCATGGACGTGCGCGGCGTGGATCACGTTCGCAGCGATCGCCAGGTTGTCGTAGAGGAATTCGGCGCGCAGCGTGTTGTTGGCAACGATGCCGCCGACCTTGGCGGCAGCGAGAAACACCACCTGCGGACGGTTGTCGGCGAACCATTGGTTGACCGCCGCCTGGTCGCGCAGGTCGAGCTCATTGCGGCTCATTGTCAGCAGTTCGACGTCTTCATGCGCCAGCCGGCGCACCAATGCGGAACCGACCATGCCGCGATGGCCGGCGACGTAGATCGTCTTGCCCTTCAGCTCAAACGGAATGCTTGCCATTGGCTACCTCCCGCCGCGCATCCTCTAGGTCGCCTGCGACCATTTCCTTGACCATCTGGGCAAAGGATATCTTGGGCTTCCAGCCCAGGTTCTCCCGCGCCTTGCTGGGATCTCCGATCAGAAGGTCGACTTCAGTGGGCCGGAAATAGGTCGGATCGATGCGGACCAAGGTCTTGCCGGACTTCACATCGACGCCGGCCTCCTCGACGCCTTTGCCGCGCCATTCGATACGGCGGCCGACCTCGGCGAACGCCAGTTCGACGAATTCGCGCACCGAACGGGTCTCGCCGGTCGCCAGCACGAAATCGTCGGGGGCATCGGCCTGCAATATCCGGTGCATGCCCTCGACATAGTCGCGCGCATGGCCCCAGTCGCGCTTGGCGTCGAGGTTGCCGAGATAGAGCGTGTCTTCCAGGCCGACCTCAATGCGGGCGACGCTACGGGTGATCTTGCGGGTGACAAAGGTCTCGCCGCGGATCGGGCTCTCATGGTTGAACAGGATGCCGTTCGAGGCAAACATGCCGTAGGCCTCGCGGTAATTCACCGTGATCCAGTAGCCGTAAAGTTTGGCGACGCCGTAAGGCGAGCGCGGGTAGAACGGCGTGGTCTCCTTCTGCGGCACTTCCTGGACCAGGCCGTAGAGCTCCGAAGTCGAGGCCTGATAGAACCGCGTCTCCTTCTCCATACCGAGAATGCGGATTGCTTCCAGGAGCCGCAGCACGCCGATGGCGTCGGCGTTGGCGGTGTATTCCGGGCTTTCGAAGCTGACGCCGACATGGCTCTGGGCGGCGAGGTTGTAGATCTCGGTCGGCCTGATCTGCTGCATCAGCCGGATCAGGTTGGTCGAGTCGGTCATGTCGCCGTAATGCAGCAGGAACGGCACGTTGCGCGAATGCGGATCCTGATAGAGGTGATCGATGCGCGCGGTGTTGAACGAGGACGAGCGCCGCTTCACGCCGTGCACGGTGTAGCCAAGGCCGAGCAGATATTCGGCAAGATAGGCGCCATCCTGCCCGGTGACGCCGGTGATCAGCGCCACGCGCCGCTTTGAGTCCAGGGCCGTCATTCTCTCTCCGGTTACGCGTAAGGGAGGGCCGTCTTTTGCGAAGCCTAACTGAAAGTCGATTCAAATTAGGCAGTAGGTCGCAGAGTCAGCATCGACCTGGCATTCAATGCTGGAGCCTACCTTTTGCCTTATGCTGTGGTGCGATTGCGACGAGCTACTTTGATTTCGGCAGCAATGACATGGTACGACGCGCCTGTTGAAGAGCCCGCGATGCGCCGGCGACCGCATTTCAAAAGGCACGAGTTGATCGAGTGGCGCGCATAATCCATCCGCTTATCGTTACGCCGGCACATGCACTATATATACATTGATATACATTGCGCAGGAGGGGCGTGCGTGTAATCGAGAATTCAAAGACAAAGTTCAACGGACCTCAGCGAGCCCCTGAGTAGGCAGCTGCCGAGCGCTCCAAAAGTTCTCGACAGGACTGCCGCTTCGGCAGGGCCTCCTCTAAGAGAGTGCATATTTCCATGGAACCCACATCTTCCTTAACAGTACATCAGCAGATTGTTGGTCTTCTTCAAAAGCCGGATCCCGTTATCTTGGACATCGGCTGCAACGACGGAACCGATACGCGAAAGTTTCTCGAGCTCTGCCCGCAGGCTCAGCTCTACTGCTTTGAGCCAGATCCCCGAGCGGCTGCTCGCTTCAAGAAAAACATGGATCGGTACCTCGACAAAGTGAAGCTATTTGAGATCGCGGTCTCCGACCGAAATGGCAGGATCGATTTCCATCCAAGCAATGGAAATGGAGATGCGAAGGACTGGGATCTCTCTGGCTCGATACGCCGGCCCAAGAATCATCTCGTGGAATATGAATGGGTTCGGTTTGATCATCCCATCTCAGTTGAAACTCGACGCTTGGATGACTGGTGCAGTGAGGCGAAACTAAAACGCATCGATTTCATTTGGATGGACGTGCAGGGAGCCGAGTCCGATGTGATCGCTGGCGGCAGGCATAGCTTGAGCAACACGCGCTTCATCTACACTGAATACAGCGACCAGGAGCTCTATGAAGGGCAGAAGTCCCTGCAAGCAATTCTTGACTTGCTACCATCGTTCGAAGTCGTGACGCAGTATCCCCATGGAGCCGAGGGTGATGTCTTGCTTAGGAACACGAGCCTGTAGAATGAGCTTTGAGCGCGTGTACAAGGCCGCCGAAGACATGGTCGGCCACGGCCAATATGGGCGAACGCTGATCGTACTTACTTGCAGTTCGGTCGGCGAGCAGGATCACGACGAAGAGGATGAACAGAACTGATCGAGAGATGGACGCCACGGTTCCGGCTCCTCAACTGCCTGCGATCAGCTCTTCGATAAGAACTGGAAAGCTCCCTTGAATGGATACCAGAACGTGATGCTGTCCTTCGATATGCGGACAGCCATATTTTTCTCCCGCCCAGTTCTAGACAAACTGAAAATAGGTGTCGGGTGTCGGTGAACCGCTTCGAAGTGCTTTAAGTCCTGTTCGCCGGCGGGAGTTCTTCATCGCTGGTGTCGCGGATTTCGCCTCGGAGGCCGCGAACTCCTTTGTCGGAGATCGCGCTTCAGAAGTCGCCGGCAACAGCGGCATACATTCTTGGCTACGCTTTGCGGTAGGCCTTGATAACGGTCTTCCGGCGGTCTTCTTGCGGAGCGACTCCATATATTGGGGGAATAGTGGATCGCTTCACCGCACTTATTTTCCTAAAATCGGCCGCTGCCAATGACAACCATCCGCTTTGCCTCCTTTATGCAGATAATTTCTTAAAACCATGGTTGAAACGCTATCGCAAACTAGGTGACTGGCACGAGGCATGGACACTAATGATCTTCCCCCGAAAAAATGGACAGGGTTAAGCTGCTTTTAGCTCCATCTCGATCGGGCTGATAAAGCCGATGGCGGAGTGACGACGAGTCCGATTGTAGAAGCCCTCGATATAGGCAAAGATATC
>NZ_JBWBWM010000080.1:0-14380 GCF_056174665.1 Bradyrhizobium sp. WYCCWR15520
AACTCATAGAACAACGCAGCTTGTTCGATTTGCCGATGCCCCATCATGACCTTCAGTCCTGCCAATTAGACAGACTGAATCACTGATATCTCTGCGTCGCAACAGCCGCCTTTTTCAACACAATCGACCCAAACCGGACATGGCGGGCGCACCTGTAAGCTTAAGTACTATAAACTCAGCGAACCCAGATAGGTATCTGCCAAGGCCAATTGCAAAAGCAACGGAAATACGCACATGCAAGACCTTACCGGACGGACAGCCTTCATCACCGGAGCAGCATCAGGCATCGGGTTAGGGATCGCCACGGCGCTGTCGCAGGCGGGAGTGAAGGTCATGTTATGCGACATCGAGGAAGAGGCGTTAGCAACGGCGGTAGCGAAATTGAAACTTAACAACGCCGACGTTGACGGCGTGAGAGCGGATGTATCGCTTAAAGCAGACCTCCACGCCGCAGCGGATGCCACCGTGTCGCGCTACGGAAAAGTCCATATTCTGGTCAACAATGCGGGGGTCGCCGGCGGCCGGGGTTATGGTCATTGGACAGATGCGGGTTGGAATTGGGTTCTCGACGTCAATCTGATGTCGGTGATTTGGGGCATCGAGATTTTCGGTCCGCTGATCGAGGCGCACGGCGAAGGAGGGCAAGTTGTTTCCACGGCGTCCGTCTTCGGGCTGATCGCTGGAGGAAGTCCGCAGTATGATGTGACCAAATATGGAGTGGTGGCTCTGTCCGAAGGACTGCGGCCGGTGCTCGCGCCGCGGAAAATCGGGGTATCCGTCCTGTGTCCGGGCGTTGTCCGCACTCATATCTTTAATTTTCGTCGCAACGTGCCGCAGCGGATCGTCGAGAAGATCGGCAGTCCGCCGACGGAAGGACCGATCGCCGATATTATCAAGGCACTCCAGGAGCGGATCAACAAATTTGGCATCGATCCGCTCTATGTCGGCGAACTGGTTCGCGAGGCAATCGAAAATGACTGGCCCTACATCTTCACCGACACCGAGCACGAAGCCACGATCGACAGGCGCTTCGCCGCGATCAAGCAGGGCTTCGACCGCATCCGCGGAAGGACGCCGAGGCGTTAGCTATCGCATCTGCTCACGGCCGATGTCTCCTGTTGGTCCGAAACCGAAATGCTTCCGCAATCGCCTTATGTCTGTTGTTGGGGGGGAAGAACGGACCTAGCTCGGATACGCCCCGAGGTCTGAGTTTGACCCACTTCGGACATGCCGACTGCGCCCGTCACATGGCGCTTGCCTACAATGATAGTTCGAAAAGGTGAGGTCGGCAGACCGGCTAGAGGTTCACTAAACTGCGCGGCCAACGCTACGCTGAGAGTCGCCTTCGTCTAGTCACCTTCTTGGCGAAGGGATAAATGTCGGTTGCGCCGCTGCGGATAACTTCAAAAAACTCCAGACTACTATATTTGCACGTCTGGCAGATACTCAACAAAATTCAACGGCAATCCGTGTTCGTATCGCGCCGCACCCCAGCACCCGGTTGGCCAAACCTTCCCTAATGGTAGTAGTTGAATGACGGAGTTACGAGGAATTGAAAGCGTCGATCCGCGCGAACTAGAGAGCCAACGTGCGCTTACCGCGGCTTTGTGGTCAACGCTGAAAGAACAAGGCGTGAGAGACGGCACACCGGGGCGCATCGAATGCTATTTCTTCGCTAAAAGCGACGCGCACGTGACCGCTCTTGTAGCTGCCTTCCCGCGCTGGGAACGCGAGATCGCGAACAGTGACAATCCTCTCGGACGGCTCTCGGTACACATCATCTCCCCTCCTGTCCACCTGAGCAAAGAGGCTTTTCTTGAACTGGTCGACGTCGCGATGATCGCAGCGCATGAGAGCTCGTGCATCTTCGACGGTTTCCAGGTGGATACGAGCGCGCTGCAGAAGAGACGGTGGTGGAAGTTCTGGTGACGACCAGAGTCACCGCCCTTGGCCATATCGGCAAGGACAATCCTAGCTTCGGAGGGCGTTCGCAGTTGTATATCGAAGGAGTTCGCAAGGCAGGGCTGCCATAGTGACACGGCACCTCGCCGCAAGTATCGATGTCCGTTTCTGGCTCTTTTCGAACCTCGTGCGCTGTCCGAGTTAAGTGGGCGCCAAAGCGGATGTCCGTCGCCGCCCATCGCTTTACGAGTTCACACCCCTGGTCATTGCTTCGGTCCGCCGAAATCGAGCGGCGGCAGTTCGATCTGTGGCACCTCGATCTTGACCTTGCTGAGGTCGACGTCGAGCGGCTTTGGAAGCAGAGCGGTGACCACCATCGGGAAAGCGACCACGATCACCACCATGATGGCCTGCAGGCCGATCCAGGGTATCGCCCCCCAGTAGATGTCGGAGCTCTTGACCTCCTTGGGCGCGACGCCGCGCAGATAGAACAGCGCGAAACCAAATGGCGGGTGCAGGAACGAGGTCTGCATGTTGACGCAGAGCATGACGCCGAACCAGATCAGCGCAGCGTCGGGACCCACGATCGGCGCCAGCACCTTCTGCGCAATCGGCGCTACCATCGGCAGGATGATGAAGGCGATCTCGAAGAAATCGAGGAAGAACGCCAGGAAGAAGATGAAAACGTTGATGAAGATCAGGAAGCCCCAGACGCCGCCGGGGATCGAGGTCAAATGGTGCTCGAGCCACACGCCGCCGTTGACGCCGAGGAACACCACCGAGAAGCAGGTCGAGCCGATCAGGATGAACACCACCATGCAGGAGAGGCGCATGGTCGACTGGTAGCCCTGCTTGATCAGATCGCGCAGGTCCGGAATGCGGACCGCTTCCAGGCAGAGCCAGACGACGGCCAGATAGAGCACCGCGAAGGTCAGCTTGAGCACTTTGCCTTCGCCGAGGAACATTCCGACGATTACGGCGACGCCGGTGGCGGCGATGCCGACGAGCAGCATCTTGTGTCCCTTGCTGCTCAGATCCTTGTGGTGGATAGCGGCGAGCACGATGGCGCCGATCGCACCCATCGCGCCGGCTTCCGTGGGGGTGGCCAGGCCCATCATCATGGTGCCCAACACCACGAAGATCAGCACCGCGGAGGGAATGATGCCCATCAGGCATTTGCGCCAGAGCGGCCAGCCTCGCAGCGTCAGCGCGTCCTTGGGCACGGCCGGGACGTGATGGGGCAGGAAGATACTCAGAACGAAGGTGTAGCCGGCGAACAGCGCGATCTGCAGGAGCGACGGCCCCCAGGCGCCAAGATACATGTCGCCGACCGATTTGCCGAGTTGGTCGGCCATCACGATCAGCACCAGCGAGGGTGGCACCAACTGGGTGATGGTGCCGGATGCAGCCAGCACGCCGGTGATGTAGCGGACGTTATAACCATAGCGCAGCATCACCGGCATCGAGATCAGCGCCATGGCGATGACCTGCGCCGCCACCGTGCCGGTGATCGCACCGAGGATGAAGCCGACGATGATGACGGAATAGCCGAGGCCGCCGCGGATCGGGCCGAACAGCTGGCCCATCGAGTCCAGCATGTCTTCGGCGAGACCGCATCGCTCGAGGACGGAACCCATGAAGGTGAAGAACGGAATCGCCAGCAGCAATTCGTTGGAAAGCACGCCGCCGAAAATGCGGCCCGGAATTGCCTGCAGGAAGTTCATGTCGAAAAAGCCGAGATGGATCGACAGGAACCCGAACGACAGCCCGAGGGCCGCCAGCGTGAAGGCCACCGGGAAGCCGATCAGCATGGCCAGAATCAAGCCGCCGAACATCAGCGGCGGCATCATCTCCAGCGTGATCATTGGGTCGGCCTCTCGTACTTCGCATCAATCACGACATAACCCTTCAGTGCGGCGATGCGCTTGATCACCTCGGAGAAGCCTTGCAGCGCCAGGAATACGAAGCCCACGGGAACGACGAGCTTGATCGGCCAGCGAAGCAGGCCGCCGGCGTTGCTCGAGGTCTCGCCGACCGCGTAGGCCTGCATGAAGAACGGCCACGACAGATAGCTGAGTAGCAGGCAGGACGGGATCAGGAAGAACAGCGTGCCGATCAGATCGAGCTTGAGCTGGCCACGCTCGGACAGCATCAGGTAGAGGATTTCAACCCGGACATGCTCGTTCTTCTTGAACGTATGCGAGGCGCCGAACATCACGAAGATGGCGAACATGTACCACTGCAATTCGAGCCAGGCGTTGGACGAGTAGCCGAACGCGTAGCGGATCATCGCGTTGGCCGCGCTCACGACGCAGGCCGCAAGCACGAGCCAGTTGCAGACGCCGCCTAGTTTGTCATTGAGCCAGTCGATTGAATTACTCAGGGCCAACAATGGGCGCATTACTCTCTCCTCGGACACGTCATCGAGGCGTGCCGGATGTCTTCATTGATATTGCGTTGCCATCGCGCGCCCGACGACCGGAGCTGCCGCCGCGTAACCGGCGCGCAGGTTCGCTCCCGCGCGAAAAACGTGCGAGCCCGCAGCTCATTCGCAGATGCGATTGCAACGATAACTCCTCCCCCGTCTCGCGCTACCGCCGTCTTGTCTGCACCTTGGGGATGCAGCGGCCTTGTTCCGGCCGTGCTGGCGTGAAAGCAGCCGCACCATTTCAGCGCGCTGCGGCGGCGTCAATCGGAAAATGGACAAATTGACGCGGCAACCAATTGATTGGTTGGCCTGATAAATCCGCGTTTTTACGGGTGATAAGTTGGCCGGCGGACTAGCCGCCGGTCACGCTCATGTGGCGCGAGACGCTCGGGCGGTTATGCCGGCGGTCGATGATGAAGTCATGGCCCTTCGGCTTCAGCCCGATGGCGCGATCGATCGCGGCCGACAGCAACTCGTCGTCAGGCGATGCCCGCAACGGCTTGCGCAAATCGGAGGCATCCTCGTGGCCGAGGCAGGTGTGCAGCGTGCCGGTGCAGGTGATCCGTACCCGGTTACAGGACTCGCAGAAATTATGGGTCATCGGCGTGATGAAACCGAGCTTGCCGCCGGTCTCGGTGACGCGGACATAGCGGGCAGGGCCGCCGGTATTTTCGTCGAGGTCGGTGAGCGTGTAGTGTTGGGCCAGCCGCGCGCGCAACAATGACAGCGGTACATATTGGTCGATGCGGCCTTCGCCGATCTCGCCCATCGGCATGACTTCGATCAGCGTCAGCGCCATGCCCTTGCCGTGCGCCCATTCCATCAGCGAGGGAATTTCCTCCTCGTTCATGTTCTTCAGCGCCACCGCGTTGATCTTGACCGCAAGCCCCGCGTCGCGTGCGGCCTCGATGCCGGCCAGAACCTGGTCGAGATCGCCCCAGCGGGTAATGGCGCGGAACTTCTGCGCATCGAGCGTGTCGAGCGAGACATTGACGCGGCGGATGCCGCAGTCGCGCAATTCGCTCGCGAAACGCGCCAGTTGCGAGCCATTGGTGGTCAGCGTCAACTCGTCGAGCGCGCCAGTGCCAAGATGCCGCGACAGCGAGCGCACCAGCGTCATGACGTTGCGCCGGACCAGCGGCTCGCCGCCAGTGAGGCGGATCTTGCGCACGCCCTTGGCGATGAAGGCCGAGCACAGCCGGTCGAGTTCCTCCAGCGTCAGCAAGTCCTTTTTCGGCAGGAACGTCATGTCCTCGGACATGCAATAGAAGCAGCGCAGGTCGCAGCGATCCGTCACCGACACGCGCAGATACCGGATGGTCCGGCCGAACGGATCGACCATCGGGCGCATCAGCTGATCGGGTGACGGGGAGCCGTTCATTCAAACTGCCTTGTAAAGGAGCCTCTAAAGAAACCTGGCCTGCTGCTTCGCTAGCATAATCTAGGCAGCTTGTAAGGCGCCGACAATGCGCCTCAGCGCGCGGGTTGCGCCGGGGCAGGGGTCGGCGGGCGAGACGAATCGCGGGGGCTGCGGATCGCCGGATAACTGCAGTGAATCAGCTGGTTACACCTGCGACACGGCCTTGCTCAGCCCGTCCACCGCGGCCGGCAGCTCACGCATATGCCCGATCAGCCGGTCGGGCTTGAACTCGGCGATCGGTACATCGGTGTAGCCGAATTCGACCCCGATCACGGGAACGCCGGCTCGCCTCGCGACGCCGACGTCAGGCCCGGCATCGCCCACCATGATCGTCGCGCCGATATCGCCGCCGGCCCGCGCCACCGTCTGTTGCAGGATGATGGGATCTGGCTTGGAGACGCCGAACGTATCGGCGCCGCAGATCGCGGCAAACCGTCTGCTCAGGCCCAATTCGTCGAGCAGCCGCTTCGACAGCCATTCCAGCTTGTTGGTGCACACCGCAAAGCGGCACCCCTGCGCCGCGAGGTCGTCGAGCGCGGCTTCCAGCCCCTCGAAAGGGCGCGAGGCGTCGGCGATATGGGCGCCATAGTAATCGATGAAATCCTTGGTCAGCCGGTTGATGTCCTCGACGCCCATGATGCGGCCTTCCGCTTCGAGCGCGCGCTCGATCAGCTTGCGTGCGCCGGCGCCGATCATGTTGCGCGCCGTTTTCACGGGAACGGGCGTCAGGCCTTCGCGCGCGAGCACGAAATTGAGCGCGGCAATCAGGTCGGGGGCGGTATCGACGAGGGTGCCGTCGAGGTCGAAGACAACGGTGCGAGGAAAGGTCATCGGAATTCGCTAGCGGCAGGCGTCGCGTCATGCAAGTAGGGAACTTGAAATCCGGGAGGACGACATGCGCGAGCTTGTGGGCAAGACCGCCTTTGTGACCGGTGGGGCTGGTGGAATCGGTTTGGCGCTCGGCCGCGCGTTCGCGCAGGCCGGCATGAAAGTGATGCTGGCCGATATCGAGGCGGATGCGCTGCAGGCCGCCGTCACCAACCTGCGGGAAATCACGCCCGATGTCAGCGGCATCATCTGCGACGTTGCCGACGCGGAAAGCGTCGAGCGCGCCGCCCAGGCCGCATTCGACGCCTTCGGCAAGGTGCACGTGGTCTGCAACAATGCCGGCGTCGCCGCGGGCGGCCGCATCGACCATATCTCGCTCGACAGTTGGCGCTGGGTGATCGACGTCAACCTGATGGGCGTGCTTCACGGCATCAAGAGCTTTCTGCCGCATATCCGCGCGCATGGCGAAGGCGGCCATATCGTCAACACTGCCTCGATGGCGGGGATGTTGGCCGGACTTGGATTTAGCGCCTACGGCGCCAGCAAATTTGCCGTTGTCAGCATGTCGGAAGGGTTGAGCCTTCAGCTCAAGCCGCACGGCATCGGCGTCAGCGTATTGTGCCCAAACTATGTGCGTACCCGCATCGGCGAGAGCGGGCGCAACCGGCCCGCGCGCTACGGGCCGACGAAGCCGCTCGATCCCGCCAGCCCCGCTGCGGCCTTGGTCGCCGAGTTTGCCCGGAATATCGACGCCGGAATTGAGCCCGACGCGGTTGCCGCGCGGGTGCTCGCCGCGATCCGCCACGATGAACTCTACATTTTTACCCATCCCGGCATGCGGGCCGAGGTCGAGCCGCGTTTCGCCGCCATTTTGGCCGCAATGGATCGGGTTTCACCCCCATAATCGTTCTCTCGCACGACTTTTGGGCGCTGTTCCTGCCGTTAAAACGACGCTAGACATGCGCCCGCGGATCGGCGGGATTCCTGGGAGCATCGTCAGCGTGGATATGGATGGACTTAAGCGGCAGGCGGCGGCGCAGGCGCTGGAGCATGTGCAGGACGGCATGAAGCTCGGGCTCGGCACCGGCTCGACCGCCAAGCATTTTGTCGAGTTGCTCGGTCAGCGCGTGGCCGGTGGGTTGCGCGTGGTCGGCGTGCCGACCTCGGAAGCAACCCGCGCCCAGGCCGAAGCCTGCAAAATTCCCCTGACCACGCTCGACGAAGTCGACCGGCTCGATCTCACCGTCGACGGCGCCGACGAGCTCGATGGCGCCCTCAACCTGATCAAGGGCGGCGGTGGCGCGCTGCTGCGGGAGAAGATCGTGGCGGCGGCCTCGAATCGCATGATCGTGATTGCCGACGATACCAAATGGGTCGATGTCCTCGGCCGTTTCCCTCTACCTGTCGAGGTGATCCCGTTCGGGCTGGCCGCAACCCAGCGGGCCATGGCGGCCGCATTTGCCCAAAGCGGCGTTTCCGGGCAAATGGGGCTCCGCAAGGGCAAGGACGGCCACGTTTTTGTCACCGATGGCGGCCACTGGATTGTCGATGCCCATCTCGGGCGCATTGCGGATGCGCCGCGTCTGGCGGGCCTGTTGAGTCCGATCCCGGGTGTCGTCGAACATGGGTTGTTCATTGGCCTGGCCAGCATCGCCGTCCTGGCAGGTGCCCAGGGAATTCGCGTAGTTGAGCGGCGGTAACGCCGGAAATCGAGGAGAATTGGAATGAAGAGCCTTTCACGGATTATGTCGGCGACCGGCCTTGCAGTGGGGCTGGCCCTGACCGCCGTTCCGGCCAGCGCGCAGCAGAAGAACGCCCCTGCGGCGCCTGCGGCCACGCAACTCAAGCCTGGTTCGCCGGCGGCGATCGCTGCCGCCAAGGAAATCCTGACGATGAAGAACGCGGCGGCGATGTACGCCAACGCCGTTCCCAATCTCGTCGAGCAGACCAAGAACGTGCTGTTGCAGAGCAATCTGAACTACCAGAAGGACCTCAACGAGGTCGCCGTGATCGTGGCCAAGAATCTCGCCGGCCGTGAGAAGGAAATCGGCGAGGGCATGGCGCAGGTCTACGCCAACGAGTTCACCGAGCAGGAGCTGAAGGACCTCGTCACCTTCTACAAGTCGCCGCTCGGCCAGAAGCTGCTTGCGAGCGAGCCCCGTGCGATCCAGTTCAGCATGTCCTACATGAACCAGTGGGCCCAGGCCTTTGCCGAAACGATCAACGGCCAGTTCCGCGCCGAGATGAAGAAGCGCGGCAAGGATATCTGATCCAAACCAGAAGCGACTTCGGGCGGGGTTGAGATGGCTAAGTTCGACGTCGATCTGTTCGTCATCGGTGGTGGCTCGGGTGGCGTGCGCGCCGCCCGAATCGCTGCCGGCTACGGCGCCAAGGTCATGGTCGCCGAAGAATACCGGATGGGCGGCACCTGCGTGATCCGCGGCTGCGTGCCGAAAAAACTGTTCGTGCTCGGCTCGCATGTCCGCCACGAAATCGAGGACGCCGCCGGTTTCGGCTGGACCATCCCCGAATTCTCCTTCGACTGGTCGACGCTGGTCGCCAACAAGGACAAGGAGATCGCCCGCCTCGAGGGCATCTACGCCGCCAATGTCGAGAAATCAGGCGCGCGAATTGCGAAAACCCGCGCGGTGCTGGAAGACGCCCACACGCTGCGGCTGATGACCGGCGAAACGGTCACCGCAAAATATATTCTGATCGCGACCGGCGGCGCGCCGAACCACGGCCGCGAGATCCCCGGCATCGAGCACGTGATTTCCTCCAACGAGGCGTTTCACCTCACCGAGCTGCCCAAGCGCATCGTGATCCAGGGCGGCGGCTATATCGCGCTGGAATTCGCCGGTATCTTCGCCGGCTTCGGCTCCGACGTGACCGTGGTCTACCGCGGCGACAACATTTTGCGCGGCTTTGACGAGGACGTCCGCAAGCACGTCCGCGCCGAGATGGAGAAGCAGGGCATCACCATCATCACCGGCTGCACCATCGACAAGGTGGAGAAGCACGGCAAGGAATACACCACGCATTTGTCGAGCGGATCGAGCATCGCTTCGGAGAAGGTGATGTTCGCGATCGGCCGCCACCCGAACGTCGCCAATCTCGGGCTGGAAAAGGCCGGCGTCGCCATCAACCCGGCGAATGGCGGCATTGCCGTCGATGAGTGGTCGAAGACCTCGGTCGACAACATCTATGCGATCGGCGACGTCACCCATCGCCTCAATCTGACGCCGGTCGCGATTCGCGAGGGCCATGCCTTCGCCGACACTGTGTTTGGCAAGCGGCAGGTAGCAGTAGATCACGCCACCATTCCGACGGCCGTGTTCTCGCAGCCCGAGGTCGGCACCGTCGGCCTGACCGAAGCGCAGGCGCGCGCGCAGGTGAGCCATGTCGACATCTACAAGGCTGATTTCCGTCCGATCAAGGCGACGATGTCCGGCCGCGACACCCGCGTGCTGATGAAGCTCGTGGTCGACGGCACCACCGACCGCGTGCTCGGCTGTCACATCGTTGGCGACACCGCCGCCGAAATCGTGCAGGCGGTCGCGATCGCGGTGAAGATGAAGGCGACCAAAGCCGATTTCGACGCAACGATCGCGCTGCATCCGACGGCGGCCGAGGAGCTGGTGACGATGCGCACCCCGACGGCGCGCTATGTGCGGCAGGCGGCGGAGTAGGCAGGATCGTAGGATGGGTGGAGCGAAGCGATACCCATCACCTTCCGCGAAACGCCATGGCTGACAATTGATTTGGGTTGTAGTCCTGTGTCACGCGAGCCCGAAATTTCTCTGGTAACGAGACGGCTCGCAGCGGACATGGCATCGCTTTATCCGCAGCATCGGGTGGCACTCGAAAGCGCGCTGATCGATCCGCGTACAGTCGGCGTAAGTGACTCTCCCGGAGAATTCGTCGTTGCTGTGGCGGTTCTCGACGAGAGACTGCTTTATTGGTCGGACATCGAGGAGGGGTGGGAGCTCGAGGTCTCCGATGGTCGCGGCAACATCGCCTCTCGCGGTTGCAACCAGTTTAAACTTCAGCATGTGCTCCATCAGGTTTTCGGCGACCCCGATGCGTCCTAGGGGCGGCCGAGTGAGCATGCCAAGGGCTACCGATGGCCGCGACACTCTGATAACGGTGCGGGCAAGCATTCAATAACGGAGTTATCCCCATGATCGAACAAATCGGTATCGTAGGCGCGGGCACCATGGGTAACGGCATCGCCCAGGTGTGCGCCGCCGCCGGGCTTCCCGTCGTCATGACCGACATCTCCGACGCCGCGCTCACCCGCGGCATGTCGGTCGTCGCGAGCAGCCTGGAGCGCCTCGTCAACAAGCAGAAGATGACCGACGCCGATCGCCAGGCCGCGTTGGCACGCATCACGACGACCACGGACAACACGAAATTTTCTACCTGCGATCTCGTGATCGAGGCGGCGACCGAGAATGAAGAGCTGAAGGTCAAGATCCTGAAGGATCTATGCGCGAAGATTCGCCCGCAGGCGCTGCTCGCGACCAATACCTCGTCGATCTCGATCACCAAACTCGCGGCGGCAACGGACCGCCCCGACCGCTTCATCGGCATGCACTTCTTCAACCCGGTGCCGCTGATGGCGCTTTTGGAATTGATCCGCGGCCTGCAGACGTCGGACGATACCCATGCCAAGGCGGAAGCCTTTGCAAAACGGGTCGGCAAGGTTGCGATCACGGCGAAGAACAGCCCGGGCTTTGCGGTCAACCGCATCCTGTGCCCGATGATCAACGAGGCGATTTTTGCGCTTCAGGAAGGTATTGCCACGGCCGAAGACCTCGACGCCGGCATGAAGCTCGGCTGCAACCATCCGATCGGCCCGCTCGCGCTTGCCGACATGATCGGCCTCGACACCATGCTGTCGGTGATGGAAGTGTTCTATGAAGGCTTCAACGATCCGAAATACCGCCCCGCGCCGCTGCTGAAGGAAATGGTCGCCGCCGGCCACCTCGGCCGCAAGACCGGGCAGGGGTTTTATAGCTACGGGAAGTAGGCGTAGCGGTGGGTTTGTAGGGTGAGTTAGCGCAGCGTAACCCACCAAACTATTCGTGCGCGGGGATCAAAGCGGTGGGTTACGGCTTCGCCTAACCCACCCTACGCAGCTACTTCGGATTGGGATTGACAAGTCCCTGTCCGGGGTTCTCGAACTTCCCCGCCCGCGCCAGCTTCACCGCATTGCCGAGCGCGCGCGCCGCATTGCGGACCTCGTCCTGGAATTCGCGGTCCTCGTCCAACGCCTGATGCGAGGTGGCGTAAGGCTCCATGTAGCCGATATAGCCCTCCGCCTCTGCGGTGCGGCCGGCCGAGATCAGCGACATGTCGGTGAGCCAGTCCGACAGCGAGCGGCGCAACATCTCGGCGCCGGCGCTGTCGCCGTGCACGACGAGCCCAAAGTGGCGTCCCGCCAGATGCCGCGGGTAGGGCCAGCCCTTCAGTTCGAGCGCCTTGGCCTGATCGGCATGCTTGCCGTGGGTGGAGGTCGGATCGGGATTGCCGCCATCGGCGCAGACCAGCCGGTCCATCATCGCCTTCAGCGGCGTCGGCGCGTGATACCAGTTCACCGGCGACACGATCAGGATGCCATGGGCTGCCACCCACATCGGATAGATATCGTTCATCCAGTCGTCAGTCTGGTTTAGCGCGTAGTTCGGATAGCAACTGCAGGGCCAGTGACAGAGCGGCATCGCGGTGGCGACGCAGGATTTGCAAGGGTGAATCTGCCGGCCATATTCCGACGTCAGCCGCGACAGATCGAGAATGTCGACCGCAAATCCCATCTCGGTCAATACCGGCTCGCAGAGTTTGACCAGCCGCCACGTCTTCGAACTCTCGCCGGGGCAGGTATGCTCGGTGCGTGCCGAGCCGTTGATGATGAGGATGCGCGGCTGTGCGGCGGCATCGTCGTGGCGCCGCTGCGCCTCGAGAATGGCCTCGCGCGCGGCCAGCCAATCCAACGATATTTCGTACTCGGGATCGGCGAAGCCCGGCCCCGCTTTTCGCGTCCGCGGCGCCTTGCGCGAATGGCTGTAGGCGTCCCATGCGGCCGCGACGATGGCGTCGAGTTCGCGCTGCAGCGGCTTGAAGGCCGGATCGACGAAGCGGCGGCGGTAGCGCTTCTCGAATTCCTCGCGCGGCAGTTTGACGGCCGGCATTTCCCTGCGAATGTCCGGCGCCGTCATGGATCGGTCCTCGCGCGATGATTGCCTGTCTTCTCAACGTTGCAGGCGTGGCGGAGGTTCCGAGGTGGCTGGACGTCTAATCCGGACGCCACATGTCGAACAGCTCCGCCGCGCTCACCGGTTCGATCTGCTCGCTGAACCGCGTCCGGTACATGGTCATCAGCGCATCGTGGCCGGTGTCGGACGAACTGCACAGCGCGTCCTGCACGATGACGACGCGGAAGCCGAGATCGACCGCGCCGAGCACGGTGGAGAGGACGCAGACGTCGGTCTCCGCGCCCGACACCACCACCGTGCCGACGTGCCGCTCGACCAGGAGGTGACCGAGCCGAGAGCCGAAGAATGCCGAATAAGCCGGCTTGTCGACGATCAGCGCCGGCGGCGAATAGCGCGCCAGCTCAGGCACGATATCGAGCGCGCCGGCCGCGAGATTGCCGCGCGTTGCGCGTTGCCATTTCGTGAAATAGGCGTGCCATTGGCCGCGCCGGTCTTGCGGCTGCTCCGGCGTGATAAAGCGCGTGAACACTGTCCGCTCCCGGTAGCGCGCGCAGATCTCGGAGATGACCGGCAACACCCGCTCCATCCACGGCGTTTCCCACATGCCGCCCTTGGCGAAAATGTTCTGCATATCGATGCACAGATGCGCAGCGTCGCGAATTCCCGCCATGTACGGCCTCTCTCACGATCGGAAGGCTAATTCGATAGACAGGAACTGGTTTCAAGCCACGTTCACATTCGGGAAAGGATGGCAGTCATGCGGGAACCATCCAAGCCGATCGCTGTTGGCGGCGGGTTTGTACCCTCCCTCCAACCCCAGCGTTCGTGGAGTAATCGATGCTAAAGCCTCTCGCAGCGGCCTCTGTTATCCTGCTCGTCTTTTCCGCCCAGGCAAATGCGCGCCCTCAACACCGCCATCATGGTCATCGGGCCTGGTGCGGCAGCTATCTCAGTAAATATCTCGGCAAATCGGACCGCCGTCTCGCGCTGGCGCGCTCCTGGGCGAACGAGGGGATGAATGCAGGTGGCCCTGGCATTGGCGTCGTGGTGGTCTGGCGGCATCACGTCGGAATCATCACCGGGCAGACACCTGACGGCCAGTGGATCGTTCACAGCGGCAACGACGGCGGCGCGGTGCGCACGCGCGCCCGATCGCTTGCCCGCGCGATTGCGTTCAGACGCGTGTAGCAGGTGTGAGATCGCAGGGTGGGCAAAGGCTCGTCAGCGCCGTGCCCACCATCTTTCATCGCGCGCGCTTTTCGATGGTGGGCACGCTTGCGCTTTCCCCACCTACGGACTGCGGACTGATTTGCTTTTGCCGGCAAGCGCAATTCTTGACGTGCAACTGCGACAAGATAACTCGAAGGGCAAATCAATTCTGATTTTCCGAAATCGTGTCAAGCCCGGAATCAAAAAATATTCCGCTTAACAGGTTGGGCAAATCAGTCGCATAACTCCGCCCGTCTCACGGCAAGATGAGGGGCGCTTCGCGATCGTCACGAACGTGCGGTGAGATGCGATGGACGCTGATGTCACGACGACGTACGTGACGTGAGGCGTACGGCGAAGTCGTGTGGTTCGGACGCC
>NZ_JBWBWM010000081.1:0-13674 GCF_056174665.1 Bradyrhizobium sp. WYCCWR15520
TGCGATTTGCTTGCCTACCATGGATGGTTCCCGATTTGACCAGGTGACCTCGCGGGCGCCGCGGGCGTTCTAAGTCCGAATTTGCGGTCCTCCCTTGCTTGCCCGCACAGCAGCGACCCTCGGAGCGTGCACGTGTGGCGCGCTTGCGCTGGTGATCTCAACCCACAGGATTTCAGGCCGTCCAATGTTTTAAGCTAGCGGCCAAAAAGCCAATCAAATTGCTTTGCCGCGGCATTAAGAATATCTTATCGGGGTGATTACGGCCCGGCAGCTAAGTTATCTTGATGCGCTTGCCCGTCATCAACATTTCGGACGAGCCGCGGCGGAGTGTTGTGTCAGCCAGCCCGCTCTTTCAATGCAGATCCACGAATTGGAAGGGCTTCTCGGCATAGAGTTGATCGAGCGGCGCCCGGGCGCGCCAATGTTCACCGAACTCGGCATCGAGATCGCGCAACGCGCCGGAGTAATCCTTGGTGGAGTTGTGCCAAGGGGCGTTGGACTGTGGCCTCGAGCCTCAGTGCAACGAGCCTTGCAACGGTCATGCAGATGGTGGCGAGTGGATATGGCGCCACGCTAGTTCCAGAAGTCGCGGCCGATGTCGAGTTGCGCGACGACCGAGTGAAGCTCCTGCGTTTTGTCGAACCGCAACCCGGCCGCCGTATCGGGCTTGCGTGGCGCCGGACGTCTCCACGCAAGGCCGACTTCCTGGCGCTTGGTCAGATTGTGAAGAGCGCGCTGAACGCACCCGCCCGGCCGCAATGTATCCACCACGAGCGCACTGCTTTGCGAACGGAAGTTTAGTAGAAATCGGTCGGGGTCTCCAGTGGAACCGCGCAAGGCCTGAGGAGATCGCTGCGACGGTTCTTTGGCTCTGCAGCCCTGGCTCGAGCTTCGTGATAGGCCACGCGCTCGCTGTGGATGGCGGCCACGGCCCGTTGACGACGAAAACCACGGCATCTCGCCTTTGCGCGAGGGGATACCTATGTTGCGGAGTACCTGCAGCGGCCCCAAACCGACAATGGGAGGTATGCTCATGGACGCGCCCAGCAAGGAATTTGCGCTGGCGGGCAGCCTTGAGGAGCTGAAGATCAAGGGGCGGCTCGTTGTGCGCGGTGGCCATCGTCCGATCCTCGTCATCTATGACCGCGGGCGCGTCTTCGCCCTCGACAATCGGTGCCCGCACATGGGCTTCCCGCTCGAGCGCGGCAGCGTCGAGGACGGCATCTTGACCTGTCACTGGCACCACGCTCGCTTCGATCTCGAAAGCGGCTGCACCTTCGATCTGTGGGCGGACGATGTGCCGACCTGCCCGGTCGAGGTGCGCAATGGTGACGTCTGGGTGAAGACCACGTTCACCCATGCCGATCTCACCGCGCACTGGCATCAGCGGCTTGCGAACGGCCTTGCCCATGACCTCGGCCTCGTCATTGCCAAGGCCATGCATGGTCAGCTCGCGGCCGGCGTGCCGCACGCCGAAATCGTGCGGGAGGTGGCGCTGTTCGGGGCGCAGAATCGCGACGGCTGGGGCGTGGGTCTTACGATCCTTACGGCACTCGCCAATATTCTGCCTGTGCTGCCGGAGGAAGAAGCCTATCTCGCTCTATTCCACGGCGCCCGCCGCGTGGCGGCGGATTGCAACGGCGAGGCGCCGCGGCGGGAGCGCGCGCCGCTTGGAAGCCGACCGGATCCGGCCGCGCTCAAACGCTGGCTGCGGCGTTGGACAAGTGTGCGCCATCGCGAGGCGGCCGAGCGCACCCTGCTCACGGCGATTGCGGCGGGCTTCTCCCCGGCTGAACTCGCTGATGCCCTGTTCGGCGCCGAGACCGAGCGGGCTTTCGCCGACACCGGGCACTCGCTCGACTTCATCAACAAGGTATTCGAGTGCCTCGACCTGGTCGGCTGGCAACACGCGGCGGCTCTGCTGCCGACTGTCGTCGGCCAGATGGTAGCGGCCCGTGGCGCCGAGGAATCGACGGCCTGGCGCCAGCCCGTTGACCTTGTTGCGTTGTGTGAGGAATCAGCCAGCGAACTCGCGGACCTGTGTGCTGCCGGACGCGGCTCGCGTGACTGGTCGGGCCGCGCTGCACTTGCTCAAGAGCTGCTCGGTGACGATCCAGCCAGGATCGTTGACGCGCTCAAGGAGGCGATCCGCGCCGGTGCGGTCCCTGCTGACCTTGGCCGATCCCTCGCGTACGCGGCAGCGCTCAGGGTGGCGCGCTTCGGCAATGCCAACGAGCACGCCGACTGGGAGACGGCGCATCACGTCTTCACCTACGCCAACGCCGTCCACCAGATGCTGACGCGCATCGGGACTGCCAACACCGACACTCACGTCACGGCCGTCCGCGGCGTATTGCACGGAGCGATGGCGCTCTACCTTGCTCGCTATCTCAATGTGCCGCCGGCGCGCATTCCGGGCGACGGCGGCGAGCAGCTCGATGATCTGCCCGCGGATCCAGAGACGATCGGCGCCGCCTTGCTCGACGCCTTTGACCGGCAGCGACAGGTCGATCTCGCCGCACGCCTGGTGGCACGGCATCTCACGCTCGGCCATTCGCCGCAGGCGCTGATCGCCACGCTCGCGCATGCGGTGCTACGCGAAGATGCAGGCTTCCATGCGTATCAGATGCTGGAGGCGGGAGTCCGTCAATTCGGCGCGTGGGGCGACACGGACGAGGGCCGGCACATCCTCATCGCGGTTGCCCGCTATCTGGCGGCCCATTCACCGACCGAACGCGCGTCACTGCAGACAGCCGACATCGCCCGCCGCTTGATGCGAGGCGGCGAGCTGCATCAAGAGGCTGGATCGTCCTGACATGACGCGCTGAGGGCGCACTAAGGGCGATCTGAAAGCAGACCTGACGCGCTGCGATCTTCGCCGCGATCCTGGCGCGCGCTTCGCGTTCGATGCGTGGCAGCGTCAGCTGCAGTGGTGGTGCATCCTGTCGGGTTCGGCCTCATCCAGCCACTACAGCTTGTAGCCGATCTTGCGCAGCAGGTCTTTCCGCCACGCAATGTCGGCGTCGGTTTCGACACCCAGCGGCGAGGCGCCATCCACCACGCCGAGCACGCCGCGGCCCAGCTCCGTTTGCGCGACGATTACCTGTGTCGGGTTGGCCGTCGCGCAATAGATGCGGCAGACTTCCGGCACCGCGCGCACCGCAGCCAGCACGTTGACGGGAAAGAACCCGTCGCCCAGGAAGATCAGGAAAGTGTGGCCGGCGCCGACGGCCAATGCGTTGTCGCGTGCGAGGGCGAGGGCGGGTTCGTCATTACCCGACCAGCGCACCAGCCGCTTGCCCGAGGCCTCGCAGAAGGCCAGCCCGAACCGGATGCCCGGAACCGCGCCCACCAGCGCCTCGTGGAGGTCTTCCACGGTCTTGATGAAATGCGACTGGCCGAAGATGAAGTTGGCGTCGTCCGGCTTGACGATGGGCACCACGGTGAGTTCCATGGCTGCGCTCCTGCAGGGTGAGCTACGCATTCCATGGTAGGCCGCCGGAAGGTGATTGCAAGCCGCCATAGGCGGCCGATTTCGCTGCCATCCACGCTTCGGCTTCCTCGTGGGGCTCGAACACCTAGACCGCTTCGCCGGCTGCGTTGATGGCGCGGAACACGGCGGCCCGCGGGGAGCGGCCATGGTCGCGGCAGCAAGTCCGCGAGCTTTCATTACCGGGAATGATGAGCGATAATCAGCAGCGGGATGGAATCGGGCCGATGCCAGAGCGAACACACAGTCGAGACAGCGATATCGATGCGACGAGCGCAAGCGCTCGTTTGGCCAGCCTCGACATCGACATCATTCACCGGCAATCGCCGAATGGTGATTGGGAGCAGATATCAATCAACCTGCGGGCAACGCCATCCTTCGAAGCGCTCGGGTCCTTGTTCGAGGCAGCTAACCCTTTCACGTTTTGGGTGCAGGCCACACGATTCATGTGGATGCCATGGCTGCTCACGACGCAGACGATGATGCTGCCGGCAGGCCGGACGCGAACACTCCCGACTGCTGTCCACTCTGAGCGCGAGGCGCCGACGACTACCGGTTAGCGAGCCAAAGGGTCAGGGAAAGGATCACGCTGACCAGCAACGATGTTGCGAGCGGGATATAAACGCGGAAGTTGTCGCGCTCGACGAGAATGTCGCCGGGCAACCGGCCCAAGCCGATCTTGTTGATCACTGGCCATTGCAGCCCGAGCGGAACGACCGGTAGGCGCCTTAATTATCGCAACGATCCGCTCGGCTATGCCTCCGTCCCGACCTTGTGCGGCTGCTTCGCTTCAGCAGCGTCGGCGATCTCCGCTTGGTGACCGACGCGGCCATCGAACACCGGACGGTCCCGACACTTAGGGCGAGTGGTAGATTGAGAAGTCAAGCTATTGGTCGAGGGAGGATATGCCTATGAGAGCATCGCCAAACTATTCGCGTCGTCGTTTCCTTCATGCCGGCACGGCCGGCGCAGCAGCAACCGTTGTCGCTGCGGCGTCAACGCCCCTTCGTGCGGCCGCCGAGGCGGGTGCGCAACCGCTACCCTCGACGGCGACGGCGCCGCGGATTCTGCGCAAGCCGCCGCTGCCTGAATTGGAGCGCATCGCCAAATCCTACAACTTGGCTCTCAGCCGCGACGATCTGACGTCGTTCCGCAACCTTATGGACGGCGTGCTCGCGTCATACCGTCGGCTGGACCAGTTCGCGGAGCCGACATTGGCGGTGAAGTACCCGCGGGACGCGGGGTTCCGACCAGGTGTCTCGGACAATCGGCTCAACGCTTGGTACTGGAAGTGCTCGATCAAAGGCGCAACTTCGGGGCCTCTCGCGGGCAAGAAAATCGCCATCAAAGACAATGTGTGCGTTGCCGGTATCCCGATGATGAACGGTTCCAACGTGCTGGAGGGCTACGTCCCCGACGTGGATGCGACCATTGTGACCCGCATCCTCGACGCCGGTGGGGAGATCGTCGGCAAGGCCGTGTGTGAGCATCTTTGCTTCTCGGGCGGTAGCCATACCTCCGACACTGGGCCCGTGCTCAATCCGCACGATCCGAAGCGATCTGCCGGAGGCTCCTCCAGCGGCAGTGCGGCGCTCGTCGTCGCGGGCGAGTGCGACATGGCCATCGGGGGCGACCAGGGAGGATCGATCCGAATTCCCAGCTCTTTCTGCGGAGCGGTTGGCCACAAGCCCACCCACGGGCTTGTGCCATACACGGGTGTCTTCCCGATTGAATTAACACTTGATCATACCGGACCCATTGCCCGCACCGCCGGCGATGCCGCCCGGCTTCTCGAAGTGCTCGCCGGCGCCGATGGCCTCGACCCGCGCCAACCGGCGGGACTGCGTACGGAAGCGTATACCAAGCAGCTCACCGGAGACGTGCGTGGCCTGCGGATCGGAATCGTTAAGGAGGGATTTGGCTGGCCCAATTCCGAGCCCGATGTCGACGCCATGGTGCGCGAGGCAGCACAGCGCCTGACGCGAGCGGGAGGGAATGTAAGCGAGGTATCGATCCCCCTCCACCGCGACGGCATCCATATCTGGAACGCTATCGCCGTCGAGGGTGCCACGGCGCTGATGGTCGCGGGCAACAGCATGGGAACCAACTGGAAAGGGCATTACACAACTTCGCTGCTGGACTTCTACGGCCGGAGTCGGCGGGTGCGCGCCAACGACCTTTCGGAGACCGTCAAGCTCGTCGTCCTGCTCGGCCAGTACATGCAGGACAATTATCAGGGCCGCTACTACGCGAAGGCCCAAAACCTCGCGCGCATGCTACGCGCCGCCTACGACGAGCAACTCAAAGACGTCGATCTCCTGCTCATGCCGACGTTACCCTTGAAGGCCACGCTCCTCCCAGCCCCGGACGCGAGCCGCGAGGACTATGTTGCGCGGGCACTTGAAATGATTTCCAACACTTGCCCGTTCGACGTCACTGGCCATCCTGCCGCCACGGTTCCGGCAGGCATGTCGGCAGGGCTCCCGGTTGGCATGATGCTGGTCGGACGCCACTGGGAGGACGGCACCGTGTTGCGTGCGGCAGACGCGTTCCAGATCGTCGGGTAGACAGCAGTAGCGAATTGCTGGCTAACGGCACCGTCGGGTCCAAGGTTCGGAAACAGGAGGCCCGCGAGCCGGCGAGCGACGCGGCCTGCCCTGACATCGATGCCAGGCTCGTCTGCCGACGCGGAGTCGGGCCTCGTGCCGAGATCATGAAGAGGCGGGCCATGGAGATCGAACGCACTAGATTCGGCACCATCACGATTGACGGAAAGACTTATGAACACGACGTGATCATTCGTCTGTCCGGCGAAGTGGCAAGGCGGAAGAAGAAGCTGTCGAAGAAGCACTACGCGACCTCGCATGTCTTCTCGAAGGACGAAGCGAAGTTCGTCTTTGAGGATGGATGCGAGCAGCTAATTCTTGGCTCGGGCCGCCTGCAGCTGAATTACGGTCTGCATCCCCGATGACCTGCCACTGCAAGTAGAGCGAAGCTACGCCGACCATCGGTCGCCCGCTTTCTTATTTATACCAACTGATTACCCACCAACGGGTTCGGGTCGATCAAGCCAGGACTTGTAGGACTTTCGATCCGTTGTAATGTAAGGGACGCATGCGGAATTCGTATGGCTGCTTCCCGAAGGGCGCAGCGCACAATAAGCAGGCGCGAATCAACGTGCCGGTTTTAGATAGAGACCGACATGGCCGTTGGCGGATCGTTTGACACGTTCCCCAAGCTGCTGGCGCGAAATGCCGCGCAGTTTAGCAGCCGCCCTGCGTTTCGGCACAAAGATCTCGGCATCTGGCAGACGTGGACCTGGGCCCAGGTCGCAGAGATCGTGCGCGCCTACGCTGCGGGCTTGCATCGACTTGGATTGCAGCCAGGAGACACGATCGCCATCGTTGGCTCCAACCGGCCGAAGCTCTATTGGACGCTGATGGCAGCGCAAGTGCTGCGCGCGATTCCGGTTCCGGTCTATTCGGATGCAGTGGCTGACGAGCTTGCTTATGTCCTCGCTCACGCCGACGTAAAGTTTGTTGCGGCGCAAGATCAGGAGCAGGTCGACAAGGTCTCTTCTGTATCCGACCGGGTGCCGCATCTCCACAAGGTCGTCTATGACGAGCCGCGTGGCCTCGATGACTACGACCACGATCGATTGATCGCAATCCGCGATGTCATCGAAGACGGCCGCGCCGCGCTTGCGGCCAGCGCGGCGCTCGGCAGGCAGATCGATGAGTTCATCCGGCAGGGTGAAGGTTCTGACATCTCGATCATCCTCTACACCTCGGGAACGACCGGCGCGTCGAAGGGCGTCATGCTGTCGGCGCGAGGCTGCATCGACGCTGCGACTGATACCGTCAGGCTTGACAGCCTGACCGACAAGGACGTGGCGCTCGCCTACCTACCGCTCGCCTGGGTTGGTGATCATTACCTCAACTATGCACAGGGCATTGTCGCTGGATTCTGCATGGCGTGTCCCGAGAGCGGTGAGACGATCGAGCAGGATCGGCGCGAGATCGGACCAACCTTCTATTTCGCCCCGCCGCGCGGTTTCGAGGCCATGCTGACGCGGGTAATGATCCGCATGGAGGACGCTGCAGCCATCAAGCGGCGCATGTTTAACTACTTCCTTGGCATTGCGCGGCGTTATGGCGAGTCGATTTTGACCGGAAAGCCGGTGCCGCTGTCTGGCCGGCTGCTCTATGCGGTCGGGCGTTTGATGGTCTACGAGCCCCTCAAGAACGTTCTTGGCCTGTCTCGCGTGCGCGTCGCTTATACTGCAGGTGAGGCCATCGGTCCGGATCTGTTCGCGTTTTACCGCTCGATCGGATTGAACCTGAAGCAACTGTACGGTCAGACCGAAGCGTTCCTTTACGTTACCTGCCAGCCTGACGGTGAGATCTACTCCGATACGGTCGGCCCGGCTGCACCGAACGTCGACATCCGCATTGCGGAAACAGGCGAGGTGCACTTCCGCTCCCCGGGCATGTTCGTCGGATACTTCAAGGATCAGGCGAAGACCGCGGAGGCCATGACGTCCGACGGCTACGTCAAGACCGGCGACGCCGGTTTCTTCGACGAGAAGACTGGGCATCTGAAGATCATCGATCGCGCGAAGGATGTTGGTCGGCTGGCTGACGGCACGATGTTTGCGCCAAAGTATCTTGAGAACAAGTTGAAGTTCTTTCCCAACATCAAGGAAGCGGTCGTCTACGGCGACTCCAGGGATTTCGTTTGCGCCTTTCTTAATATCGACCCGGTCGCTGTGGCGAACTGGGCCGAACGCAACAATATCGCATACGGTTCCTATCAGGAGCTGGCGGGGCATCCGCTGGTCTACGACATGGTGGCGAAAGATGTTGCCGAGGTGAACCGCTCTCTTGCGGAGGGAAGGGTGCTGGCGGGCGCGCAGATTCGCCGCTTTCTCATTCTGCATAAGGAGCTCGACGCAGACGATGGCGAATTGACCCGCACCCAGAAAGTTCGCCGTGGGTTCATCGCCGAGCGCTATGCGCCACTGGTCACGGCGCTCTACGACGGTTCGCATGAAGCGGACATTTCCACCGAGGTCACTTTTGAGGATGGCCGCAAGGGCGTGATCGCGGCTCGGGTCAAGATCCGCGATATGCAAACAATTGGTGCGACGGAACCTTTGGGGGAAGCCGCATGAGGATGCCGGATACGGACGAAATCTTGCTTCTGGTCCAAGGGGTATCGCTGGCGTTTGGCGGCGTGAAGGCGCTGAGGGACGTTTCGTTTGACATCAGGAAAGGCGAAATTCGCGCCATCATCGGACCGAACGGCGCCGGAAAAACTTCGATGCTCAACGTCATCAACGGCTTTTATCATCCCAATCACGGCGCGATCACCTTCAAGGGACGGACCCGCGCCCAGATGCAGCCGTTCGAGGCATCCCGTGGCGGCATCGCGCGCACCTTTCAAAACGTCGCACTGTTCAAGGGAATGAGCGCGCTCGACAATATTATGGCTGGCCGCACATTGAAGATGCGCCGGGGTCTTCTGTGGCAGATGCTGCGTTACGGCCCTGCACTGGCGGAGGAGATCGAGCATCGGCACCGAGTCGAGGAGATCATCGATTTTCTGGAGATTGAGGCGATCCGCAAGGTGCCGGTTGCGCGTTTGCCATATGGCCTGCAGAAGCGCGTCGAACTTGGCCGCGCCCTTGCGATGGAGCCCGATCTTCTTCTCCTCGACGAGCCAATGGCAGGCATGAACCTCGAAGAGAAGGAGGACATGTCGCGGTTCATCATCGACGTGAACAATCATTACGGCACGACCATTGCGCTGATCGAGCACGACATGGCTGTGGTGATGGATCTCTCCCATCGCGTAGCGGTGCTCGATCATGGCGTGAAGATCGCTGACGGCACCCCGGATGAGGTCAAGGAGAATCAGGGCGTGATCGACGCCTATCTCGGCGTCGCGCACTAAGGAGCATTGCGTGATCGGGTTGGGTCAATTTCTCGAAGTGCTGATCGGCGGATTGATGTCCGGCGTGCTGTACTCGCTGGTCGCGCTCGGTTTCGTGTTGATCTTCAAAGCATCCGGTGTCTTTAACTTTGCGCAAGGCGCAATGGTGTTGCTCGCCGGGCTTGCGCTGGTTCGCTCGCTCGACCTGCTGGTGGCATGGGGTTTCCCGCTTTGGGCTGCGATCATCTTCGGCATTGGCTTCGCTGCCGTGATCATGGCGATAACCGCCTGGCTGATCGAGCGGTTCGTGATCGGACCTCTTGTCAACCAGGACGGCCTCACGCTGTTCATGTCCACCATCGGCGTGACATTCATCCTCGAGGGTGCGGCGCAGATGATCTTCGGTTCCGATGCTTACCCTTTGCGGCTGTTTCCGACGGACGCCTGGTTCCTGTTTGAAAATCTCTTTCCCGGTGGAATTCTGGCCAACAAGCTGGATGTCTGGGGCGGCTTTATCGCCGGCATTCTGGTCGCGGGCCTCGCGATCTTCTTCGAGCGTACCAAGACCGGTCGCGCACTCAGGGCGGTTGCCGACGACCACCTGGCTGCGCAGTCGGTCGGGATTCCAATCAGCTGGATCTGGTTCGTGGTCTGGCTTGCCGCCGGTCTCGTTGCGCTGGTTGCGGCGACCGTGTGGGGCACCAAACTGGGCGTACAGTTCTCCATCACGTTTCTCGCGCTGAAGGCCTTGCCGGTTCTGATCATTGGAGGCCTTACCTCGGTTCCAGGCGCCATCGTCGGCGGGCTCATTGTGGGCGCGGGGGAGAAGATCGCCGAGGTGTTCCTGGGGGCGCATATCGGTGGCGGTATCGAATATTGGTTCGCCTATGTGCTGGCGTTGGCGGTGCTGCTCGTGCGGCCGCAGGGGCTGTTCGGCGAGCGGATCATCGAACGTATCTGAGACGAGGAGTTCGTTGTGCTTTATCGTGAGGCCGGCCAATTCAAGACGACCTACGCGGAGGATATGGCGATCTTCCCGATTCGCCAGGACCGTATCGCGCTCGCCATCTTGCTCGGTATCGCCTTCATTGGCGTGCCGCTGCTGGCCGACTTCGACATTTGGCCGTTCGGCAGCGACTATCTGCTTCGCGCCATTCTGCTGCCCTTCCTGATCCTCGCGCTCGCGGCTATCGGCGTAAACATCCTTGTCGGCTATTGCGGCCAGATCTCGCTCGGCAGCGGCGCGTTCATGGCCATCGGCGCCTATTCTGCTTACAAGCTGGGGACCGGTGTTCACATTCCGCTTGCCTGGCTTGGCTTCGCGATTTCGATCCCGCCGCTGCCCGTTTTGTTAGCCATTTTGCTCGGCGGGCTCACGGCGGCTGTTGCCGGAATCCTCTTCGGTATTCCCAGTCTGCGGATCAAGGGCCTCTATCTGGCGGTCGCAACACTCGCAGCGCAATTCTTTTTCGACTGGGTGTTCCTGCGGGTGCCGTGGTTTACCAATTATGCGCCGTCAGGGTCGGTCAATGCACCGACACTAGATTTCTTCGGTCTGAACGTAGGCACGCCGATCGAGCGCTATATGCTGTGCCTGATCTTCGTAACGGTATTCGCGGTTCTGGCGAAGAATCTCGTTCGCGGCAATCTCGGCAGACAGTGGATGGCAATCCGCGACATGGACATAGCCGCTGAGCTGATCGGCATCCGGCCACTCTACGCAAAGCTCACGGCTTTTGCGGTCTCTTCATTTATCATCGGCGTGGCGGGCGCACTCTGGGCGTTCGTCTATCTGGGCTCATGGGAGCCGCTCGCGTTCTCGATCGATCGTTCGCTGCAGCTTCTGTTCATGGTGATCATCGGCGGGTTGGGATCGATCATGGGTTCGTTCGTCGGTGCGGCCTTTATCCTCATTCTGCCGATCATGCTGAACTTGATTCCAACCCAGCTCGGTGTGCCGCTGTCGACAGAGACGATTACTCATCTGGAATTCATCATCTTTGGTTCGTTGATCTGCTATCTTCTCATCAAGGAGCCACATGGGTTTGCCCGGCTCATATCGATTGGCAAGGAAAAGCTCAGACTTTGGCCGTTTCCCTACTGAAGGGGCGGTCAGTGCGACGGAAGCCGAAGATCGCAACGCGGAGCGGCGGTTGTTGGCAAAAGGAGGAAGGAAAGCCCGCGAAAACAAGACCCGGTACGGAAAAAAAACGGGCTGAACGAGGAGGACACCAAAATGGTACGCAACAAACTGATGCTGGCGGCAGCCATACTTTCAGGTGGGGCGTTTGCCTCTCCTGCTGCAGCGCAGAACGAGCAGTTCATCCCGATATTATCCTACCGGACGGGCGCATACGCCGTGAATGGCGTGCCGTACGCAAACGGCGTGGCTGACTATTACAACCTTGTCAACGAGCGCGACGGCGGCATCAACGGCGTCAAGCTCCTGGTCGAGGAATGCGAAACCGGATACGCCACCGACAAGGGCGTTGAGTGTTACGAGCGTCTCAAGGGCAAGGGCCCAACTGGCGCGGCCTTCATCAATCCGCTGTCGACCGGCATTACATTCGCCCTCACCGAAAAGACCGCGACTGACAAGATACCGATTATCACGATGGGCTATGGCCGCGCCGATTCCAAGAACGGAGCCGTCTTCTCCTACAACTTCCCGCTGCTCGGCACGTACTGGTCGGCGGCCGATATCGCGATCCAGCACATCGCCAAAGAGGTCGGCGGCTTCGATAAGCTGAAAGGCAAGAAAATTTCACTGGTCTATCACGACAGCCCGTACGGCAAGGAGCCGATCCCGATGCTGCAGGTGCTGGCACAGAAGCACGGCTTTGAGTTTACGCCGATCCCGGTCACGCACCCCGGTGTCGAACAGAAGTCGCAATGGCTGGCGATTCGCCAGAGCCGGCCGGACTATGTTTTACTTTGGGGCTGGGGCGTCATGAACGGCACGGCAATCAAGGAAGCAGCGGCTGTTGCCTATCCGCGCGACAGAATGATCGGTGTCTGGTGGTCGGGCGCAGAGCCGGATGTAGCGCCCGCAGGCGACCAAGCAACCGGATACAAGGCGCTGATGCTTCAGCATGGTGCAGGCAAGTATCCGGTGCATGTCGACCTGGAGAAGTACGTTTATGCAAAGGGAAAGGGGGCGTCGGAGCCTGGCAAGGTCGGCGAGGTTCTCTATAACCGCGGTATGACGAATGCCATGCTCGGCGTGGAGGCGATCCGCAAGGCGCAGGAAAAGTTCGGCAAGAAGCCGCTTACGGGAGAGCAGGTCCGCTGGGGTCTGGAGAACCTCAACCTCTCTGATGCGCGTCTCAAGGAACTCGGCTTCGAGGGTATGTTGAAGCCGATCAAGATTTCCTGCTCCGACCACGAGGGCGCGCGGGAGGGGCGGGTACAGCAGTGGGACGGCAAGAGCTGGAAGGTCATCTCCGACTGGTACACCGCCAACCAATCCAATACCGAACCGCTCGTTGACGATGTTTCCGCGAAGTATGCCGCGGAGAAGAAGATTCAGCCGCGCGACTGCTCGAAAGAAAGCTGAACACATCTCGGCAATCAGGGAGGAGCGTTCGCCTCCTCCCTGATATCCCGAGAGCCGCAACCGTTTGGAGGGAGCAGCGTGTCAACCCGTAAGGCCCCAACGGCGACAGAAGCGGCAGCGCTGTTTCTGTCGGTCAACAATATCGAGGTTGTCTACGATCACGTCATCCTCGTGTTGAAGGGGGTATCGCTGGATGTGCCGCGGGGCGGAATTGTCGCGCTTCTCGGCGCCAATGGTGCGGGCAAGACAACGACGCTGAAGGCGGTCTCCAATCTGCTGCATGCGGAGCGCGGCGAGGTTACCAAGGGCTCGATCCTGTTCGACGGCGTCGAAGTGCAGTCCCTGTCGCCAAACGATGTGGTGCGGCGCGGCTGCATCCAGGTGATGGAGGGACGGCGTTGCTTCGCTCACCTCACGGTCGAAGAGAATCTCCTGACCGGCGCCTTTACGCGCAGGGACGGTAAGGCCGCGATCGCGCAGGATCTGGAGCGAGTCTATGCCTATTTCCCCCGTCTCGGGGAGCGGCGTAGTTCGACCGCCGGCTATACGTCGGGCGGCGAACAGCAAATGTGCGTGATCGGCCGTGCGCTGATGTCGCGCCCGAAGATGATCCTGCTCGACGAGCCTTCGATGGGCCTCGCGCCGCAGATCGTTGAAGAGATCTTCGAGATCGTGAAGGATCTGAACGTCAAGG
>NZ_JBWBWM010000082.1:0-13557 GCF_056174665.1 Bradyrhizobium sp. WYCCWR15520
CTGGCGCCCGCCCGGCTGCCGCGACGCCGGCGGCGCGCGCGCCGGGCGTTGCCGCCGACGGCTCCGATGAGGACGAGGGTCCGCGTCAGGTCCGGCGCGGTCCCGGCGGCGCCATGCGCCCCGTAGCGGCCCCCAAGACCACCCACAAGCCCGGCCCGCAGAAGGAACGCGGCCGCCTGACGGTGGTCACCGCGCTCAATGACGATGTGCGCGAGCGCTCGATCGCCTCGTTCCGCCGCCGTACCCAGCGTCTGAAGGGCCATGCCTCCAACGAGCCGAAGGAAAAGCTGGTCCGCGAGGTCACGATCCCGGAAGCGATCACCATCCAGGAACTCGCCAACCGCATGTCGGAGCGCGCGGTCGACGTCATCCGCCTGCTGATGAAGCAGGGCGCGATGCACAAGATCACCGACGTGATCGATGCCGACACCGCGCAACTGATCGCCGAGGAACTGGGCCATACCGTCAAGCGCGTCGCCGCGTCCGACGTTGAAGAGGGCCTGTTCGACGTCGTCGACGATTCCACCGACACCGAGCCGCGCTCGCCGGTCGTCACCGTCATGGGCCATGTCGACCACGGCAAGACCTCGCTGCTCGACGCGCTGCGTCATGCCAACGTGGTGTCGGGTGAAGCCGGCGGCATCACCCAGCATATCGGCGCCTATCAGGTGACCTCGCCGGAAAGCGGCAAGAAGATCACCTTCATCGATACCCCCGGCCACGCCGCGTTCACTGCGATGCGCGCGCGCGGCGCCAAGGTCACCGATATCGTGATCCTGGTGGTTGCGGCCGATGACGGCGTCATGCCGCAGACGGTGGAAGCGATCAACCACGCCAAGGCGGCGAAGGTGCCGATGATCGTGGCGATCAACAAGATCGACAAGCCCGATGCCAAGCCGGAGCGCGTACGCACCGAACTGCTGCAGCACGAGGTTCAGGTCGAATCGTTCGGCGGTGAAGTCGTCGACGTCGAGGTATCCGCCAAGAACAAGACCAATCTCGACAAGCTGCTCGAGATGATCGCGCTGCAGGCCGAACTGCTCGATCTCAAGACCAATTCGGAACGGCCCGCCGAAGGCACCGTGATCGAAGCCAAGCTCGATCGCGGCCGCGGTCCGGTCGCGACCGTGCTGGTCCAGCGCGGCACGCTGCGGGTCGGCGACATCATCGTGGCCGGCGCCGAGATGGGCCGCGTCCGCGCGCTGATCTCCGATCAGGGCGAGAACATCGACGAGGCCGGACCTTCGGTGCCGGTCGAGGTGCTCGGTTTCAACGGCCCGCCGGAAGCCGGCGACCGCCTTGCTGTCGTCGAGAACGAAGCCCGCGCCCGCCAGGTCACGAGCTACCGCGCCCACCAGAAGCGCGAGAACGCCGCCGCGTCGATTTCCGGCATGCGCGGCTCGCTCGAGCAGATGATGTCGCAACTCAAGACGGCGGGCCGCAAGGAATTCCCGCTGATCGTGAAGGCCGACGTGCAGGGCTCGCTCGAAGCGATTTTGGGATCGCTGGAAAAGCTCGGCACCGAGGAAGTTGCCGCGCGCATCCTGCATGCGGGCGTCGGCGGCATCTCCGAATCCGACGTCACGCTGGCGGAAGGCTTCAATGCCGCGATCATCGGCTTCTCGGTGCGCGCCAACAAGGAAGCGGCCGCGGCCGCCAAGCGCAACGGCATCGAGATCCGCTACTACAACATCATCTACGATCTCGTCGACGACATCAAAAAGGCGATGTCCGGCCTGCTCGCGCCGACGCTGCGCGAAACCATGCTGGGCAATGCGCAGATCCTGGAAGTGTTCAACATTTCCAAGGTCGGCAAGGTCGCCGGCTGCCGCGTCACCGACGGCACCGTGGAACGCGGCGCCAATGTGCGCCTGATCCGCGACAACGTCGTCGTGCACGAAGGCAAGCTCTCGACGCTGAAGCGCTTCAAGGATGAAGTGAAGGAAGTGCAATCCGGCCAGGAATGCGGCATGGCGTTCGAGAATTACGGCGACATGCGTGTCGGCGACGTCATCGAGTGTTATCGCGTGGAGACGATCCAGCGCTCTCTGTAAGTCCAAATCTTACGAAGAGCTTCGGATTTTATTGACTGAAGATGTGGCGTCATGGCCGGGCTTGTTCCGGCCATCCACGTCCTGATCCTGATTTAACAAGCAAGACGTGATGCCCGCGAGACGCGCGGGCTTGACGGCTATGAGAGAGTCTAATGCCCCGCCACCACAACAAGGGTTCCGCTCCCGGCGGCTCGCAGCGACAATTGCGCGTTGGCGAGACCGTGCGCCATGCCGTCGCCGATATTCTGTCGCAGGGTAACGTTCACGACCCCGACCTCGAAGGCCACATCATCACCGTTCCCGAGGTGAGGATGTCGCCTGACCTGAAGCTAGCGACGATTTACGTGATGCCGCTCGGCGGCCGCGACACCGACATCGTGCTCGCGGCGCTCGATCGCAACAAGAAATTCCTGCGCGGCGAGATCGCTCACCGCGTTAGCTTAAAATTTTCCCCTGAACTCCGCTTTCGCGTCGACGAACGATTCGACGAAGCGGAACGGATCGAGAAATTACTGAGAACACCTGCGGTGCAAAGAGACCTCGCACCCGATTCGGACGACAAGTGATGACGATGCCCACCGCCAACCGCGAGATCGCGCAGCAAACGGCCGATTCGCACGCCGCTGAAAAAAATATTTTTTCAGGTGAGTCGCGTGGCGACGACAAAAGTCGCGCTGGCGACGACGAACGTCGCGCCGGCGACGACGAACACCGCGTCAACGATGGCGAACGCCGCAGCAATAATGATCCGCGCCACAAGCAGCCGCGCCAGAACAATCAGCCGCGGCGCGACAAGCGCGACGTCCATGGCTGGGTCGTTCTCGACAAGCCGATCGGCATGACCTCGACGCATGCGGTTGCCGTGCTCAAGCGTCTGTTCCAGGCCAAGCGCGCAGGCCATGCCGGCACGCTCGATCCGCTGGCCTCCGGCGGCCTGCCGATCGCGCTCGGCGAGGCCACCAAGACCGTCCCCTTCGTGATGGACGGCCGCAAGCGCTACCGCTTCACGGTGGCCTGGGGCGAGGAGCGCGACACCGACGATACCGAGGGCCGGGTTGTCAGGACCAGCGAGCTGCGGCCATCGGCGGAGGCGATCCGGGCCCTGCTGCCGCAGTTCACCGGCCTAATCGAGCAGATCCCGCCGCAGTATTCGGCGATCAAGGTCCAGGGCGAGCGGGCCTACGATCTGGCACGGGACGGCGAAACCGTCGAATTGAAGCCCCGGCCGGTCGAGATTCACGAATTAACCCTTGTAGAACATGGAGATAACGGCCAATCCGTGTTCGAGGCCGAGTGCGGCAAGGGGACCTATGTCCGGGCTTTGGCCCGCGATATCGGCCGAATTCTGGGCTGTTTCGGCCATATCTGCGCGTTGCGGCGGACCTTGGTCGGCCCGTTCCGCGAAACGGACATGATTCCGCTGGAAGAGTTGGAGGCTTTATGCAATAGAGCCGCGTCTGGCGAGGGAAGCCTCGCCGACGCGCTTTTGCCCGTTGAGACCGCGCTGGACGACATCCCGGCACTGGCCGTCACACGGGCTGATGCGGCAAGGCTCCACAGGGGCCAGGCCGTTTTGTTGCGCGGACGGGATGCGCCCAATAGTAGCGGCACAGTCTATGTCACGGTGGCAGGCCGGCTTCTGGCCCTCGCCGAAATTGGCAATGGCGAACTCATCCCCAAGCGCGTGTTCAACCTGACCGGGCTGACTGCCAGCCCCGGTCGCAGCAATGAGAGAGTTTGACGATGTCGATTACCGCCGAACGCAAAGCGGAAGTCATCAAGACGAGTGCCACCAAAGCCGGCGACACCGGCTCGCCCGAGGTCCAGGTTGCGATCCTGTCGGAACGCATCAACAATCTCACGGGCCACTTCAAGACCCACGTGAAGGACAATCACTCACGCCGCGGCCTCCTGAAGCTCGTGTCGACGCGTCGCTCCCTTCTCGACTACATCAAGAAGAAGGACGAGGCGCGTTACAAGGCGTTGCTCGAAAAGCATAACATTCGTCGTTGATTTGAGAGTACGCGCGCGCAGTTTGCGCGCGTTTTCGCATGATTTCCCGAAGAAAACGGACTCCGATTGTTGGAGACGATCATGCGCATGGAGCATCATCCGATGAGGATCGTGCTCGACAAACGTCCAGCAGCAATCCGGCCGCTGGGCAGGGCAAGGTGCCCGTGACTGCCGAGAGGATGGACGCCATCCGAGAGATAAAGACCATGGCAGGATCGCCGGATGCTGATCTCATGTTGCGATCAGTGCCCCGCAATCTTGCGCATGGTCTTTGTGTTTCTGGGCTCCGCGCTCTCGTGAACCCATGAAAGAAGACCACTATGTTCAATAAGCATTCCGTCGAGATCGACTGGGGTGGACGTCCCCTCAAGCTGGAAACCGGCAAGATCGCCCGTCAGGCCGACGGCGCCGTTGTCGCCACCTATGGCGAGACCGTTGTGCTCGCCACCGTCGTCGCCGCCAAAGCGCCGCGCGAAGGCGTCGACTTCCTGCCGCTGACCGTCGACTACCAGGAAAAGACCTATGCCGCGGGCCGCATTCCCGGCGGCTATTTCAAGCGCGAGGGACGCCCGACCGAAAAGGAGACGCTGGTCTCCCGCCTGATCGACCGCCCGATCCGGCCCTTGTTTGCCGACGGCTGGCGCAATGAAACCCAGGTCATCGTCACCGTGCTCTCGCACGACATGGAGAACGATCCCGACGTGCTGTCGATGGTCGCCGCTTCCGCGGCGCTGACGCTGTCGGGCGCCCCGTTCAAAGGACCGATCGGCGCGGCGCGTGTCGCCTTCAGCAACGACGAATACATCCTCAACCCGACGCTCGACGAAATGACCGACACGCAGCTCGAGCTCGTCGTCGCCGGCACGACCGACGCGGTGCTGATGGTCGAATCCGAAGCCAAGGAGCTTTCGGAAGAGATCATGCTCGGCGCAGTCATGTTCGGCCATCGCCACTTCCAGCCGGTGATCAAGGCGATCATCGAGCTGGCCGAGAAGGCCGCCAAGGATCCGCGCGAGGTCACCACCATCGACAACAGCGCGATCGAGAAGGAAATGCTCGGCCTGATCGAGCAGGAGCTGCGCGCCGCATACGCCATACCGATCAAGCAGGACCGCTACGCCGCGGTCGGCGCGGCCAAGGAAAAGGTGATCGCGCACTACTTCCCGGAAGGGCAGGAGCCGAAATACGACAAGCTGCGCATCGCCGGCGTGTTCAAGGAGCTCGAAGCCAAGATCGTTCGCTGGAACATCCTCGACACCGGCAAGCGCATCGACGGCCGCGACGTCAAGACGGTACGCAACATCATCGCCGAAGTCGGCGTGCTGCCCCGCGCCCACGGCTCGGCGCTGTTCACCCGCGGTGAGACCCAGGCGATGGTCGTGACCACGCTCGGCACCGGCGAGGACGAGCAGTATATCGACGCGCTGTCGGGAACGTACAAAGAGACGTTCCTGCTGCACTACAACTTCCCGCCCTACTCGGTCGGTGAAACCGGACGCCTCGGCGGCACCAAGCGCCGCGAGGTCGGCCACGGCAAGCTCGCCTGGCGCGCGATCCACCCCGTGCTGCCGCCGCACCACGAATTCCCCTACACGGTGCGCGTGGTCTCCGAGATCACCGAATCCAACGGCTCATCGTCGATGGCCTCGGTGTGCGGCGCCTCGCTGGCGCTGATGGACGCGGGCGTGCCGTTGAAGCGGCCGACCGCGGGCATCGCGATGGGACTCATTCTCGAAGGTTCGCGCTTTGCGGTTCTCTCCGACATTCTCGGCGACGAGGACCATCTCGGCGACATGGACTTCAAGGTGGCCGGCACCGACCAGGGCATCACCTCGCTGCAGATGGACATCAAGATCGAGGGCATCACCGAGGAGATCATGAAGGTCGCCCTCGGCCAGGCCAGGGAAGGACGCATCCACATCCTCGGCGAAATGGCCAAGGCGCTCACCAACGCCCGCGCCGAGCTCGGCGAATACGCGCCGCGCATCGAGACCTTCAAGATCGCGACCGACAAGATCCGTGAAGTGATCGGCACCGGCGGCAAGGTGATCCGCGAGATCGTCGAGAAGACCGGCGCCAAGGTCAACATCGAGGACGACGGCACCGTCAAGGTCGCCTCCAACGACGGCGAGGCGATGAAGGCCGCGATCAAGTGGATCAAATCGATCGCCTCCGACCCGGAGATCGGCCAGATCTACGACGGCACCGTGGTCAAGGTGATGGAGTTCGGCGCATTCGTGAACTTCTTCGGCGCCAAGGACGGTCTCGTCCACATCAGCCAACTTGCAGCCAGCCGCGTGCAGAAGACCTCCGACGTCGTCAAGGAAGGCGACAAGGTCAAGGTCAAGCTGCTCGGCTTCGACGACCGCGGCAAGACCCGGCTGTCGATGAAGGTGGTGGATCAGACCACTGGCGAGGACCTTGAGGCCAAGCAGAAGGCGGAAGCCCCGGCACCGCGCGAAGCGGCCGGCGAGTAAGGCATCGCAAAAATGTGAACAAAAGGGTGGCCGAACGGCCACCCTTTTTTGTTGCCCGCCCGAGCTACATTGCCGGGACCGCAGCACCTGTGCGATTACGTCGCAGGCTCACGAGGGTAGAAAACCAAACCCGATCCCGCACGCCGCCCGTATCTTGCCGCGCGCAGCGGCCTTCGGCGTTCGACCACAGATATTTAGCCAGTTCACCTACAGGTAAGGAGAAGTCGATGTCATCCATGTCCCGGCGCCATTTGATGTTTGCGGCAACCGGTATCGCGGCCATTGCTGCAGCCCCACGTCTTGTCTTTGCGCAGGCGGCTGCTCCTGCCCCGGCCGCGGCCCCAACCGGCCCCTTCACGCTGCCGCCGCTGAGCTATCCGACCAATGCGTTCGAGCCCCACATCGACGCCAAGACGATGGAAATCCATCACGACCGCCATCACGCGGCCTATGTCACCAATATGAACAACGTCGCCAAGACCAATCCGCAATTGGGCACGGCGAAGATCGAGGACGTGCTCGGCAACCTGAATGCGCTCGACGACAGCATCAAATTCACCGTCCGCAACAATCTCGGCGGTCATGCCAACCACACCATGTTCTGGGAAATCATGGGCCCGAACGGCGGCAAGCCGGAAGGCGAAGTACTCGCGGCGATCGATCGCGATCTCGGCGGCCTGGAAAAATTCCAGAACGATTTTAATGCCGCCGGTGGACGCCAGTTCGGCTCCGGCTGGGTGTTTGTGACCGTCACCAAGGACGGCAAGCTCGCGATCGAGACCCGCCCGAACCAGGACAACCCGATGATGGACGGCAAGCGCGCCCTGATGGGCAACGACGTCTGGGAGCACGCCTATTACCTGAACTACCAGAACCGCCGCGCCGATTATCTCAAGGCGTGGTGGAATACGGTGAACTGGGCCAAGATCGCCGAACGTTATGCGGCGGCAAAGGCCGGCACGCTCGGCGCGTGACGCGCAACCCATTCTGAGCAGCTCATGTGAAAAGGGCGGCCTCTCGGCCGCCCTTTTTGTTTTTCCGGATCGGTCGCGCCGGGATCAGGCGATGTCGAAACGGTCGAGGTTCATCACCTTGGTCCATGCCGCGACGAAATCCCTGGCGAACTTTTCCTTGGAATCCGCGCAAGCGTAGACTTCCGCGAAGGCGCGGAGCTGCGAGTGCGAACCGAAGATCAGGTCGACGCGGGTGCCGGTCCACTTGACCGCATTCGTCTTGCGGTCGCGGCCTTCATACGTGCCGTCGGAGCCGGCGGGCTGCCACTGCGTGCTCATGTCGAGCAGGTTGACGAAGAAGTCGTTCGTCAGCGTCTCGGGCCGCTTGGTAAACACACCGTGCTTGAAGTTGCCGGCATTGGCGCCGAGGACGCGCAGGCCGCCGACAAGAACCGTCATCTCGGGGCCCGTCAGCCGCAGCAATTGCGCCCGGTCCACCAACGCCTCTTCAGGCGCCATGAACTGATGCTTCTTGCTGTTGATATAGTTGCGGAAGCCGTCGGCCCGCGGCTCGAGCGGGGCGAAGGACTCGACATCGGTCTGATCCTGCGACGCATCGGCGCGTCCCGGCGTGAAGGGCACCTTCACGTCCATGCCAGCATCCTTGGCGGCTTTTTCGACTGCCGCGCAGCCGCCGAGAACGATCAGGTCGGCAAGCGAAACCTTCTTGCCGGACTCCTTCTGGATCGCTTCGAGCTTCGAGAGCACGGTCTTGAGCTCGGCCGGCTGGTTGACCTCCCAGTCCTTCTGCGGGCTGAGGCGAATACGCGCCCCATTTGCGCCGCCGCGCTTGTCGGAGCCGCGGAAGGTCGACGCTGATGCCCACGCGGTCGAGACAAGCTGGGACACCGACAGGCCTGAGGAGAGAATCTTCGCCTTCAGCGCGGCGATGTCCTGCTCGCCGATCAGCTCATGATCCACCGCCGGGATCGGATCCTGCCAGATCAGGGTTTCCTTCGGCACCAGCGGGCCGAGGTAACGCGCGATCGGGCCCATGTCGCGGTGCGTGAGTTTGAACCAGGCCCGCGCGAACGCGTCGGCGAACTGCTCCGGATGCTCGTAGAAGCGCCGCGAGATCTTCTCGTAGGCCGGGTCGAAGCGCAGCGATAGGTCGGTGGTCAGCATGGTCGGCACATGCTTCTTCGACTTGTCGTAGGCGTCCGGGATCGAGGCTTCGGCGCCTTTCGCCTTCCACTGCTGCGCGCCGGCCGGGCTCTTGGTCAGCTCCCATTCGTTTTCGAACAGGTTCTTGAAGAACAGATTGCTCCACTTCGTCGGCGTCTGCGTCCAGGTGACTTCCGGGCCGCCGGTGATGGTGTCGGCGCCGATGCCGGTGCCATGCTTGCTCTTCCATCCAAGGCCCTGATCCTCCAGCGCACCGCTTTCCGGGTCCGCTCCCACCAGCGACGGATCGCCGGCGCCGTGGGTCTTGCCGAAGGAGTGGCCGCCGGCGATCAAGGCGACGGTTTCTTCGTCGTTCATCGCCATGCGGAAGAAGGTTTCGCGGATGTCCTTGGCCGCCGCGAGCGGATCCGGCTTGCCGTTGGGCCCTTCCGGATTGACGTAGATGAGACCCATCTGCACGGCGCCGAGCGGCTCTGCGAGCTGGCGTTCGCCGCTGTAGCGTTCGTCGCCGAGCCAGGTGCCCTCAGGCCCCCAGAACAGCTCCTCGGGCTCCCAGACGTCGGCGCGGCCGCCGGCGAAGCCGAATGTCTTGAAGCCCATCGATTCCAGCGCGACGTTGCCGGCGAGAATCATCAGGTCGGCCCAGGAAATCTTCTGGCCGTATTTCTGCTTGATCGGCCAGAGCAGCCGGCGCGCCTTGTCGAGGTTGGCGTTGTCGGGCCAGCTATTCAGCGGCGCAAACCGCTGCTGACCGGCGCCGGCGCCGCCGCGGCCGTCGGTGATACGGTAGGTGCCCGCGCTGTGCCAGGCCATGCGGATCATCAGGCCGCCATAGTGACCGAAGTCGGCCGGCCACCATTCCTGCGAGTCCGTCATCAACGCGTGCAGGTCCTTGATCACGGCGTTGAGGTCGAGCGTCTTGAACTCCTTGGCGTAGTCGAACGCCTCACCCATCGGATCGGAGAGAGTGGAATTGCGGTGCAGGACCGAAACGTCGAGCGCATCCGGCCACCAGTCGCGGTTCGTGCGCGCGCGATTGCCGCCCGAGAACGGGCATTTGGTTTTGTCGTCCATGATTTTCTCCTGAGGGTCGCTTCCTGTTCGGATTGGAAGCACTCTAAGCAGCGTCTTCCATCAGGTGAAGTTGATTTTAATGATCGGTCTGATAAGATATTCTGATGATGCAGATGACGCTCAGACAGCTTCGCTATTTCGATGCGCTCGCACGTCACGGCCATTTCGGGCGCGCAGCAGAGGCATGCTCGATCTCGCAGCCGGCGCTGTCGATGCAGATCAAGGAAATGGAAGAAGTGCTCGGCGGCGTGTTGCTGGAGCGCAGCGCCCGGCAGGTCACGCTGACGAAATTCGGGGAGGAAATCGTCCAGCGCGTCCGCGATATCCTGCGTTCCGTCGACGAACTCGGTGACTTCGCGCGCGCCTCGCGCGACCGGCTGGCGGGGCGGTTGCGCATCGGCATGATCCCGACGATCGCGCCCTACCTGCTGCCCAAGGTGATTGAAAATCTGGCGCGCATGCACCCCGAACTCGACATTCACGTCCGCGAGACGCTGACCCCGAAACTGATCAAGGAGGTCGTGGAGGGACGGCTCGACACGGCGATCGTCGCCTTGCCGGTATCCGAACCGTCGCTGACCGAGGTCATCTGTTTTTCTGAGAATTTCCTTTTGGTGCGGCCGGGCGAGGACGAGGGAACGCCGGTGCCGAGCCACGAGACGCTGCGCGAAATGCGGCTGTTGCTGCTCGAAGAGGGGCACTGCTTCCGCGACCAGGCGCTGTCGTTCTGCAACATCCAATCCTCGCCGCCGCGGGAAGTGCTGGACGCAAGCTCGCTATCGACGCTCGTGCAAATGGTCGGCGCCGGCATCGGCGTCACCCTGATTCCGGAAATGGCAGTGGGCGTGGAGACCCGCTCGGCGTCGGTCTCCGTCGCCCGCTTTAAGAATCCGCAGCCGTCACGAACCATCGGCATGGTCTGGCGCAAGACAAGCCCGCTCGCCGGGCAACTTCAGCAGATCTCGGAAGTGGTTTGTCTCGCCGCTGACGCCTTGCGCGAACAGCGCGAGGCGAAATCGCCATCACGGAAATTGCGGGCCTGACGGCGCTCCGGCGCCGACGGGCGCTAAAGTTTTATCCTGAGCGCGAACGATCCCGTCTGATTCAGAAAGCCGGAAGGGCTGGTCTGCACGCCGTAGCGCAGGCTGATATCCAGATTCTCCGTCCGCTGCGAGGCCAGGCCGATGCCCGCCGAATAGAGCCAGGGCGACTGGCTGAACGCCGTGGTGACGAAGCTGTCACCACCGGCCGCAAACGCCGCGGATATCTGCAGCCGGTTGTTGAGCAGATTGTACCCGGCCGCGCCGTCGGCCGTGAGCCAGGTGCGGTCGGCGATCCGGTACGAGCCCTTCACGCCCGCGCATCGAGATTGTCGAGTATCGAAAATGTCGGCGCCATCGCGCCGGTCAATCCAAGTGGCGTTGACGCCATCCGGTCCAGCACCACAGCCGCACCCAGGCCTGCGCGGTTGTTCTGTCCCGCCAAAACCTCGGCATAAGGCTGCACGAGGGAAATTGTGGCCCATCCTCCGGTCGGATTGGATTGCCGGAGAGATCGTAGGTGCTGACGAGCATTTGCGCGCCCGACACGTCGCCGGAGGCGGCGCCATAGAGACTGGTGAGATTGCCGCGCGACAGCGTGTTGAACAGCACCCGGCCCTCGGGAGTTATGGAGCTGAGCAGGGTGAAATTACCGGCAGTACTCCCGGTGGGCGCCGCGCCGCTGCCCCAGAAATATCCGTTCTGGAAGTCGCTCACCACGAAGCGGCCCGGCGTCATGGTGCCGAACATCGAAGGGCTCGTGATGCGCCAGCGTGTGCCAGAAGTCCACGCCCATTCCGGCACCGAATTCGCAGGGATTGGTTGCGGGGCCGGCGGCGTGAAAGTTGCGGGGTTGTAAGGGGTGCGTGCGCGAGAATGAAAAAGCATGGCGCTGGTACGAGCGCGAAGGCTTCGTGTTCGAGAAGGAAGAGCTCGAACCGAAGATCGGCTTTATGATGAAGTATTATCGATGGAAAAAGAGCGACTGATCCGAGGCACCAAGCATCCTCGCCTTGCGCATCGCTTGCGCACGCTCTAGTTTCGTAAAGACCCTGATGCGCCCCGCACTTTGCCGAGTTCCTATGGTTCGAGTATTCACAGCCGCGACTTTCCTTGCATGCTTGATCATTTCAGCATCAGCACAAACCCAGGCTCCGCAGAGAGCGACCACGCAAACCGATGCGCCTGCTGCCAAGAAGCCTACGCCAAAGGGTAAATCCCCTGCCAAGCAGCCCGCCGCGGCAGAGAGCGGCCGGTGTCAGATTGGTATCATCTCGGCGATCGGCGGCAAGTTTGCGGTCCAGAAAGTCGGCCTTACCGTGTTCGGCAACGAGCTGACCGAGGTGCCCATCGACGCGTGGGGCCTTGACGATCTCGTGGTTGCTCGCGTTCGCGCGGCCGCTCCCGGCATTAACGTGCGGAAGATCGCCTCTCCCAAGGGCGCGTTCGAGCCCTATTACCATCCTCCGACAAGGCTGTTTCGCAACGATGACGAAGAGCTGACGGCCGTCGTCAGGCAGATCACGGCAAGTTCGAATTGCGCGCGCTATTTCGTTTTCACGACCTACGCAGCCCAATTGCAAGGCACCAATCAGACGCTCCCGGGCATTGGCGTGCTTCACCACGGCTCGGGGCCCTTCAGCAACACGTCCCTGTTCGCCAATTTTGTTGTGAGGGTATTTGACGGCCAGAGTTTCGCCATCGCCAAAAGACCGTCTGCAGATCTGGGCGCCATCCTTGCGGGGAGCTTTGGACGCATGGGACAAGACCCGCTCACCAAGCTCGAGGCAGAGGACTTCCCGGCATCACCGGCGGACGCGATCGCCAGTTCGACCTTGCGCGATCATACCCGCGCCTTACTTGCGGCCAGACTGGACAAAGCGGTCGCGGCTTACCTTAAGCAGGAGTGAGATCGCACCGGCAGAACTCACCTTCGGCTAGTCGAAAGAGGAGTTACAGAATGATCCAGCTCTACTGGTCGCCCCGTTCGCGCTCCATCTCGGCCATCTGGCTGCTCGAAGAAACCGGACTGCCTTACGAGCGGGTGCTCACCGATATCACCACGGGCGCGCAGAAGGCGCCGGAATATCTCGCGATCAATCCGATGGGCAAGGTGCCGGGGCTGAAGGACGGTGACGCCACGCTTGGCGAGGCGGCGGCGATCTGCGCCTACATCGCCGACCGCTATCCGGAAACCAACCTCGCGCCGGCCGTAACCGATCCACTGCGGGCGCGGTATCTGCAATGGCTGTTCTTCTCGCCTGCTTGTATCGAGCCGGCGCTGATCCAGCTCTTCACCAAGCTCGAGGTGCCGCCGAGCACGGCGTCGTGGGGGAGTGCGGCGCAGACCTTCGATGTGCTCGATACCGCGCTGCAGAAGGGGCCGTGGATCCTCGGCGAGAAGTTTTCAGCCGCCGACATCATGCTCGGTTCAGGCCTGAACTTCGCGGTGCGCCTGTTCAAGATGGTGCCGCCGCGGCCGTCGTTCGACGCCTATATCGACCGCTGCGCAGCGCGCCCGGCGTTCCAGCGCGCGGAGAAGATCGCGGCGGGGTGAAAAAGCCGTAGGGTGGGCAAAGCGCAGCGTGCCCACCATTAGAAGCGCGTTCGGTGATAGATGGTGGGCACGGCGCTATGCGCCTTTGCCCACCCTTCTGTAACGGGCCTCGATTAGTCAATCCCTTTGCGTTGTCCGCCCGCCGGGGTCTTGCTTCTGTACGGGGTCGGCGCAGGGCCGCCACCTGATGGGGTTGGAAGAGGA
>NZ_JBWBWM010000083.1:0-13447 GCF_056174665.1 Bradyrhizobium sp. WYCCWR15520
GGCGCAGTCAGACATTTACTCGAAATCGTCGGTTGACCTGGCTTTGCGCGATGCTTTCCGCAAGATGCGCAAATTCCTGATGACAACCAAGAAGCTGACCGAAGATGAGGCAATCTCCTTGATTACGATTGGCGTCGACTTCGGTATCACCCAAGTGGTTGACGGAAATTGGGGCGTTCACGCGGTTATCAGGAAGGATATCTTCGCCGGCGGCGAGGCCTGATCCTTGACACCGACGCGGTCGGCTTTCGCAGGAGCTGACCGCGTCGCGCTGCATTTCGGATCAAGCGCGGGCTGAGGTCCGAATCCAGATACCGAAACGCCGAGCAGCCTGACGGCTTCTTGCATGTTAGCGCGGGCACGCATCCTCTACCGCGATGCGTAGTTGACGATCTCGCGGCCTCATAGTCGAGCTGCGCATGAAGCGCATCCGCCCAGTTCGACCTGCCGCCCTGGAAAAGCCTGCAGCGCGCCCTGATGCGTCAAATCGACACTCGAAGCAGTATCCGCAGCTCCGCTGCACAGTTTTGCTACACGACGATATGAAATGCAGCAATCGTCGCTGCAATAACGCGCTTGACTTCAGGATCGATCTCAACGACCGTGTCGTCCAAGCGTTGGGCAACGCAGCCCGGTAACGCGACAAGTTCCAACCATTTCCAACACCACGCTTATCTTGCGTGTGCAGTTGGCGGCGAGGGCGCCCTCGGCTTGACAGCCGGCGGGCGCTTTTTTTGTTTTGGATCGAGGAATGGCGCGGAAGCAGTTTCGTATCGGCGTAATGTTCTCGACGACGGGATCGTACAGCGTCGTCGCGCGCTCGATGCTCAATGGAGCGCTGCTCGCGTTCCGCGAAATGAACGCGACGAGCGATGCCATTTCGCTCGAGCCGGTGGTGGTCAATCCATCCGGCGATCTCGCGCATTACAAGGCGCTCAGTCACGAGTTGCTCGGCTCCGGCATCCGCCATGTGGTCGGTTGCTACACTTCGTCGAGCCGTAAGGAAGTCATTCCCAGCTTCGAGAAGTTCGACGGCATGCTTTGGTATCCGTCTCATTACGAAGGCTTCGAGAGTTCCGACAATGTGATCTACACAGGAGCCGCGCCAAATCAGCACGTCCTGCCGCTCGTCGATTATCTCGCCTCACGCGTGGGCACTCGCGCATTCTGCGTCGGCTCCAATTACATCTGGGCCTGGGAGAACAACCGGATCTTCCGCGAGGCGCTCGCTGCGCGCGGCGGCACAGTGCTTGCTGAGCGCTATCTCTCGGTCGGCGACACCGAGTTCGACCAGGTGATCGAGGCGATCCTCGAGCAGCGTCCCGATTTTGTCTTTAATAATCTGATCGGTACCAGCGCCTACGCCTTTTTCAGGACTTTCAGGGCCGCCTGCCGTGCGCGCGGAATCGATCAGGCCGCCGAGATTCCGGTGGCAAGCTGCACGCTTTCCGAGCCCGAACTGCCGGAAATCGGTGAAGATGCCGTCGACGGTCATCTCTCTTCAAGCGTCTATTTCTCGTCGCTTGGCTCACAGGAGAATGCGGCGTTCATTCGCGCCTACACCGAAGCCTTTCCGGCAGGACCGGTCACATCGGCCGACGCCGAGGCTTCCTACATCGCGGTCAAGCTTCTCGCAACCGCACTGTTCAAGGCTGGTACGGACGACGTCCGGTCTGTGCGCGGGGCGGTCGCTAACCAGCGGCTGCTCGCGCCGCAGGGCGAGGTACGCATCGATCCGCAGACTTTTCACGCCTGGCTGACGCCGCGCATCGGCTGCTCAGCTCGGGGCGGCCAGTTTGACGTGCTGCTGGAAGCACGACAGCCGATCGCCCCGGATCCATATCTCGTTCAGTCGTCGCCGCGCTTTGCGACTGCAATGCGCTCCCTGCTGAAAGTGGTGCAATCATGAGCTTTCGACTGTTGCAGAATTTCAGAGGTGGCCGCGCCCTTGTGGTTCTTGCGCGGGCGGGTCGGGAGATGACGCTGGAGACGACGCTCGCCAAGCTCGGAGTCACGACGGAATACTCTGAAATCGTCGACGGCCGCGCACAGATCGACGTGGTTGGCCTGCAGCCCGAGCGCGACATTCTCTTCGTCGATGGCGATCTCGAAGAGGCGGTCGCGATCGAGATCAATCCCGCCTCGCGCCTGCCGCCGGTGCCTGTGATCGGTCTTGTCGGCGTCGAAGCGCCGAGCCGCCTCAAGGCACTGGTCAACCTCGGTGCAACCTCGTTTCTGCGCAAGCCGGTCCATGGCGGCGCGGTCTACACTTCGCTCTTCATGGGCATCAACCAGTTCCTGCTGCGCAGCGAAATGTATGAGCGCCTGCAAGATCTCGAGATGCGCCGCCGCGGTCGTCGCGCGGTGCTCCGTGCGGTCATCCTGCTGATGCAGGAGACCGGGCTCGACGACGACAGCGCCTATTCCCAGCTCCGTCGCGAAAGCATGCGCGTCCGGCAGAGCCTGGAAGTCTACTGCGAGGAGTTTCTAAGCAGGAGGGCGAAGCCGCCCGTCAGGACGGACCGTCCGACCGGCACCGCGCTGCAAGGCGGCAACAAGCAAACGATGTAGGAGCAGCAAAATGAATGAGACCGTAGTGCGGGGGCTGCGCGCCGCAGCCCTCACGGGGACGTTTGTCTTCGCATCACACCTGGCGCTCGCGGCGGAAACTCCGATCAAGCTCGGCGTGCTTGAGGATCAGTCCGGCGACTTCGCCGCCGCCACCATCGGCAAGGTTCACGCCATCCAGCTCGCCGCCGACGAGATCAACAAGGCTGGCGGGATCATGGGCCGACCGCTGGAGCTCGTGACCTACGATACCCAGTCGGATAACACGCGCTATCAGGAGTTCATGCGGCGCGTGCTCCAGCGCGACAAGGTCGACGTGGTGTTCGCAGGGTTTTCGTCGGCGTCACGCGAGGCCTATCGTCCGATTGTCGACCAGCTAAACGGCTTTGCCTTCTACAACAACCAGTATGAAGGTGGCGTCTGCGACGGCCATATGATTGTGACCGGCGCTGTGCCCGAGCAGCAGTTCTCTACCCTCATTCCGTACATGATGCAGATCTACGGCAAGAAGGTCTATACGCTCGCGGCCGACTACAATTTCGGCCAGATCTCGGCGGAATGGGTGCGCAAGATCGTCAAGGAGAATGGCGGCGAGATGGCAGGCGAGGAGTTCATCCCGCTGGGCGTATCGCAGTTCTCGCAGAGCATCCAGAATATCCAGAAGGCGAAGCCTGACTTCGTCGTCACGCTGCTGGTCGGTACCGCGCAGGCGTCTTACTATGAGCAGGCAGCGTCGGCCAACGTCAATTTGCCGATGGCGTCCTCCGTCAACGTCGGGCAGGGCTATGAGCACAAGCGCTTCAAGCCGCCGAGCCTGAAGGACATGTACGTCACCACGAACTATATCGAGGAAATTGACTCGCCCAAGAGCAAGGAGTTCTTTGCCAAGTTCAAGGCGAAGTTCCCGAACGAGCCCTATGTGAACCAGGAGGCAGAGAACTCGTATCTCGCCGTCTATCTCTACAAGCAGATGGTGGAGCGGGCGAAGTCGACCAAACGCGAGGATATCCGGAAGGTGATCGCGCTGGGCGATGTCTGCATGGACGCGCCGGAGGGTAAGGTCTGCATCGACCCGAAGAGCCAGCACATGTCGCACACCATCTATCTGGCCAAGGTCGGCGCCGATCACACGATCTCGTTCCCGAAGGTCTGGGAGGACATCAAGCCATACTGGCTGGGTGAAGCCGGCTGCGACCTGACCAAGAAAGATCCGATGGCGCAGTACACGCCGTCGAATCCGCCGCCGAAACCCTGACGGCGGCTTGGGTTGCCCCGGCGTCCCGGCTCGCCGAGGCAACCCTCGAAATGTTGTGACGCCGCGGCTCTCTTTCCTGGCTTAATTCGGTTGCTTCATGGACATCGCGACCCTTGCCTTCTCGGCCCTCTATCAGTTCGGCGACGCCTTTGCGTTCCTGGTGCTCTCGGCCTGCGGGCTCGCTGTGATCTTCGGCATGATGGGCGTGATTAATCTCGCCCACGGCGAATTCATCATGTGCGGCGCCTATGTGACGGCGTCGTGCGTGCATGCCGGCCTGCCGCTGCCGCTGGCGATCCTGGCTGGTACGGTAGTCTCGGCGCTTGTCGGTGTGCTGGTCGAACTCGTCGTGATCCGTCACCTCTATGATCGTCCGCTCGACACTATCGTTGCGACCTGGGGTCTCAGCCTTATCGCAACGCAGGGTACCTTGATCATGGTCGGCTCGGCCATGGCCGGCGTCGGCACACCGTTCGGCAGCTTTCAGGTCGGCGCCTACTCCTATTCGATCTATCGCTTCGTCCTGTTCTGTGCGGCACTGGGCGTTCTTGCCACGCTTTACGCGCTGTTCAATTGGACGCGTTTCGGCGTGCTGGCCCGCGCCACCATTCAGGTGCCCCACATGGCGGCGGCGCTCGGCATCGACACGCGGCTGATCTATAGTCTCACCTTCGCCTGCGGAGCGGGGCTTGCCGGCTTTGCCGGTGGCCTGTACGCGCCGACGATGACCCTGGTGCCGACCATGGGTGCAACCTTCATCATGGAGGCCTTCGTCACCGTCGTCATCGGGGGCGCCGACGTGTTCCTTGGCACCGCGCCGGCCGGCGTCGTGCTTGCGGCGGTGAAGTCGGCGATGACCTCATGGCAGGGGCAGTTGTTCGGCCAGATCGGCCTTCTGGTTGCCGTCATCATCGTTGTCCGCGTCCTCCCGAAGGGCATCTCCGGCTTTGTGCTGCGCGAGCGCATCTGATGGAGCGAACTGTCGTGAGCGGTTACTTGTCGCTGTTTCGCCATCTCGAGGGTCCGCAAACTGCCGGTCGCGGTCCGGCTTTCTGGAGCCTCTTTGGCATCATGTTCTCCGCAGCGTGCACGTATCCCTTGTTCAGTGACGGCTACACCGTCGGCAACACAGTGTACTTCTTCGTCTGGGTATTCATTGCGCTGAGCCTCTGCCTGGGTATGGCGGATCGCTCTCCTTTGGCCAAACGGCGTTCTTTGGCATCGCGGGCTATGGCTATGGCATCCTGACCATCAATTTTGGTTCGGCCTACGGCTTCACACTGATCGCGTTGGTGCTTGCGATTGCGATCGCCGCGCTATTTGCGCTGCTGCTCGGCTATTTCATGTTCTTCGGCCGCATCGCCGGCGTCTTCCTCGGCATCGTCACGCTGGCCGTAACCCTGATGCTGGAACGCTTCATGGCCCAGACTGCGGGCCCTGAATGGCGCATCGGCAGTGCGCGGCTGAATGGCTTCAACGGCATGAGTGCAATGCCGCCGCTGACCATTCCCTGGCCGGGCGAGCCGATTGTGCTGTTGGCCGACATCGGTCTCTATTACGTCGTGCTCGGTCTGCTCGTGCTGGTCTATCTCGGTCTGCGCATCCTGATGAACTCCGCCTTCGGCAATGTCATCGTTGCGATCCGCGAGAACCCCGAACGAGCGGAGATGCTGGGCTACGATGTGCGCAAGTACCAGCTCATCACTTTCGTGATCGGGGCGGCGCTCGCGGGTTTGTCTGGCGTGCTTTACACGGCATGGGGTCAGTACATCACGCCGTCCAGTATGGGCATGACGGCGGCGGCATTGCCGTTGATTTGGGTTGCGGTCGGCGGCCGCAGCGATCTGACCGCGACCCTGATCGGCACGCTGGTGGTGCTCGCTGCGTTCCAGGCGCTGACGATCTACGGCAGTCAGTATGCGCTCGTCTTCATGGGTGTGCTCCTGGTGCTCACCGTGCTCATTGCCCCGAATGGTCTCGTGCTCGGCGTAATGAACTGGCTCGGCCGACTCGCCACTCACTATGGGCAGAGGACAAGCTGATGTCGCTGCTCGAGCTTCGCAAGCTGAACAAGCATTTCGGCGGCCTACACGTCACCAACGCGGTCAACCTCACGCTCGAAGCTGGCGAGATCCACTGCCTGATCGGTCCGAACGGCGCAGGAAAGAGCACGCTGTTCCGCCTGATCCTTGGCGATCAACATCCCGGCAGCGGCGAGATTTTCTTTGCAGGAGAGAACATCACTGCGCTGAAATCGTTTGCGCGTATTCACCGCGGCCTGTCCGTCAAGTTCCAGGTTCCCGGAGTGTTCAAAGGGCTCCCCGTGCGCCAGAACCTGGAAATCGCGTTGCAGAGTCGGCATCGTGGGAGAGAGCTGGCCAAAGAGATCGACAACCTGCTTGCTTTCCTCGGGCTAGAGGCCGAGCAGGCCCAGACGGCGGGCAATCTCAGCCATGGCCAAAAACAATGGCTCGAAATCGGCATGGCGATCAGCCTGAAGCCACGCCTGCTGCTGCTCGACGAGCCGACCGCCGGCATGTCGCCTGAAGAGACGCATCTGACCGGTGAGATGGTGCAGCGCCTGAATGCTAACGGCATGACCGTGCTGGCGATCGAGCACGATATGGCCTTTGTGCGTCAGGTGGCGCAGCGCGTCACGGTGCTGCACCTCGGCCAGGTCTTTGCGCAAGGCTCGATCGACCAGATCGTGGCCGACGAGCGTGTCGCTGCCATATATCTGGGGCAGGCTCATGCCTGAAGAGATGCGCAAGGAAGTCATCCTGTCGACCCTGGCATTGCGCGCGGGCTATGGCGGCAAGCCGGTCCTGCAGGGCCTCGAGATCGAGGTGCGGGAAGGGGAGATCGTCGCCGTCATCGGCCGCAATGGCGTCGGTAAATCCACGCTGATGAAGAGCCTGATCGGCCTCGTGCCGGCGATGAGCGGCTCGATCGTCTATCGCGGCGAAGCGGTGGAGGCGTTGCCGGCGCACAAGCGCGCACGGCTCGGCATGGGCTATGTACCGCAGGGTCGCGACGTGTTCCCACGGCTCACCGTCGGTGAGAACATCGCCGTCGGCGCGGCGATCAAAGGCGGCATCCCCGAGTCCGGCCGGCAGAAGATCGTCGGAGCATTCCCGATCCTTGCCGAGCGCTGGAGCCAGCGCGCCGGCGCGATGTCCGGAGGCCAGCAGCAGCAGCTCGCGATCGGCCGCGTGCTGATCGCGGACCCCAATCTCATTCTGCTCGATGAGCCGTCCGAAGGCATCCAGCCCAACATCGTCCAGGACATTGCGCGCAACATGGTCGAGCTCAACCGCAAGACCGGCGTAACCATCATCCTGGTCGAGCAGAATCTAGACATGATCCGCGCCATGGCGCAGCGCTGCTACGTCATGGACAAGGGCCGCATCGTTGCGGGCCTTGATCGTGCCGCGCTCGACGATGCGGCCGAGATGCGCCGCCACCTCGCGGTCTGAACAGCCACGCCCACGACAAAGGAGAACAGAAAATGTCCTGGCAGAAAGAATCCATCATGGCGCGCAAGGGCGTGGCCAAGGGCGGGCGAGGGATCCACCACATGATCACCGAGCGGGACCAGGGCAAGTATCACTATGTCTATGGGCCCTATGTGAAGCCCGTTCTTATGACCGATCCCGGCGCCGTCGTCTCGGCGGAGACCCACGACGCTTTCGAGGGCGCGATCAAGCATGAGAGCGACAGCCCGTCCAAAATTCTCAACTTTCCGTTCCTCAATCCACAGAATGGGCCGATCTACGTCAACGGAGCGGAGAAGGGTGACACGCTCGCGGTCTATATCGAAAGCATCGTGCCGCGCGGGCCGCAGCCGCGCGGCACTACCGTAATCATGCCGGAGTTCGGCGGCCTCGTCAGCACGGGGCAGACCGCGCTGCTCAACCCGGCGCTGCCCGAACGGGTCAAGAAGCTCGAGATCGACGCCAAAACCGGGACCAAATGGAACGACAAGATCACGCTACCCTATGAGCCCTTCATTGGGACCATCGGCACCTCGCCCGAGATCGAGGCGATCTCCTCGCTGGTACCGGACTACTATGGCGGCAACATGGACCTGCCGGACGTGGGCGTCGGCGCGATCATCTATCTGCCAGTGAATACCAAGGGCGCGCTGCTCTATCTCGGTGATTGCCATGCGGCACAGGGTGATGGCGAGCTCTGCGGCGTCGCGATCGAGCATCCGACCGTCACGACGGTACAGGTTGACTTGATCAAGGGCTGGACGATCGCTTGGCCACGGCTCGAGACTGCCGACTTGATCATGACCATCGGCTCGGCGCGGCCGATGGAGGATGCCGCGCGCATCGCCTATCGCGAGCTGTGCCGCTGGATGGCGGCGGACTACGGGTTCGATGAGATCGATGCCTACATGCTGTTGACCCAGGCCGGCCGGGTGCGCCTCGGCAACATGGTCGATCCGAAATATACGCTCGGCGCGTCCATCAAGAAATCCTACCTGCGCTGAGGGATGCACCGATATGTCGCGCGTGCATAAGGTCGCTGCCGTCCAGTTCGAGCCGACCATGTTCGAGAAGGAGCGCAACATCGTGCGCCTGCTCGAGCTCTGCGAGCAAGCAGCGGCGGCCGGTGCCAGGCTGATCGTAACGCCGGAAATGGGCACCACCGGCTATTGCTGGTTCGACCGCGCGGAAGTCGCACCCTTTGTCGAGACGATCCCAGGCCCGACCACGGATCGCTTTGCCGCCCTCGCAGGCAGGCATGATTGCTACATCGCGGTCGGCATGCCCGAGGTCGATGAGGACGGCATCTATTTCAATAGCGCCGTGCTGATCGGCCCCGAGGGCGTCGTCGGGCGGCACCGCAAGACCCATCCCTATATCTCCGAGCCGAAATGGGCGGCGCCCGGCGACCTCCACAATCAGGTCTTTGAAACGACGATCGGGCGTATCGCGCTTTTGATCTGCATGGACATTCACTTCGTGGAGACGGCTCGGCTGATGGCGCTCGGCGGCGCCGATGTTGTCTGCCATATCTCGAACTGGCTGGCGGAACGAACGCCGGCGCCGTACTGGATCAGCCGTGCCTTCGAGAACGGCTGTTATGTGATCGAGAGTAACCGATGGGGGTTCGAGCGCACCGTCCAGTTCAGCGGCGGAAGCTGTGTCATCGCGCCGGATGGGGAGGTGACTGCGGTGCTGGACAAGGGAGACGGATTTATCTTTGCGGAGATCGATCTCGACGTTGCCCGCGCGCGCCGCGTGCTCGGTGAGCCCGTCTTTCTCCAACGTCGGCCGGAGCTCTATCCCGAGCTGCTCACTGACACGTTTAGCTGGAATCCTCGCGATTTCTTCGGCCTCTATGATCATGAGCCATGGCCTCAGGGAGTGCGCTCACGCATCAGCGTAGCTCAGTTCGCGCCGGGCGACAGCGTTGCCGGGAATCTCGAACAGATCGCAAGGCTCGCGCAGCAGGCCAAGGCCGATGGCGCGAAGCTCGTAGTGTTCCCAGAGCTTGCGGCAACGGGCCTTGCTGATCCGGCCAAGTCGGCGCAGCCGATACCAGGCCCGGCCACTGACAGCCTGTGCGAGCTTGCTGCGCAACTCGGGATTTACCTCGTCTGTGGACTGGCTGAACGTGCAGGCGACACCGTCCATAACAGCGCCTGCCTGATCTCGCCGGATGGAAAGACCACTCTCTACCGCAAGACGCATTTGACGACGGACGACCGGAGCTGGGCCACGGCTGGAGAGGAATGGAGTGTCGTGAACACGCCGATCGGGCGTATCGGCCTTTTGATCGGTCACGATGCAGCGTTTCCAGAAGCCGGAAGAGTGCTGGCGCTCCGCGGCTGCGATGTCATCGCGTGCGCTGCCGCGGTCAAGGGCCGATTCAGTTCGCCGCATGCGGGAACGGCCGTTGCGCAAGCCAGAGCCTATTCCGACTGGTGCCGATCCGCATCATTGGCATCACTTCCGGGTCCGCGCCGGCGAGAACAACGTATTCCTTGCGTTCGCCAATGTGGTCGATCCCGATCACGGTTATCCCGGCCTGAGCGGTGTGTTCGGCCCGGACACATTTGAGTTTCCGCGCCGGGAGGCGATCGTGGCCAGCGGCACGGGGATTGCAACCGCTCTCGTCGACACCACCAATCTTGACAGCGTCTATCCGACAAATGTCGTGCGGCGGAAAGATCTCGTTTCGATGCGGATGCCGCACAGCTATCGGGGATTGGTCAGGGCAGTGGCGAGCAACACTGACGTCGCATGATCGCATCGACCAGCTGAAAGAGAAGAAAGGAGCTGACTATGGATCTGGGACTCAAGGAGGCCAAGGTTCTCGTTACCGGCAGCACCAAGGGAATCGGCCGCGCGATCGCCGAAGCTTTCGCGATGGAAGGCGCGAGTATCGGTATTTGTGCCCGCAACCAGACGGAGGTCGACAGCACTGTTGCGGCGCTGAAAGCGAAAGGTGTTGCGGCGTACGGCGGTTCAGTCGACGTATCCAATGGCGTTGCGCTCAAGGCCTGGGTTATAGACATGGCCGCCAAACTAGGCGGAATTGACGTCGTCGTAGCAAATGTGAGTGCGCTTGCCATCGGGCAGGACGACGAGAGTGGGGAGAAGGAATTTTCCACCGACATGATGGGTACGGTTCGCTTGGTGAACGCGGCGATGCCCTATCTGGAGAAGAGTGACACTGGAGCGATCGTCACGATCTCGAGCGTCTCGGGACGCGAGGTCGACTTTGCCGCCGGCCCTTATGGTAGTTTCAAGGCAGCCATTATCCATTACACCCAGGGGCTTGCCAATCAGCTCGCACCCAAGGGTATCCGCGCCAACACGGTATCGCCGGGCAACACCTATTTCGACGGCGTCTGGAACACGATCAAGGACAACAATCCCGAGCTCTACAAGACGGCGTTGGCCCTCAATCCTACCGGCCGGATGGGAACGCCGCGGGAAATGGCCAACGCGGTCGTGTTTCTCGCGAGCCGCGCCGCAAGCTTCATCACCGGAACGAACCTCGTCGTGGACGGCGCCTTGACGCGCGGCGTCCAGTTCTAGGCACGTTGGTTTGTGTACCGAGAGCCGTCCGAGAGGATTGTCACTGTTCGCGATCTCGCGTTCCCAGCGCGGGAAGGCAGCTACAAGAGCGGTCACGTGCGCGTCGCTTTTAGCGAAGAAATAGCATTCGATGCGCCCCGATGTGCCGTCTCTCACGCCTTGTTCTTTCAGCGTTGACCACAAAGCCACGGTAAGCGCACGTTGGCTCTCTAGTTCGCGCGGATCGACGCTTTCAATTCCTCGTAACTCCGTCATTCAACTACTACCATTAGGGAAGGTTTGCCAACCGAGTGCTGGGGCGCGGCGCGATACGAACACGGATTGCCGTTTGAATTTTGTTGAGTATCTGCCTGACGTGCAAATATAGTAATCTGGAGTTTTTTGAAATTATCCACAGCGGCGCAACCGACATTTATGCCCTCGCCGAGAAGACCAGCGTAGCGTCGGCCGTGGAGTTTAGTGACCTCTAGCCGGTCTGCCGACCTCACCTTTTCGAACTATCATTGTAGGCAAGCGCCATGTGACGGGCGCAGTCGGCGTGTCCGAAGTGGGTCTTGGCAGTGTAAAAACGCAAAGACGCACAATCGCGATAGAAAAAGTTACTCGTCCAACGTTGATTTAGTCGCTTGGCGCGCAAGCGGATTGAACTTTGAGGTCGAACTGAAAAATTCACAGCCATTGACTTACTGGTGGGCCCGGCAGGACTCGAACCTGCAACCAGACCGTTATGAGCGGCAGGAAAACGAAGGGCTTCGTTGAATCTCCTGCATTTTCGTCCGATTTCGATCGCGTTTGTCATGGTCCAGTGTGGTCGTTTCTGATGCAAAACTGGTGCGATGCTTATCCGATATGCGCGGCAGCATGGCACGCGGCCCTCTGGCTTGCGCATATTATGGAGCGCCGGCCGATCAAGGTCGCCGCCGTGGCGCTTGCCAATAAAATCGCGCGCATGGCCTGGGCCATGATGGTACGCGGAGAGCAGTTCAAAGAGCCAAGATTGCTGCCAGCAGCATAGACAATAGGAGTTTCAACGATTGGCGAGGGCATGACGACGTAATGCAGATACGGTTGTTCCGGGGATTGGGAGAGCCCGTTTGGGTCAACGCACTTTCAAGTGCATGCGAACGATTGAGACCCGATCCGCGCAAAGCATTAGGGCCAGCGGCTACACCTGCGGCATCAACAGGCCGGACACGTGACCGCACCCGACCAATGCTGCAAAACGTCAGAAAGGCGCCGTCCACACGTGACCCAAGGCGGACATTCGATCTCTTGGATGTCTCCCGTAAAGGCTGTACGCTCCAGTGTGATACATAGCAGGGCATGGACTGATGCGTCGGCGAGAGCTCATTGCAATAATTGCTGGCATCGCAGCATTGTCGCTCGCGGCGCGGTTAACGGGCTCCGTGGCGGACGAGCGCGCCGAACGGCGCTTCGACGGGCCAATCATTTGATCTTAGAGCCGCAAGGCACCACGAATAGACCCAAATCGGCGATTTCATGCCCTCCAGCCAAAATGCGAGGCTTTACTCGATACCAAGTGCCACCGGAGCTATCGCACGGCTCGCATGCGCGCGGCTGCGCGAACTTGGTAAGGACCCTGCGGCCGTTATCGCCAAGGTAAAGGCAAGGCCCGAGCAGGTCTATGATGACGCCATACGACTCGCGGTCCCCAAGCAAATCAGGATCCTGGAGTTGGCATCCGAAGAACTTCAGGATGGACTCCTCGGATTTCACCTGGCCCGCAGTTTCGATCTCCGCGAGATCGGGTTGGTTTACTATGTGATCGCATCATCGGAACGATTTGCCGACGCTCTGCTGAACGCGAAGCGATATTGCACGGTCATGAATGAAGGAGTCCGCCTTCAGGTGAGACAGGATGACCGAACGGTCTCGATTGCACTCGACTATGTCGATATCGACAGGAAGTCAGACCGGCACCAGATCGAGTTCTGGCTAGTGACGATGGTGCGGATTTGCCGGCAAGTGACAGCCACTAGGCTAGCGCTGCGCCATTTGAGGATCAGACATCGGCGCGATGAAACGCCTGCGGAATTCAAGAGCTTTTTTGGGTGCGATGTTGAATTTTGCGCAGATAGGGATGAGATCATTTTCGCAGCGCCAGTGGCATCTCTCCCCATTGTTGGCCGTGACAACTATTTGAACGATCTGCTGCGGCGATACGCAGAGGCAGCACTCGCCGACCATCCGAAGGAGCGCGGGGCTCTTCGATCGGCCGTGGAGGGAGTTCTGCCGCAGCTGCTTCCACACGCCAGAGCAAGTCTATCGAACGTCGCCAAACGGCTAGCCATGAGCACGCGAACGCTGTCACGCAAGCTCCGCGAAGAGGGTGTGGCATTTACCGAATTATTGGAGGAGACAAGAGCCGCTCTTGCAAAGAGCTACCTTGCCGAGCGCGATCTGCCGGTCTCCGAAATTGCATGGCTACTGGGATATCGCGAGGTCAGCTCTTTCAACCACGCGTTCAAGCGTTGGACCGGTATGACGCCGCGGCAATTTCGTTTAGCCGCTGCTTCTCCCCAATCTACGAACACGCCGAAGGGAG
>NZ_JBWBWM010000084.1:0-13172 GCF_056174665.1 Bradyrhizobium sp. WYCCWR15520
TCGAAAATGAAGCAAAATCGCCTCCGAGACACCGCCTACGGCGTCGTTCAGACCTCGGAAGTCGCCGCATCCTCGCGCCGATCAAGAAAATCGCTCCTGCAATCAGCTTTTTCAGCAGCCTGCTAGGCCGCGTGGAGCTTACAACGAGGATATTGCGGCGAACCCTGACGTGGCCGTCTACCGCATCACCGGGGTTCTGTTCTTTGGCGCAACAGCATCCATCGGTTCGATTCTCGACCGCATCCAGGACGACTACAAGGCATTGATCGTGGATTTCTCCGCCGTTCCATTTCTCGATTCTACCGGCGCAAACATGATCGAAGGGCTTGCCCACAAGGCACACAAACGCGGCGTTGCGCTTTGGCTGACGGGGGCCAATCGGGACATCCGCCGCTTGTTTCTGGCCCATGGGCTGAGGAGACCTCTCGTCAAATATGCTTCGACCGTCGAAAGCGCGATCTCCTCGCTCCGGACGGGCGATAGGGCAGAACATGAGGCCGCGTGAGCGCCCCGTCAGCCCCTCTGAAAAAGCAATTTGAGATGGTTGCAGGTCCCCGCAACCGAAAATTCTTGTCGAAAAGCTATTCTACATGGAGCGCCAACCCCGGGATAACCCCGGCTACGTCAGCAACGAACGCAAATAACCAATATCGTATGAGGCCAAAACTCTCGACTTTTCAGCGCTATGCGGCCCGATAACTGGGTTCGGGACGCAGGCGCCACAGGTTCTCACAACAATCGTGTTTTGACTCGACGGCTTGTGAGGGGCGTTTTCTCTTATGCTGCCGCCGTATCGTCGTCCTGATTCTCGATCAACATGCGCGAGCGCTGCCCTTTATTAGCATTCGAGTCATCCGCCCCGCCCAGTAGCGCCAAAGCCAAGCGATCTGAAATTTTCGTCGCCGCTTGTTTGACCGGATCAGACGCAAGATGAGCGTATCGAGCAGTCGTCTGCACTTGGGTGTGTCCAAGCAACTTGCCAATCATCGCTAAGCCTTCTCCGACGAGCAATCCACCGGACGCGAATGTGTGGCGGAGATCGTGAATACGCACGTCATCGAGTCCCGCTGCCTTTCGAATGCGTCGCCATGGATGCTGAAGATCAGTCAGGTGGGCCTTCTCCTTCCTTCCAGCGATAACATATGGGTTGCCCGCCACGCGAGGGAGAGCCTCTAATAAAGTCACCGCCGCATCTCCGAGATGGACGGTTTTTGCACCTGTCTTGCTATCCGGTAATCGCAGTTCTTTCTGCTCCAGATCCACGCAGCTCCATTCAAGAGTCTGAATTTCGGACAGCCGGCATCCCGTTAACAGAAGAAGCCGGAAGGCAGCAATCGCATATTTGGTTTCGGTTTCGTTGACCTCTGCATCGGTCAGCGCTTGCCCGAGGCTTCGCAATTCCTTAGGCGATAGGAATCGCTCGCGCTTACGTTCAGGATACCGTTCGATATCCTCGCAGGGGTTGCTGTGCTTGTCTCGCATCCCCCATGTTTCAGCAAGGTTCATCATCTTCGATAGAACGCCGAGAGTGCGGTTGGCCTGATAAGGGATATGAGACAGGGAGCCGTGAAGCTCGGCGACATCAGCCGTCGCTACCGAGCGAACACGCTGCTTTGCGAAAAACGGATCGAGAAACAGTTCGACCGAACGTCGATATTCCGCTTGCGTTGAGGGCTTACAGCGAACCGGGACGTATTGGTTCAGAAAGCGCTCTCCCAATTCTTTCATCGTTGTTGATTGCCGGTCGGCGTCGCGCATCGCTGCGGGGTCGCCATTGGCGCCTCGGACGCTGCCAAGCTTGATCGTTGCTTCGCGGCGGGCCAGCTCCGCGGTCACGATGCCGAACTGCCCGATCATCACTCGCCGAGTCCGGCCGTGACGTCGGTATTGCACCAAGAAGAAGCGCTTGCCGCTCGGCATAACGCGGACGCCGAATCCAGGAAGGTCGGCATCAAAGGCGATGTAGTCTTTAGACGTGGCTCTGAGAGCCTCGACTGTCCTTTTAGTGATCTTGACTTTCGCCATACTGCACTCGTTCGCGTAACGTTCTGTCTTAGGTTCCTTGATAAGACGTCGCTTCGTGGAAGCGTCGTGGAAGCGGCGCGACGAAAGTCACGGCGTACAGCTTCGCAGATAAGGTAGGAGCAGGCGCGAGAGTAAATCAAGCGTGCTCAATGAGTTGTCGTAGGATGGCGTTGATGCGGCGGCGGGTTCGTAGAGTAGCGAAAACCGCTTTGATGAAACTCATAACCTGAAGGTCATAGGTTCAAATCCCATCCCCGCAACCAAACCTAAATGAAATCAGCCGGTTAGCAGATCGCTAACCGAGAAGCTTCAGCTTGCCGCTACGAGGCCAAGGCGGCGCATACGTAGCACGAATGACTGCAATTACCCCTGGCCTGGAAACGGAGGAGCATGTGGGTGGAATGACAGCCCGACGCTAGCTGCCGCGCTGCGACGGCCCGACCAAGTAGCAGGCCGTAGCGCTAGCGTCGAAATCGAGGCGTCCAGTTCTCGATCAAAGCTTCGTCGTCATCTTCCTGGTCGTCTTCTTCGACCCGTGCACTCAGACTCTTGCAGGTCAGGATCGTCAGGGTTCGGCCATACTGCCCGAGACCGACAACTTCTTCGGTGATATTGTACCCGCGTTCGATATCCATCCAATCGCGCAGATTGCCGTCGGCGGCGTCTTGTTGCCCAGTGCGGATGTTCTCCGGGCGAGCGTTGAAGGACTCGGTCAATGTGCCCCCGGGAACGGGCGTGCCCTTGCGTAGCCACTTTATTCCTTTGGCCTCCTTGAGGCCGTCGGACATGAAGCACCAGTCGACCGTGCCGCCAACGCTGGAAATGACGGCGATACCGTCACGCGTCAGTCCCGAATAGCGAATGGCGGTTGCCGTCAAAGACGTGGCGCACGCCTTGCGCAACGCCTCGATGCCGGCGAGCCCGATGGGATGGTCGTCGATTGCATTCTTGAAAGGACGCTCCGGCATCAGCAGCGCTGAGGCGAAGAAATCGGCCTCCTGTTCGTACGGGTCGGCCGAATGAAATCCGGCGTGCGAATAGTGCACGCCGGTTCCAAGCAGCGCATCAACATGGCCGCTTATGTAGTAGTGGCCAATTTCATGGGCGATGCTGAAGCGCTGGAATCCCTTGCTCGGAATATTCGTGGCGTACATGATTCCGAACTCATCGCCCACCTTGATGAGCGCGCCCGAGACACCGTTCGCCGTGTCCGGCTTGGCCTGTACCACGATATCTTTGGCCGTCGCGATCGCTTCCGGGTCAACATAGAGACCTTCGATCTTCATCTCGCGCAGCACGCCGTGCGCGGTGTTCTCAGCTAAAGCGCGACGCGCGAGCTTCAGCTTTGTACTCATTTCTTATCCTTCGACTGACCGCGCTTGATCAGCATTTCGACGAAGGCCTCCGTCAGCTTGATGTCTTCGGCGCTCAGCTTGTTCACATCGCGGTTGAGGCGGCCCGCCGTGGCTGACGCGTCAGGCGTCGCGGCGCGACCGAGCAGGTAGTCCGTCGTCACGTCGAGCGCTATCGCCAGGCGCTTGAGATTCTCAAACGATGGCTTTCGTGCGCCCGACTCGAAGTGGGACACCGAACTTGGCGGCAGCCCTGCTTTGGAGGCCAGATCGGTCTGATTAAGCCGTCGGAGGTCGCGGGCGGCTTTGAGACGTTCCTTAAAGATATCAGAAGCTTGCTGTTGTTCCATGGCTCTTTCGACATGACGATATTGACGTATTCGCCATATGGAGTCAGTATGGCGGCACCGTCAACTATGCCATGGCGGATTCGTAATGCAAATCAACTTGAGGCCTAGTGCCCAAATAGAAGGGAAAGTTCATGAGCAAAGATCGTGACAGAACGGTCTTCCGCCGCGATGGCGAGTGGATCAACAAGCGCAACGACGCCGACCGGGCATCGAGCAAACACGATACACAGGCCGAGGCCATCAAGGCGGCCAAGGAGAACCTCGGCAAGCAGGGCGGGGGCGAACTGATCGTGAAAGGCCGCGACGGCCAGATTCGCGGCAAGGACACGATCCCCCCTGGCAACGATCCCAATCCGCCGAAGGACCGCGAGCACTGATCGGGCGATGCGCACCGCCGAGTTCACCCTCAAGCGACTGAGACCCTCATGAAACGGATCATCTTCTGCTTCGACGGAACCTGGAACAGGCTGAGCGCAGACACGCCGACCAACGTGGTGCTGACGGCGGCGAGCATCATGCGGCAAGCGCCGGACGGCATTACGCAGATCATTCACTACGACGAAGGCGTCGGGACGGACCGGCTCGAGCATTGGTCCGGTGGCATCATCGGATCAGGCCTCGTCGAGAATGTTCGCGAGGCCTATCGCTTTCTCATCTTCAATTACGACCCCGGCGATGAAATCTACGTCTTTGGCTTCTCCCGCGGCGCTTTCAGTGCGCAGACCTTTGTCGGCTTCCTTCGCCATGTTGGGCCGCTGCACCGCTTGCATGCCGCGCGGATTGACGAGGCGCTTGAGCTATATCGCCAGCGCCTGACGGAGTCTCCCGGGTCGAGCGATCGCATGCGGCGCTTCAGGGCTGACTATGCCAACAAAGTTTGCATCGGCACCGATGACGACGACTGGCGATGCCGGCACGTGCCCGCATATGTTCAGGGCGCCGCCCCGTTGTTCGCGATCAAGTATCTTGGCGTTTGGGACACCGTTTCTGCTCTCGGCCTTCCCGCGATCACGCCGTTCAGCGCCCACCTCAATCGAAAGCATGCATTCCACGACGCGGGCCTCACGAACTTCGTGGAAAGCGCACGCCACGCCGTGGCCATCGACGAACGGCGTGCGCTCTTTCCGGCTGTGCTGTGGGGCGATTTGACGGAGATCAACAAGGCGAAAAGCTCGTCGGCGGACGCGCTCGACGCGCCTTATCAAGAAAAATGGTTTCCCGGTGTCCACGGATCAGTCGGTGGCGGCGGCGACATCCGCGGTTTATCGGACGGTTCATTGGCGTGGGTGTTGAAGGGCGCGAAGCTGGCCGGCCTGAGACTTGATGTCGAGCACGGATCTCGCATTCACGGTTTCGCACCTGATCCCTTCGCTCCGCTCATCAACATGAAGATGCCGGAGAAAGGCTTCACCGATATCATCCGAACGGATCGGCCTGGGCCCGATCACCTTTGGCAGCTCTCTGCGGCTGCCATACGGAGGTGGACCGCGAACGCCGAAAGGCTTCCAGAACGCACGCTCTATCGACCCAAAGCATTGAGCAAAGTTTCGGAACGCCTTAGCGCGCACCTGATCACGCAAACCGCGCCTTCTTCCGACCTCTTGACTGAACATGTTGTTCAGTCTGGCGATGCGCTCCGCAAACTCGCAAAGCAATATTACGGCGACGCGAAGCTGTGGGGTGTGATCTTCGAAGCCAACCGCGATGTCCTGGACGATCCGGACGAGCTCTTCGTCCATCAGCGGCTGCGTATCCCAGCGCAGAGCATTGTCGAAGCTGTCTGAAACCGTTCGAACATGTGCAGCCAGAGTTCACAATTTCGCCCAAGCCACGACCTCAAGAGGACAGAGCGCCGCAAGTACGCAAACAGACCGCAAGATTTGGACGCTGCGACTATGTTGGGCCTGCGGCTTGGCTCCCCTTCAAATGCTCGCTATAGTTGCACCCAAAGAAGAGCCGCAACGGCCTTTACAGGGGATGGGGCATGTTGATTCCAGATTACGAGACCGAAGTCGATTTTCTGAACTGTGAAGCCATTTCGAAGACAGTCGTTGAACTGCTTGTTCAGAACCGCAGTCGCGCGCTGACGATCGGCATTCACGGGGACTGGGGCGCGGGCAAGTCCAGCATTCTGAAGATGGTGCAGCGCGACCTTGCCGGAGACAAAGCTGTTGCCTGCCTGTGGTTCAACGGTTGGGCTTTTCAGGGCTTCGAGGATGCCAAGACGGTTCTTATCGAAGCGACCATCACCGAGCTGTGTCAGCAGCGCTCGACGATTGGCAAAGTGAAAGAACTCGGCGGGCGACTGCTCAAGCGCGTCGAGTGGCTCAAGCTCTTGAAGCGCGGCGGCGGCCTCGTGTTCAACGTGGCTACCGGACTGCCTTCGCCCGATCAGATCGGTTCCGTTATCGAAAAGCTCAACGCCACGATCGGCGGCCTGAAGGATTTGTCGCCCGATCAGATCAAGGAGCAGCTCTCCGAGGCCAGCACTTTTCTGAAGCCGGCGGAAGCCGCCGAGGCCAACGTGCCGGAGATCATTTATCACTTCCGTAAAGAGTTTGCCGACTTGCTGGAGGAAGCGAAGATCGATCAGCTTGTCGTGCTGATCGACGACCTCGATCGCTGCCTTCCGTCCACCGCGATCGCAACTCTCGAAGCCATCAGGCTCTTCCTCTTCGTCCCGAAGACAGCCTTCGTGATCGGCGCTGACGAGGGCATGATCGAATATGCCGTCCGGCAGCATTTTCCTGACCTTCCCCTCGCATCAGGACCTGTCTCCTACACACGCAACTATCTCGAGAAGCTGATTCAGGTGCCCTTCCGCATACCGGCTCTCGGCACGCAAGAGACCCGTGTCTACGTGATGCTCCTAATGGTCGAAAGTCTTCTCGGCAGCGAGCACGCTGGATTTAGAAAACTGCTTTCGGGCGCCAAGGCTGCACTCAATCGTCCCTGGCTCGGCACTGGCCTAACGCAAGCTGACGTGCGCGCAGCGGACCCTGGGCGGGCATCCGAACTCGACGCGGCCTTCGTTCTTGCAACGCGAATTGGCCCCATCCTGGGCGAAGGCACCAAAGGCAATCCGCGTCAGATCAAACGCTTTCTCAACACCATGCTTGTGCGCCGCGCGATCGCCAAGGCGCGTGGTTTCGACGGCGAAGTCGATCAAAGCAAGCTCGCCAAGCTGATGCTCGCCGAGCGATTCCAGGAGGATTTCTATAACTACGTCGCCGGCAAGGCCATGTCCTCCGAAGACGGCAAAGTCGCCGAACTCCATGCATTCGAGGAGGAGTTGAAGGCGGAGAAGGACGAGGCCGAGACGCCGAAGAAGAAATCGGGCCAACAGACGTCGGAGACGGCCGAGGATGATGGAGCGAAGTGGCTTGCACGAGACTGGCTGAGGCGCTGGCTCACCATTCCGCCCGCGCTAGGTGATACCGATCTGCGGCCTTACATCTTTGTCACGCGCGATAAGCGCGCTCTGGCCGGACCGGCAAGCATCGGCGGTATCGAAGGGCTGGTCGAGAAGCTCACGGGCTCAGGTCTCGCTTTGCGAATGGTCGAGCCTGAGGTGCGGGCGCTGCTGGCACAAGATGCTGAGGCCGCCTTCAGGGCGCTCAGCGAGCGCGTCCTTCAAGCGACCAATCTCAAGAGCCCCCCGGAGGGTTTCGAGGGGCTCGGCATCCTCGCCAAACATCATCCCCGGTTTCAGTCGCAGTTGGTCGCCCTTGTCAGCGCACTTGACGTTAGATCACTTGGTATCTGGATCGTCCGAGGCTGGAACGAGATCCTCACCGACGGGGCGGCCATGGCGCAGTTTCAAGCGGTCCTCAGCGAGTGGGCGGCGCAAGATGAGAACGCGACGTTGAAACGGGCCGCTGCGCAGGCCACCGCCGCCGTTCGCAAGAGGAAGAGCTAGTGGGGACCTCAGGCTCTTCGGGAGGTCCCGGCTCGAACACGTCTCTCGTCCCGACGTTCCTTGAGCCAATCTCGAGCGAACCGTTGCCAGGCGGTGAGGTCGATCCCGCGGACGGTGGCGAAACGGGCAATGGCAAGGGGCCCGGTGATGGAGCACCACCGACCGGGTCGCAAGCACCACGACCCGCCATCCAGCCGCCACCATCCGCCGGGCGCTACACAGGTGCTCGCACCAACTTCACGCGCTTTGCCTCGTCCGGGGGAAATGACCGCCGCGCCTTGCGGCGTGCGGTACGAGACTATGTGCGATCGGGCACGGGCGGCAGCCGCAATGCCACCCGAAAGATGGGCAGCGCCCGCGACACCGCCAGCGGCGCGCTGGGCGTCTTCAGGGCCTTTCAACGTGATGGGGTTGCCGACACGCTCGCTCGGCTTAACCTCGGAAACCTCGTGGGTCGCCCGACCCGCGAAGTGTTCATCGGCCTCACGGACATCATCTGCCGGGATGGCGGGCCGATTGACGAGGCCATCGCTCGCGACGCCTGGCTTGAAACCTGCGTCGATCTCGAACAGATCGGCATCGACAACCTCGATGCCCTGACCGCTGAACAGATCAGGGACGTGTTCCTCGCCTTCATCGCGCACGCGGTCGAGGCCAGACTCTTTCAGGAGATCGGCATCAACGGGTTTGAGGTGGCCGACCTCAACACCATCCAAGCGTTTGAGGCGCAGTTTCGCAGCTATGTGGAGCGCGACGTTCGGGACTCGTTCGCCTCCGATCTTTCCTCGATTGCCGAACTTTCGGATGCCGAGATTCGGGCGATCGTCGATCAGACCTACCAGAATGCGTGGGAATTGTTCGAGACGTGGGGGGATCAGAGCTGATGCGCCGGCACAGTATCATCGCCCGTCTCGGTCCAACCGATAAAACGCGCGTCGCGCTGCGCGATAGCGACACTGTGAAGACGACAATTCGCTTCGTCGATGGCGATCATCGGCTGGGTTTCGGCCTCGGCCAGATGGTCGATCAATTGGCCGATCTGGGCTTATATCCCACGGAGCGCGCTATCGACCTCGCGATCCTCTCCGCCGTGGTGATGGCGGCCGACACACGAGTCTCACGTGCGACCGAGTCTCAGGATAGCTGGACGCGCGAAATCGATCTCTATCTGCCGGTCCTGGACCCCGACGCGTGGACGGCCCAAGCCGCTTTGATCGAGCGAATGCTTCGCTTCCTCACCGGCGATCACTGGCGGCTCGCTTTTCGGAGGCGCCACCGCGACTATCACGAGCTCATCGAGCCGACTAACGAGCTAAGCTTCGACACTTTCGACTCGGTCTGCCTGTTCTCCGGCGGCCTCGATAGCTTCGTCGGCGCGATCGATTTGCTCGCCAAAAAACAGAGTCCGCTCTTCGTCAGCCACTACGGTGATGTCAGCACAAGCTCGCAGACGCAGTGCGCCGAAGGCATTGGCGCAGTCTACGGCGATCTCGAGCCGCGCCATGTTCGTGCCAATGTCGGGTTTCCGGGCGACTTGGTGCAGGGCTCGAACCCTGAACTAACGACGCGGGGCCGGTCGTTCCTCTTCTTGAGCCTTGCCGCCCTCGCGGCCAGCGCATTGCCGAGCCCCACGATCTATATTCCCGAGAATGGCCTGATCTCGCTAAATGTACCGCTCGATCCCTTGCGTCTTGGCGCATGGAGCACACGCACGACGCACCCATTCTACCTCGCGCGCTGGCAACAATTGATCGACGCGCTTGGCATCTCGGCGATGATCACCAACCCGTACCGATTCATGACCAAGGGCGACATGCTAAAAAAATGCCGAAACCGCACGCTTGCCAAGCGGTTCGCGCCCAAGACAATCTCGTGCTCATCCTTTGGCAAGGCTCGTTATAGGAGTCTATCACCTCGACACTGCGGCTATTGCACGCCTTGCCTTATCCGCCGCGCCGCGATTGAGTCCGCGTTTGGAACGGATCGGACCCTCTATTCCATTCCGAACCTTTCCGCTCAGCCATTGGAGGGATCGAAGGCAGAAAGCGAGCACGTGCGATCGTTTCAGATGATGGCGTCCCGCCTGTCTGAATCGCCCGACATTGAGAGTATACTTGTTCACAAGCCGGGGCCGCTCTCGGACTATCCCCGGGGCGACATCGCACAGTACGCAGCCGTGTTCCGCCGTGGAATCGAGGAGGTCGCGCATATTCTAAGACAAGCGACGGTGCGCCCTTGATGATTGCCGATGATATCCGTGGCGCCGACTTTCATTGCCACGTGGACCTCGACCGCGACCCCGCCGCGTTGGTTGAAGCATGCGAACGCGAGCGTATCGCCACGATCGCAGTCACAACCACTCCGAAGGCATGGCCTCACAACCAACAATGGATGCGCCAGAGCAGATATGTTTATCCGGCGCTCGGTCTGCATCCTGAACTCGTAGCCGAACGCTATGCGGAACTTGATCTCCTCGAACGCCTCCTACCCGAAAGCCGGCTAGTCGGAGAAGTTGGCCTCGATGGGAGCCGAAAGCACGCGGCGAGCATGCCAAGGCAAAAAGAGGTCTTCGGAAGGGTACTGTCTGCCGCGCAGTCGTTGGGCGGCCGGGTCGTTACCATCCATAGCCGTCGCGCGGCAAACGACGTGATCACGATGCTCGAAGCCCTGACGACACCCGACAAACTGCTACCTATTTTGCATTGGTTCTCAGGATCAATTGCGAGCGCCAGGAAGGCTATCGCTTGCGGTTGCTACTTCTCCGTCAACGCAAACATGCTTGAGACCGAGACCGGCCGAACCTTGGTCGGGAGCATTCCTCTCGATAGACTTCTGATGGAAACCGACGCCCCATTCACCTCGACTGCCGGCCGCATCAGTGCGCCTTGGGATGTCATCCAGACTTGTGATGGCGTCGCGAGATTACTCGCGGCGGACGCCGCCGTACTTCGTACGACGGTAGCTCAGAACAGCAAGCGTGTTCTGGCTTTCGCGGGACTTTGAAACTCTTCACTCCTCTTGAAGCCGTGCCCCGATGACTGGCTCAAGATTTGGCCGGTCGACAATAAGGTCGGCAACGTGCGCAACAAGGACGCTGATCTCGTCCTGCCGATTGAACCGGTAACGGACGTTTGACGCGGTCATTGAGTGTCGGCTCACCTGACATTGGCTGCTAGTCTCAAGCAACCTATTTCGGCTCCGTGCGATCAGTTGTGCCCGCCTTCGGCTCTGCCGCGATGCCATCAATTTCGCGACTCTTCTCCAGGACAGCATCGACGAACGCGGAAAGAGATTCTTCCTTCGCGGCAGCAATCGAAGCAAACCGACTCCGGACTACTCCAATCACAGCAGCAAGTGGGGCAAGCCACAGCATTATCCAGGGAAGAGTCGGTATCGCATCGAGATAGGCGATAGAGGCGGCTGCGACCTGCAACAGAGACAACACCAGAATCACAATTGGCAATCCCAGAGTTGGCGCCTTTTTGTATAAATCGAATCGTGTCCTGTCCGTCTCCAGAATTTCCGCTATTCGTCTTGCCTGCATCGACCGGACTTTGAATTCCGGATCTTGCTCAAACGCAGCTTTCTGAGAGAAAAGATAGGCGATAAGCTTCCCAGTCCGAACGGTTTCCTGTGGTCCGAAGTATCGCTCATGCAAGCGCCAGGCATTCCAATCGGCATCGATCTCAGTGCTGACGCGCTCCGTTGCGTTGTAGAGGTGGAGACCGGCGATGGCGGCTATGGCGGAGCATGCGAGCCAATGCTGGCAGGCCAGAAGCAAAGGAAAGTAAAGCAGTATCAGCCGGTAGGTGGCCTTGTGGGCATGGACTTCCCTGATATGCCCCGGGACGCTCGCGTGGCAGAGCTCGTGGAGCAGGTAGAAGCGGTCGGCTATTCCGAGCTTGCCGTCCGCTCCGAGAAGGACAATCGTCCGGTAGGCTCCCGGTGTTGGTTGGATGAAGGACTTGAAAGTAAGCATCGGCTCATAGCCCGACCTTGGCGACGCCAACAGGACCCGGGCCTTACCAGTGGTCTCTTTAAGCTGACCAAGGGTGGTCGCGTCGCCTACCAGAAAGTCGTCGGGAGCCTCGACGATCCGATATCCTTGAAGATACGACAGGAGGGCAGCGCGGGCGTCAGTTGCGTTTCTCCTGTAAGCATCGAAGAAAATCGCCCACTTGTTGTAGAAGGCCGCCACTGCAATACAGAGAGCCACCACTAGTGCTCCCGTGAGGCTGTCACTCCATTTGGTGAAGCCGAGAATTGCGTAGAGCAACACGGCCACGTTGGCCATCTCGTAATAGACGAGATCAGCGATGATCTTCCAAAACAGCATGGCAGGCTAGCGGGCAGTGCGACCAGGCGAGCGAGTATGTCTTGTGACGGCCTGGACAATAGCCGGAAGCTGTCTTGTCAGTTCCTCTTTAATTGCCTTTTCGGTTGTGATGACGATGACTTTGCTGTTCTTGGCATCAAACGTGAACTCAACCTTTTCTTCCCGTGGAAACGTATCCCGATATGCTGTCTGGACCTCACGAATTACGCCCAGCCCCGCTTTCACGACCGAATAAACTGATTTGAGCGAAAGGTTCTGTCCACCAACGATATTGATTTCCTTGTTATCTTCCGGCTTCTCAACAATGTGTCTGATACGTTCTTCACCCAGTAACGCGTATGCCTCAGGGAAGACGACTTTCAGAATTTCAATCTCTTCATTATGCGATGTCATGCTCAACCTCGCCCCCAATGATCCATCCGCCTTATGCTTATTTTGTTCGATTAGTCGTATGCGGGCAACCGATGTTTCGGAGAAGCTGACGACTTTCGGCGTATCGTTGCACTTTGGCGCACCCGCCTCGCGGACCGGGCTGTCGTGAACGGAGCCGCAAAGAGGCGTCTCCGCCGTCTGGCTTACATCCCTTGCGCTGGAAATAGTGCATCGCTCGCCGGGGGCAGTCGGTCCCGGGTCCCGCCGCTGCGCGTCGGCGCTATGTGACCTCCTGCGGCTGCCCAGCTAGAACCGGTCTCACGATCGCAGTCGATCCCGCGCCCTCAAGTCACGCTCCCACGTCTGCATGTTTCCGCTTCGCCTGTCTGGCGGCTGACCGCCACTATTTCTTAACTTGGCCACGTCGCAATCATGCGAACCATCCCATTAGCAACACGGGCCCGGGACCTCCTTGCCGCAGTGGGGCAGCCCCTCCCAAACGGTCGGGCACTCTCTTGGCGCTCTTTGGCTTGCGCTCGGCGCACCGGTTTCACTCGTCACACAGATTGCGATTTACACGCTCTATGGCGCGGGAGTGAAATCTCGGTGTCGGTGATTGCGCGACCGCGATTTGAAGCCCTGACGGCTCGCACGACTCAGGCAGACTTCGTTCCGCACTCGCAGTCGGAAAGTATCGCTCCGGCGGAGGCCGCCTTGTGCGGTTTGGCGGTTCGTCTGAGGATTTGACCTTAAGTCTAGCCTTAAGGTCATGTGGCGAATGCAGGTGAAGGTCTTGGGCGCTGAACGTCGGCGCCGAT
>NZ_JBWBWM010000085.1:0-12878 GCF_056174665.1 Bradyrhizobium sp. WYCCWR15520
TCGAAAATGAAGCAAAATCGCCTCCGAGACACCGCCTACGGCGTCGTTCAGACCTCGGAAGTCGCCGCATCCTCGCGCCGATCAAGAAAATCGCTCCTGCAATCAGCTTTTTCAGCAGCCTGCTAGTGTTTCTGCGCGCGCCATCATTGGCGCACCGATTAGAAGATCTGGATCTTCCCGCCGCTGCACGCCGGAGAACCTCATGTGCGTTGCTCTCGCTCGTCAAAGCCTGATCCAAACGCGGCAGGCGGCTCCGCGAACGCCGGTTTGGTGGGAGCCGGCGCCTGTAGGCGGCAGCAGCCAATCTCATCAACGAGGCGCGGAAATATTGGGCGAGAATGTCGTTCCTTTGAGAAGAGGGAGCCGTTTGGTGACAGCAGCCATGCCCATGCTGAAGGATGGCTAGGTCATGCGCGGCGAGGCACATGTTCGAGGAAGATCCACTTGCACCTACGAACTGCTAACCCCCATTTCCCTAGCAGGCGTCCGGCCAAGTCGGCGAAGGACGAACTGATGGAGCACCATCAGGAGTTCTTCTGGCATGACAGGGCGCGCCTGGTTTCGGGCGGCGAGATCGTCAAGGTTGTCCGGTCTAAGCGAGAAAGATGGGCTCGAGCTGATCGCCCCGCTGCGCAGCCACTGATCGACGGAGCGAAGCAAGGAACATGTCATGGGACGTGTGAACGAAAAGGTCATTCTGGTGACCGGCGGAGCTCGTGGGATGGGTGCAGCTCATGCGCGCCTGCTTGTAGCTGAAGGCGCCAAGGTCGTAATCACTGATATTCTTCATACACAAGGAGAGGCTCTCGCGGCTGAACTGGGCGCTTCCGCCATCTATGTACCTCAGGACGTCACCCAGCCGGAGGAGTGGGCTAGGGCGGTCGCGACCGCTGAGAGCAGCTTCGGCGCGCTGCATGGGCTGGTTAACAATGCTGGCATCGCCAGCACGGCCCCGATCGAGCAGTTCCCGCTTGATCAGTGGAACAAGATTATCGCAGTCAATTTGACCGGAGCGTTCCTTGGAATGCAGGCGGCTCTGCCGGCAATCCGGCGCGTAGGCGGAGGTTCGATCGTTAATGTCTCGTCCGTCGAGGGGCTCCGGGGCACTGCCGGGCTTCATGCCTATGTCGCTTCCAAGTTCGGCGTGCGAGGCATAACCAAGTCTGCTGCTCTGGAGGCCGCGGCCTCGGGCGTCCGCGTCAACTCGATCCATCCCGGCTTCATCACCACGCCGATGACCGTGAGCTTCGATCCCTCCATTTTCCCCATTCCACTGGGACGGGCCGGCCGGCCGCAGGAAGTGTCGCAGGCAGTCTTGTTCCTGCTCAGCGACGAGTCCAGTTATCTTACCGGTTCCGAGATCGTTATCGATGGCGGTCTGACGACCGGCGTCCCACACAAATGGCTGGCTCCCGAGTATATCTTTTGATGAGCACCAACTGATCGTCCCCGCCAGGACAACGAGACGGCGGTTCGTCGTCTCAGCTCTCGGGATCTTCGGACCCGGTATCGCCAACGATAACTTCTCCGGAGGCCGCAGTTTGGCGCCAGCGCAGCCCGCGGGCACCTTCGATGCGCGAACAGTGCTTGCAGCTGGAGCAGAACGGAGCTGTTTTAGCGACTCGCTGCACTCGGTGATGCGGCGATTAGATCAGGTTCTGCCTGCGCTGGAGCAGGCCGAGTTCGACCAAAAAGGCGATTGATTAACGAGAACGACACGTCAAGTCGACGAACCAGCGCTTTGTGGAGGGTACAGAGCAATGGTCGCCCTGAGTCGTGGTGTGCTTAGGTGAACCGCAGCACTGCAGCGTAGGCGGCGGGATCAACTTTGCGACGTTGCGTAGGTTTTGGGCGTGCCAGCAGGAGCAACTCGTCTTGAGCACCAGCTGGACCTCGCAGCCTGAGCCGGTCAAGGCGCAGAATCGAGCACTGGGATTTGCGGGAGGCATGTTCAGACAACATCGCGGCCCAGCCTGGGCAGATGTACATGTCGCTTTATGTCATAGGCAAGCATTTCATCAGCGGACCCTCGGGGTCGGGGGCAGGGAACGTACTCCGGCTTGAGCACGCCTCCGAATAGGATTCGGAAGGCGGGATTGCGAATCAGCAGCTCAGCAGTGGTATCGACGTTGAGCGAGTGTCGAGTTGCTGGGTCTCGCCCCTTGGGGCGGTAAACGAGTCGATGCTCTCCGGTAATGCGCCGCAACCATCACCCTTCAAAATCATGCTTATGGGGTTCCGGTTCCCGAGCCCTTATGTGGATTGCGCTTGTCCTTAATTACATCGTTAACGGCTTTGAGAATTTTGGGGTCTTCCTTCTGCCATTGGGACCGGCTTGGATATGGTGCCGCGGTCGCCGCTGAACTCGGTCCCGATGCCAGCGCAGGCACAGAGCGGCCGATCCTCGTTTTAGCGCGAACCAGACGACATCCTTCTTCTTCGTCTCGGGTTCGGTTCGCGGGCATATCCGGCAAAGCCGTTGAAGGGCACGAGACATCGGTTGTCCAGCTTGAGCCGCATGCGCCAGTGTGGCGACGTGTTCCGGATGCTGCTCACTGGCGAGCCCGCCGGTCTGCGCGGCTCAAGCCGCAACGGGTCGGAGATGTGGACGAAAGAGCGCCAACGCCTGAAAACTGCATAACCCCGCGCCAAATGAAGACTTTCCGAATGCATCTTGTGGCATGCTCGCTTTTTTTAACACGTCGTCCTCTGCATACAATCGACAGCATCGATTCCAAGCGCCGCCCACACACAACAGGACCAAAAATGAAGAATGAGAAGAAGCCGGGAAGTGATCACGGCGCGGATTTCGTCGAAATCACGATGGTCGTGAACGGTCAGCCTGTCGTCATTAAGGCCATAGAGCAGCAGCCGCTGCATGTGGCCCGCCAAAAGGCGCTGGAGGAGACCAATAACCTGGCTCAGCCGCCCGAAAATTGGGAGATCAAGAACGAAGCGGGCGAGCTGTTGGATCCGGACAAGAAGCTAGGCGAGTTTGGATTTGGCAAGCAAGTGACGCTGTTCCTGAGCCTCAAGGCTGGCGTGGCCGGTGGCTGATCTCCAAACTGTCGATCCCGAGGTCTCGCGCGTAAAGTTCGAGCGGGAGCTTGCCAACTATCGGAGCATGGAATCGGCCTATCGCAAGAGGGGCTGGATCCTGCTTGACGCAGAGTTTCCGGAGATCTTTGTGGCTTTCGCGGCGACTAAGCCGAGACCGCCTCCGATCGTCGCTGCCATCGTGCTGAATTTTACGAATTACGATCTGCGGCCGCCCTCCGTCAGGTTCGTGGACCCTTTCATGCGCGAACCGATACCCGCCAAATTGCTCCAGCTGCAAATGCTTCGCCGTGCGGCAATCCCCGGCGCAACTCCCGAGACCATTCTGGCGCTGGCCCAGCAGGGAGGGGTGCAAATGACAAACATGATTCAGTACAACAGCCCTGATGATCGGCCATTTATTTGTCTTCCCGGCATTTTCGAATACCACAACAATCCCGCTCACACGAGTGATTCATGGCTGCTGCATCGAAGCTCTGGCGAAGGATCGTTGGCTTTTATCCTCGAAAAGATCTGGCACCACGGGGTAAAGCCGATCGAGCATTACCAGGTGCAGGTCCAGATCCCGGCGGTGAACGTGCTGCCCTCATTACTGGCCGTACCGGAATGAATCAGATTGCGGACGTTACGGTCCTCTCGGTGCCGCCCGGCTGCGTAGATGAACTCGATGCCCATTTGCGGAAGGTGGGTTGTGAAGGGCATGAAGGTCTCGGCCTTTGGGTAGGCCGTCAGACGGGGCACCATTTTCAGGTACATAGGACGCTCATTCCTGCCCAGCGCCACATACGTACTGCCGATGGAGTGTGCGTCGTAATAGGACCTGAAGAGCTGCATCGCATAAATGTATGGCTGTACCGGGAGAAGCTTGCGCTCATTGCCCAGATACACAGTCATCCCGGCCGAGCCTATCATTCCAGCACGGACGACGAGTACGCGATCGCCACGACGGTGGGGTGCTTGTCTTTGGTCGTGCCTGACTTCGCGCGAGTGCCCTTCGATCTCAGGAACGTCGCATCGTACCGGCTTGACGGGGCTGGAGTGTGGCGCCCCTTGTCGGTTGGCCAGGTTACGCGGATGATTTTAATCAAGGATTGAACGATGGCCAGGGCCAACTTCATGGACCGCGCGGCGTCGGCAGCGTCGCGGGCGCTGACCAATTTCAAGATGTCGGCGTTCGAGGACAGGCTTGCCGCGCAAGTGATCGGAGTGTCTTTCGACGGCGCAGCCGTGCAGTCGCGGGAAGGCAGAGCCAGCCTGGATATGATCATCAGGCTGTTGTCGCGCCTTTATCCGACGATCGCGCTGCGGCCGCTTGATGCAAAGGCGAAGGATCATGTTCCAATCCTGGAGTTCCTGGCGAAGTCCATCAATCCTGAGATCGAGCTCGCGAAAACCAGGAAGGCCGTCACGGTTTCCGTGGTCGTTGGAAGCAGTCCGTCGCGCATTAAGTGTCCGACCTTCTTCATCGGCTCGGAGGGATGGAGAGCCAAACTTTCGAGCCGCGGTCTGGTTGGTTCCGGCAAGTCGATGAATCCGTTTGGCGCGGGAGCTGCGTCATGCTTCGCGGCAGCCAACGTCTTTCGGACGGTATTTGCCGACCAGCTGGAGCAGGGCGACGCGGACGAGCTTATCGACCTGTCAATGCTGACCTACGCCCAGGGTACCCCTGACTCCGGTCCGGGTTTGGAAGGAACGGATATCGGCGAGACTCACCTCGTCGGGCTCGGCGCGATCGGCAATGGCGCGATTTGGGCTTTGGCTCGCACGGCGAGCATTAAAGGATCGCTTCGTCTGGTGGACGATGAGGAGGTCGACCTTTCGAATCTACAGCGCTACGTGCTGGCCGGCCAATGTGATGTTGGTTCACCAAAAGTGGATCTGGCGCGTGCCGCGCTCGTGGATACGGCGCTGGAAGTGTCGGCTCATTGTGTCAAATGGGACGTCTATGTGAGCGACCGGAACGATTGGATGTTCGAAAGAGTTGCTGTCGCATTGGACAACGCTCCGGACCGCATTGCCGCGCAGGGGGCGTTGCCGAAATGGATCGTAAACGCCTGGACACAAGAGCTTGATCTCGGAGTGTCGCGCCATGGCTTTGATGACGGCCGGGCATGTCTGGCCTGCCTTTACTTGCCTCACGGGAAAATAAAGACGAAGACGAGAAGATTGCTGAGGAGCTCAAGATGCCGGAGGCCCAACAGGAGATCCGGGATCTCCTTCAGACGAACAGGCCGGTGGATGTAGGTTTCGTCGAACGTGTCGCCAAAGCGTTCAACATTCCGTCCGAAGCCCTTAAAGAGTTTGTCGGCCAGTCCGTCCGATGCTTTCACCAGCGGGCAATCTGCGGAGGGATTGTCATGCGCCTGACGGACGGAGCGCAGCCGGTGAGAGCCGTTGTGCCGATGTCGTTTCAGTCGGCTCTCGCTGGCATAATGTTGGCGGCGCATCTCGTGAAGCACGCTTCCGGCCTTCTGAACCTGCGGACCACAAGCACACGGATTAACCTGCTTCGTCCACTCGCGTCGCATCTTCACGATCCTAAGGCAAAAGATACGTCAGGACGGTGCATCTGCGCAGACGAAGACTTCTTAGCTGCATACCGACGAAAGTACCGAAGCTGCAGAGCTCCTTAACTTCGATCTGATCACTATTGGAAGGCCTCGCCTCGCGGTAGGCGCCGCGAACGTGCGCTCCAGCCGGACGCGCTATTTTCGTTTGGAGAGGGCTGCCAAGCTATTGAAATTGCTGAGGGGGCGCTTTTTTCCGAATGCGCCTGAAGTTGTTGGAGTATCAACCGCATCTGGATTCTAAAACACCCTCGGCAATGAGCGCGGAGGATCACTCCACCGCCTGGGTCACGCCCATGCCGGCCGCCTCGATCGCAACCGCAACCGACTGCACGATCGCGGCAAAGCGGACCGCGGTTTGGATGGCCGCCGAGCTGACGCCGGCTTCCCGCAGCGCCTTCTCATGGGCGTCCATGCAGGCGCCGCAGCCGTTGATGGCGCTTACCGCCAGCGACCACAGCTCGAAATCGGCTTTGTCCACGCCGGGATTGCCGATCACGTTCATGCGCAGCCGCGCCGGCATCGTCTTGTATTCCGGATTGGAGGCGAGGTGAACGAAGCGGTAGTAGACGTTGTTCATCGCCATCATGGAGGCCGCGGATTTTGCCGCCGCGACCGCGGCCGGCGTTATCACGACGGCGGCCGCAGATTCCATTGCGGCGATCACCAGGGGATTGCGGACCGCAATCGCGGTGGCGAGCAACAGCCCGTATTTGCTCTGCGGTGATAGCGTCTCATCCGACAGGATCGAAGCCAAGTTGAGTCTCACGTCCTTGGCGAAATCGGGAATCTGGTCCTTTAGCTGTTCAATCGACATTGATGCCTCAAGCAACTTTCAGGGTTTCGCCGCCGATCTCGCGGTTACAGGCGCAGAGCTCGTCGGTCTGTAGCGCGTCCAGAACGCGCAGCGTGTCCTTCGGGCTGCGGCCGACATTTAGATTGGTCGCGTAGACGTGCTGGATGGTATTGTCGGGGTCGACGACGAATGTGTAGCGATAAGCGACGCCGTCGGGCGAACGCACATCGAGGCCATCGACCAGCCCGCCCTTAGTGTCGGCAAACTGCCAGATTGGCAGATGTTGCAGGTCCTTGTGCGAGCGCCGCCAAGCGAGCTTGCAGAACTCGTTGTCGGTCGAACCGCCTAGCACCACAGCATCGCGCTCGGCGAAATCCTTCGATAGCCGGGCAAACTCCGCGATCTCGGTTGGGCAGACGAAGGTGAAATCCTTGGGGTAGAAGAAGATGACTTTCCATTTTCCAGGAAAGCTGTTTTCCGTCAGCGTCTCGAACGCGCTCTGCCCGTTTTCCTCGTGCAGATGAAAACCGGGCTTCACGCCTGTGATTTCGAACGACGGCAACTTGCTTCCAATTCCAAGCATATTGTCCTCACAAGATTGCTTCGCGCAGAAACCGATGATTCCGGCATCAGGCGAAGCAAGCGATATGCCAGATGATATCGCGATTCAACTGGGTGAAATGTGACAATCGGATGCTCGTCGTGATGGCATCTTAACAGCATTGTTTGAATGGTTCTGCCGTCCTGCATCAACAACCGAGCATGTTGCCGTGCTCCGCCGGTTGCGCGCCTTTGAACGATTAGCCCCAAGCCAACTGTTCGGGTTATGATGCCGAACGATTGCAATTGATTAAGATGAAACCCAGCGCCCGCGGCAATGTTCCGCCAAGCCACGGATCGACCCCACGACGCGCACGAGGACAGCGGATGTGAGGTGGCGCGGGAACCGGCAATGACGTTAATGACGTGGCGCACGTTCTCGGGATCAAAATTGTGGATGTCCTCCCGCGCGTGATCAGTCTATCGGATCTGATGTGGGTAAATAGCCGCTGACGGGATGCAATGCGCGCGGATGCGCGGCAGGCGCAGGGCGATGTCGCGTCACCATCCCTCCACGACCTGGCGCTCGCACCGCAGCGTCGTGCCGACATCTCCGGTGAATGTCCGCCAGGCGGCATGGCATTTTTCGGGGACGGCGGTGAGGAGCGGCACTCCAGCAATGATGGCATCAGCAAATTCGTCGCGCAGGCCCCGGCCGGACGCCTCTTGCTTAGAGAATTTGTTGATTACGAGTAGATCGACGTGCCGCTTGATCGCGCGGGACACAACAACTGCGGCATCTGCGAGCCCATTAGCATCGAGTTTGCAGGACGTGGCGCCGCTGCCGAGTGGTTGACAGATCGGAATCTCGCGCCCCGTTGCAACGTCGAGCGCTAGCATGGTTTTCGTGCCGTTTGCGCCCTTGAAGTTTCGCTGGACGATGCCGCCGACGCGCACGCCTTGCCGCGCGAGATCCTGGGTGAAGTCGGCGAGCAGTCTATCCGCGTCTTGTTCCGGCCTGTAGAGGATTGCCGCAAGGCGCTTGGGATCGATCTCGGCGAGGTTGGCGATCATAGGCTTGATCCTCTGGCTCGTTTCACCTGCAGCGCCTGCCTGTCCAGTATCTACTGCTGGCGTAGATGGCGCGATGCCGTAGGGTTCAGAGGTCGTGAACCAGCGGGACGGCCTTTGACCTGGGGCGAATACGTCAATTCCATAGTTGAGCCTTAGCGTATAGGCAGCGGCGCGTCATGCGCGCCGTGCTGGAGGTCGCCGCCACACCTTTGGCCCGTACACTGAACTGCGCATCGATCGCAAAGCTAGAGAGCCTATCGCTGAAGGCGATTTCGATCCGGTCTGGTGTGGCTGTCCTCACGTGCTCTACTTGCGCTGCAGTTCTCGATCAAGGCTGGGGTGAAGATTACCGCAAGGCCGAACATCACCATGCCCACGGCAAGCCAGCTTGGCCACGGAGGCGTTCGGAAGCGGCTGTACCACGAAAGACAGCGCGTATAAAACTGATCCGACCACAGGCCCGGCAAAGATGAAGGGGGGTGCGTCCGTCCCAGAAAGACACGAGAATCCCGCGACCAGCTTCGGCTGCGTCGACTCACAGGTGCCGAGCGCTTTCACAGCGTGCTCCGCGGCTGCGCCATAGAACGCTGCCGCCGGATTGTAGATCGACAGTTTTGCGAAAGTCTCCGCGTCGTTCACGAACTTCTGAGTCGAACTCCACAGCACGAGGTTGCCGATCGCATGGGTGAAGCGGCTTTGCGGAACCGCGAGACGGTTCTCGGCCAGTTTGCTCGGGCGGGCATTCGGCCGAGAGAAACACCTCAAAGGGCGCCCCTTGCGTGATCTGGCCGTAAAACTGTCCGCTCGCGCCAAAGCTAAACGGGGCCTCGCCTGGTCTTTTGCTTCAACGACGCTGCATCTCCTTGGCCGGCATGGTGAAGTTCGCAGCGACCGCCACATCGATCTCTGCCGCTTCTGCATTTCCGATTATAAGCAGCGTCAGAATTGAATTGATCAGGATCAATCGGGTAAGCGTCATCGGAAATTCCTGGGACGGGGCCGCTGCGATGGCTTTGGCCATCGCGGCTCTTTAGCTCCTTATCCCAGCAATCCGCGTGCCGTTCAGGAAAATGGTGCGCGGCCTTGGTTGACGACAGCAAACGCGCATAGCTGCCAGCGTGCCCTGTCGAATGGCTGGGTCGGCTTGTCGTGCTTCCGATATCGGCGTCTTCAACCGCACATGGCGTGGCACGACAAGAGTGGAGGCTTAAGATGATGCTGCTCGCCTCTCGTGCCGAGCTTCTCGTTTCACGCCGCGGCGCTTGCCTGTCCAGGCTCTGCTGTTGGCGTGGAAGCTGGTATGGTTTGCAGTGGCGGTTCAGAGGCCGAGAGTAGCGAGATGTGCTTGAGCTGGGCGAATACGTCCATTCCATCCTTGAGTCCTAGCGAATCAAAGGAGAAACGCGTGATGCGCGCTAAAATCTCTGCGCCCGAGCCCCCGGTGCCGAGCGCAAGTACCAGCGTGATCTCAGCCGCGCCGAGCGGCAAACAGGCTCTGATGCGCGCCGGAAAGACGTTGAGGATGGAGCCTGCGCGCGGCGCTTCGCGCGCGACGCTGACGTCGCAGGCGGCGATGCGCAGCCGTTGGTGCACGCCGGGTGCAAGCGGCGGCGCCGGAACCAACAGGCGCGCACCTTTGAGGCGGAGAATAAGAAGCCCATAGCGTCCATCATAGCCGCTCACCACGGCATCAAGGCTGATGGCGGCTTCGCGGCTTGGTGCAAGCGGCAGCGCAGGATCGGTCTGCAAGACATGCAGCGGCCCAGCCGCAGTCACCATGCCGCGATCCATCATAACGAGATAATCGGCAAAGCGTTCGATCTCCGCCATGTCATGGCCGATGTAGATCATCGGCAGCGCGAGCTTCGCGGGCAGGCGTTCGACGAACGGCAGAATCTCACGTTTGGCGCGGTTGTGGAGCGCAGCAAGCGGCTCGTCCATCACAAGCAGTCTGGGCTGAGACAACAGCGCGCGACCCATGGCGACGCGCTGCCGCTCCCCGCCGGAGAGATGCGAGGGAGAGCGGTCGAGTAGCGGCGCTAGGTCGAGCAGTTCGACCACCTCATCAAACGCGATCGGCATCGGTTTGGGTTTGGGCGCACCATAAAGCAGGTTGCGCCTGACCGACAAATGGGGAAAAAGGCCCGCCTCCTGAGACACATAGCCAATGGAACGCAGATGCGGCGGGCGGAAGGTAGTCTCGTCCTGCCATACCTCGCCATCGATGGCGCAGAAGCTGGCCGGCAAACGCTCAAGGCCAGCGATGCAGCGCGCCACCGCAGTCTTTCCGCAGCCTGGCGGGCCGAAAATCGCCGCCACGCCTTTGGCCGGTACGCTGAATTGTGTATCGAGTGGAAAGCTAGCGATACTGCCTCTAAAGGCAATTTCAATCCGGCCCGGTGTGGCTGTCCTCACGTGCTCCTCCTGCTGTTTTTGTCGATCAAGGTTAAGGTGAGGACGACCGCAACGGCGAACATCGCCATGGCGCCGGCAAGCCAGCTTGCTTCGCGCCAGCGCGACTCTTGGACAAAGTCGAAGAGAAAGGCCGACAGCACCTTGGTGCGCCCAGGAATGTTGCCGCCGATCATCACCACGACGCCAAACGTGCTGATCGTATGCGCAAAGCCAAGCACAGCGGCTGTCAGAAGACCCGGTCGCGCCAGAGGCAGGGCGACCGTGAAGAAGGCATATAAGGGCGAGGCGCGCAGAGTAGCCGCGATCTCCAGCGGCCGGTCACCCACAGCAGCGAAGGCGGAGCGGATGGGCTCCACCACCAAAGGCAGCGCTGACAAAACCGATCCAACCACGAGCCCCGCAAAGGTGAAGGCCAGCGTGCGCCCGCCCCAGAGAGAGGCGAGAAGGTCGACCGGGCCGTTCGGGCCGAGCAGGGCGAGCAGATAAAAACCGAGTACTGTTGGCGGCAGCACCAGCGGCAGCGCGATGATCGTGGCCACGGCCTCCGTCCAAAGGCTCTTCGAGCGTGCTAGCCACCACGCGAGCGGCGTGCCGACGATCAGCAGGATCACGGTCGTCACGCTCGCGAGCTCGATCGTAAGCCCGAGCGACTGCCAGATTTCTGGTGAAAAGCTATCCATGCGCGTCAATTTAACTGTTCGAGCACATTGTCATGCTCGCGTAATAATTGAGTAGACTACCGGGACCTTTAGGCGCGCGTCGCTCGGTTATCGGCGTCAGTCTGCAACCGCACGACGTTCCGCAAGATCGGGTCACAAACTCCTGCGGCACGAGCCAGCGCGAAACGCTCTTGCTGTCTGCGAGTTGCGGAAGCGGGGCGGCGCTGAGCTCGGCATTGACCGTCTTGATGAATTGGTAGGCCTGCGTGATGGTTGCGCCCTCGACCAGCTTCGGTTGCATGCCCTCATAGGCATCGATGGCCTTCATCGCTTCCACCGCAGCGCCATAGAGCGCCGGGGCGGAGTTGCAGATCTGTAATTTTAGGATAGATGCCGTCCTGAACGTGTCGAAGCCGTTCACGAACTTCGCCGTTCTGCTCCAGAGCACCAGGTTGCTGCTAGCGTGGGTGAGTCGGCCTTCACGTACAGCAAAACCATTCTCAACCAATTTCTTCGGGTGGGAATCGTCGGCCGTGAGAATCATTTGTCACGACCCGCCTTGCGTGATCTGGCTATAAAGCTGTCGGCTCGCGCCGAACACGGCCTTCTGTGCGGATTTCTGCTTGAAGGATACGATATCCCCGGCCGGCTCGGTGAACTCGGCGGCAAGCGCGACATTGATGTTCGCCGACTGTTCACTTCCGAGCATAAGCGGCATCAGTGCCTTAATCGGGATCGATCGAGCGCGGCTCATCGGGCAGTCCTGAGACGGGGCCGCTGCGAGCACTCCGGCAGCGGCGGCGGGTTTGCGCCTGATCCCAGCAATCGGCGTGCCGCTCGCCGAATCTGGTGAGCGCCTTGCTTGGCGAGGAAAACACCGTAACTGCCTGCTTTTTGATGACGTTGCCGATTGTCGGACTTCCGACATCGTCGTCTGAACCGGACAAGGTGGCCGCTCGTGTGATGTCGCTCGCCTCTCAGCGCGCGGCGGCCAGTTATTCGAGTTCGTGTTGGGGTAGGAAAATCATGACAAGATCGGAACTGCGGCCGCGCGGGCGTCTCGACCGTGGTAAAAACCTCCTTTATGTCCAGGTCCTGATTGCGATCCTGATCGGTGTCCTCGTCCGCTGCTGTCGCCGTCTCTCGCGATAACCGGGTAAAGGCGCTCGGCGACGGCTTGATTCAGCCGATCAAGATTGGTGATCGCGCCTATCATCTTCTGTAAGGTGGTTTCCGGCATCGCTCGCATCCGTCACTCGAAAAAGGTCGGACGCTTATATCCCCCAGTGAAATGCGGTAGATCTATCACGTGCCGGACGCAGGAAAAAGCGCTGTGATGAGTTGAGGAGGTCGCAAGTTTAGATGCAATTTCAATAGCTTAGCTCCCTTCGTCGAGCGGTCAGGAGGCGGCCCGCTCAAGGGGTTCGATTCCCCTAGGGAGCGCCATGCGGGTAGTCTCGGCGTTATTTTCCCTTCGCTTTTTGCCGCTTTTCCCAAACTTTCGGGTGTGGTTTGGGAAGGTTTGTTCTTGCGATGTTCATTGAGCTGAGTCACCGCGGCGCTTGCCGCCGCGCTTGCGATCGGCGTCGCGAGTATATCGTTCCGCTTCGGCAAGCGTGGTGTGCCCGAGCGCGGCCATGATGTCGTCGTCCGTGAAGAAGATTGATTTCACGCTGGATTAAGCCGACCGCCGGAGAAGAGTGCGGTCAGGAAGAGGTGCAGCAAAAGCCTGAGCCAGCGGATGAGGCGGCGGAAGTTGTAGCCGGCGGC
>NZ_JBWBWM010000086.1:0-12711 GCF_056174665.1 Bradyrhizobium sp. WYCCWR15520
ACAATTATTGCAGCCAGTGCGGATACAGCCAGCCCTTGACCGGCTGGATGTGGCCGTCGCCTACGCCATAGGCATCGTAGCGGCCTACTGGCTGGTTGAGCGCACTACGGGCTTTTTTGTGTAGCCGCGGGAAACGCGGTGAAAGTGAGAGATGTCCGCTCCGGGTCACAAGCGGCGGTCCGGCCGCTCATCTCGTCAGGTCCGGTTTTCCTCTGAGAGCGGCCTTTGCCGCCGCTCAAAGGCAGTCCGGCTGAGGGCCGATACTGTTGCAAAAGTCGAAAGTTGCAGGGCTCAAGCTTTTTCGCGAAAACACTAAACAGCGAGCGATCGCTGATTCGTATGACCTCAATCGCGTTACCGAAGTCGCCTGTGAATTTTGCGTGCGTGAGGTCCCTCACATCTTGTACACGAAAGTCGCGCCCACGGCCCGCAGAATTTTGGTCATCGGCGAAAATCGAGTTTTGCACACAATCGGCCAGAAGCAGAAATTTGTCGATCGGACGTTATGGAAGGTCAGCGCCCCACCAATGGCCAGATTTCGCGTATGTGTGTATGGAACCCTGGCAGGTTTGCCCGATCGTCAAACGTTATTCCTCAACTCCCAGGGCAATCACCTTGCGAACAAGATCAGCAAGGTTCTTTGCGGCCATTTTTTCCATCATCCACGCCCGATAATTTTCGACAGTGCGGGGACTAAGATTGAGCTCGTGCGCAATTTCCTTGTTCGAAAATCCATCGGCCACCAGTCGCATAACTTCGATTTGACGCGGCGAAAGTTCGGCGACGCGAGCTTTGAGCAGCGCTCGCTCGCTCTGCTCAACGCGCCGGCGATGGCCGCTTTCGATTGCCTGTGAAATGCTTTCAATCAGCCGTTCGTCGTTAAACGGCTTCTCTATGAAATCAAAAGCGCCCTGCTTGATCGCCTGCACGGCCATCGCGACATCGCCGTGGCCTGTGATCAGAATGACCGGTACGGCGGAGCCGCGTTTCTTTAGTTCCTGCTGCAGCTCCATGCCAGACATTCCCGGCATCCGGATATCGGAAACGACGCACTGCGGCGACAGCGCGGCGCTCGCTGCCAAAAAGCTCTCAGCCGAGGCATAAGGGTTCACAGGGATGCCGCGACTTTCCAGCAGCATACTCAGGGAGCGCAAGATCGCCTCATCGTCCTCGATCAGTGCGATCGTCATGAGCTGGCGCTCCGGTCTTGATCAATCGGTAGCGTAAAAGACGCGCAGACGCCGCTCGATGTACCTTCAATGTGCAACTGTCCACCGTGCGCTTCGATGATCGAACGCGAAAGCGATAGCCCCAATCCCAAACCGTCGCGTTTCGTCGTCGCAAACGCCGTGATCGGCTGCATCGCAAGATCGGGGTCTAGCCCCGGGCCATTGTCGATCACCATAATAGTAATCATTTGCTTGGACCGTATCGCAGCTTCAATGACAATCCTGCCGTCATTGCGGCCGGCATTCGTCAGGGCCTCCGCCGCGTTACGAACGAGGTTCAGGATCACCTGCTCGACCTGTAATGCGTCAGCCAGCACCGGAGGAAGATCCCGCTCAAGCTGCGTCGCATAAACGATACCGCGGCGATCCAATTCGGGCCGGAAGATTGACAATGCTTCATCGATAAGCGTGCTAACGGCCGCCGATTGTGTTTCGATCCGTCCAATGCTGATGAAGTCCCTCAGACGGTTGACGACCTCACCCGCGCGTTCGACCTGAGCAACTGCCTCCCCACTAGCTTTTGCTGCTGCTTCCAGGTCAGGCGGGCTACGTTCGACCGCAAGCTTGGCGAGTCGCGCATAGTTGCCGACGGCGGTCAGCGGCTGGTTAATCTCGTGAGCGACGGTGGCCGCGAACTCCCCCATCGTTGCAACGCGCGATGCGCGGTGAAGCGCATCCTGGTGCAAGCGAAGCTGATTTTGTGTCCGCCGTTGCTCGGTGACGAGGACTCCGACAGCGAGGCCGGTCATAGCCAAAATCACCATCAGTGCCTGGTAAGCGACAACGTCGCCAGTACTTTGGTCCGTCAGCTCGATCGACGCGATAAGGCCGATCTGAGTGATGACTAGCCCTGCGGTGGCGCCTGGAAGATCGAATCGCACTGCGATCCAGACAATTGGCAGAAACAATATGTAGAAGAGCTGAAAGCGAAATGGTTGATTCAGGCTCAAAATGCCCCACAGGGCGGCGAGGGTAATCAACATGAGCGCGCCCATTTCCCAGGAAAGCGCTGAAACCTTCCTGCGAGTAAACGCAATCAATAGAAAAGGAGTGAACACCATCACGCCGATCAGGTCGCCGACGAACGCACGAACGAAGACTTGGCCCAGATCGGCCTCCGCAACAACGCCATGCAGCAGGAGTACTAGGACATAGCTAACCGAAACGAGCGCGATACTGGCTACGGCAACACCTATGAGCCACAGCATGGCACTACGGGACGACAGGGTGAGATCGAACTTGATGCGGGGCGATGTCAGCAACAGAGCGGCCGTGCCGTAACCGAGCCCGGTAATGAGCACGACGAGAAACTCGGCGGTGGGAGGAAGTGGCAGACGGCGCACGATCAGGTCTGCGACCAATTGCGCAGCGAAGAGCCACGGCAGATATTGACGGCCAAACAACAGAATTAGCGCGAAGCTCAATCCAGTCTGCGGGTTCCAGGGTGTAATGCCAAATACCGCAAACGGATGAATATAGCTTAGCTTGTCCAGCACCACGTAGCTGGCGAGATAGGCAAGGCCGACCGCAAGGTGTGAGCGCGACATTCGATGCACCAGTTGCGTCCCGGAGCCGACTTCCTCCAGCCGCGGTAGCTGCATCTCCTCATACTCCTTCTGGTAAAGGTCCCGGCATCCGTAGTTGTACTCTAGGAAGGACCCCCTCGGGGAGTACCGAGAGGGTTTGCTCTGAATTGCTCGCCGACGTAGCGCCGGACAGTCTTACCCCAGATGTAAAGTGGGGAAGCGAACCGTGCCGAACATCGCGCCTGATGGGGTCGCTGTGGCTGCCGCCGCAATCTTTGCGCTTGCGGTGCTTCACACCTTTTCGACACGTTCCATAGAACGGCTGGCCCACGTACAACCTCATCACGCCGGGATCTGGCATCTGCTCGCTGAAGTTGAAGTCGTGTTCGGTTTCTGGGCGGCAGTTCTCATCGCCTTTATGGCGATAAAGCTCGGCACCAGTGGTGCGCTTGCCTACTTGGAAAGCCGCAACTTCGCCGAGCCGGCGTTTGTTTTTGTCATCATGGTCATTGCTGCGAGCCGGCCGGTGATCGATGCGGCAGCCATGCTGCTCCGATTTGTATCATTGCTCATCCCGGTGTCAGCGCCTTCGGCGTATTACTTTACACTCCTTTCAATTGGGCCATTGCTGGGTTCGTTCATTACCGAGCCAGCGGCAATGACGCTGACCGCCTTGCTTCTGAAGGAACGTTATTTCGACGGGAAGGCACCAAGCAAATTCAAGTACGCGACTATCGGTGTCCTGTTCGTGAACGTCTCGATAGGCGGAACATTGACGCCATACGCTGCGCCGCCGGTCCTGATGGTGGCCGAACGCTGGAACTTCGATCTTCCATTCATGCTGCAGACGTTCGGATGGAAGGCTGCGCTTGCGGTCGTCATCAACGCTGCTGGCGTCACCATTATGTTCCACCATTTCCTGCGCGCCCTTCCGAAGGAGTCGGCCTCGCTCGCGGTGCTGGATGTTCCTGCCTGGATTGCTGGAGTGCACTTGGCATTCTTGGCGGCAGTGGTCGCCTTTAATCATCATCCGATCGTCTTCTTGGCGTTGTTCATGTTCTTCCTGGGCTTTGCCGAAGCCTACAAGCGCTTTCAGTCACCGCTCATTCTTCGCGAAGGCCTCTTGGTCGCATTCTTTCTCGCGGGACTCGTTGTGATTGGCGGCCAGCAGAAGTGGTGGCTGGAGCCGCTTTTAAGCGACTTGGGACCAACAGCCCTGTTCACGGGTGCAACACTGCTTACGGCGATCACTGACAACGCTGCCCTGACTTATCTCGGCTCTTTGGTCGATGGCGTTTCTGATGAGTTCAAATACTCCCTCGTTGCAGGAGCAGTGACGGGAGGTGGCCTGACCGTTATCGCCAACGCGCCGAACCCGGCGGGCTACGCGATTCTCAAAGGCAGCTTTGAAGACGGCACAATAAGCGCGGCTGGCCTCGCCGTCGCCGCGCTCATTCCAACCCTCGTCGCCGCCGCAGCCTTCCAGCTGCTGCCGTGAGTTTGGAGGATAAGAGCGATGACAGAGCTTGGCCACGGAGTACATTCCCGGTGTGTTGCTCGCGCGCACGCAGCAAAGCGCTTGCGTCTTCTCGCGGTCGTTGACGGTACCGAGTCAACGAACCGCATTGTGGATTTCATCACCGCGTTCGGCGAAGGTCGAGCCGCTACGGAGGCTGTGGTCCTCAACGTGCAAACTAAACGGCTCGATGCACGGCTGCGCGGTTACCAGAACTTCAAGAAGGATGAGATCGATGATCGGCTAATCAACGAACTGGCCCTTCCGATCTTGAACAGTGTCAGCAGTCGACTTGAGAAAGCTGGTATTCCTTGCTTGTCGAAGGCTGAAATAGGCGATCCGGTTACGACGATACTGCGCTGTGCGGCTGAGAATGCTTGCAATGTAATCTTGGTTGGCGCGCAGCCTCCGAAGGGTATCGAGGGCTGGATGCCCAATACGATGCGCGTTTGGCTACGCTCGGATCTGGCGTTGCCCCTGATCGCCCTTGCGCCTGCGTCTGTCGTGGTGGTGAAGTAGGGTGAAGATGGCCTCTAGTCGAACTCGCCTCACCATTGTCGACCGCTTCCGCTCGTCGTCGCTGTTGCTACCCGCGGTCTATGTCGTGGAGTTCAGACTGACTCACTAATCGGTCGGCGCCTACTCCATAGCAAGAGAGGACAGGAAAATGGCGTTCAAGTGCCAGCATGTATCTTTCGTCTCGTTTGCCATCGAAATCACGCCGGCAGGCACGGCCGACGTCATGGTAGTGGAAACGGACTTGCACCTGAATTCCAGGCACCCGGCGTACAATGACCGGGCGGTGCAGGGCCTGATCGCTGCCGCGCAGGATTATCTGGCCGCCAAAACGGGTGGTGCTACGCACATCCGCTTGGTTTCAAACCAGCCCGGCGAAATCTGATTGACACGTGGTGACTTGGAACGGCCTGTCAGATAATCCCCGCCGAATTGATCTGGCTGCTGACCGCGTACTACAAGCGGCCACGCTGCTAGGGCGATGCTACTCGACGAATGTCGGTCGCGGCATGTGGCCCGGGCCTTGGAGAAACTGCACTTCCAACTATCGCACCGAAACGAATTTCAGGATTGCGGTCGCGGACCACTTGTCTGCTGTGGGTCATTCGCGTCGATTTTGGCACGTCTGCCGGATGTCCGGTTACGGGGTAATCTCGGAAGCTCCGGTTGTCCGATTTTGCCGGTTGAAGGCATCTGTTTGGCCGTGATTCAAGCGACCAAACGGGAACCTCGAATCATGCGGTATGAACTCGCGCCTCCTGGCCGATCTCGCGGTGGTCTGGGAGGAGCACGGGGTGAGCGTGTTGCAACGCCTGGCTGTCACTGATCCAGGCAAGCTGGCGCAGATCGCCTTCGGGCTATTGCCTCGCGACGTCTTCATCAGCGTTGAACAGCGAACGCCGGGCAACCTCGATGCCGATGAGTGGCAGATCCTCCGCAGGGTGATTGATCTCATCAAGCAGAACGCCAACGGCGCCGAGCTTGGACCGGTGTTGCAGACCATCGAGGATGCGTTGCGGGCCGACCAGGCCAAGATGATCGAGGCGGAGTGAGTGGGGCCGCCGGAGGGGGCTATCCAGCGGCGACCCCTGCCGACCGCTTGGTGAAATGCTGGTGCGGCCGACCTGATTCAAGTTACGCCCGGCCGGTCATGTTCCAATTCATCAAGCACAACGCGAACGGCGCCGAGCTGGGGCCTGTGCTGGAGACGATCGAGAATGCATTGCGTGCTGACCAGGCCAAGCTGATCGAGGCTGAATGACCGCTTGGGGCCGCCGGTGGGCTATCCACCGAACGGCCACAGCCTGTCGCTTGCTCCTCGGGTGAGGTCGGCGACCGACGCGGTTCAACGTGACGAGGCAAGCCGCGTTCCAAACGGAAACGCCGCCCAGCGGCAATGATTGCTGGTGCGGCGTTGGCATTCCCGAGGTCGGACACTGAAATTCCGGCAGGGAACAAGTAGCAAGCGCTATGCCATCTTTTGTGACGCGTAATGGGGCGTTCGGCTCACCTGCGCGATTTTTTTCTAGGCCGCCCTTCTGGAGGTGCCACCTTCTCTGACATCGCTCGTGATCTCGCCGACAAGTTCCTTGCCGCGATAGACCTGCACCCTTTCGTCGGGCGCGATTGGCCAGACCTTTTCGCGCGCAATGGCTAAGGCGGATTCGAGCGTCGGCTTCGCGGCGCGGTACTCGCAATTTCGCGCCTTAACCGTGTAGGTTTGCCTGGTCATGGGCATCCCTCGGTCCACCCCCCCGGGGGTCGGACAATCAGCTACGAGCCGTGATCCGATCGTGATCCTCGCGATGACAGAAGCTGGCGCGCGCGAGCCGGTTCAATTTGGGTGTCCCCTCGTGTTGCACGAAGAAGGCTGAGCCTGGATTGTTTCAGGATTGCTTCATGTAGCGCGACTTCGTTCACGAGAGAGTGACGTGGCTCTCAATGACTCAGAAAGGCTCACCGATGAGCGTTTGCGTTCGGGCTAGGTGTGTTAGCCGCCAGCCAGTAAAACGCACTGGTGACTCGCGCTGAGTCAGGATGGGGCGGTTAAGGTTCGTCACCACGGTGCAATCCAGATCCCGATCCCGATTATCACCAGGGATACGACGATCACCAGCAGGTCGATCGTGAGCCACGTGGGTATGCGCTTCTCACTTTGTTGGGGCATTGCGTGTCCCTCCGCGCCCGGCATCCTGTGCCGGAAGCGTGCAAGCGGCTGTGAATACGTTCACATGCCCTGGGGATTGATGGGATAGCTCACCCTGTCGTGACCGATTTCTGGCCCGTTGTGGTAGAATCACTTTGTCGATTTGGCGTGCAGGTTGCGTAGCGCGTTCCCTATTCATCACCATAGGAAACCACATGACAGGCTTCAGAGCCTCGCGATCCGACTTCAACGCAGGCTGGAGGATTGATTATGATCTCTCTCGAAGACTGCAAGGCATGCCTCAGCGAATGCCAAGCCCTGGCAGCTGAAGGCAAGCTCTCGCTCCGACGAGCGACTGCGGTTATGGCCGTCTGCCATGCCTGGCTCGCGCTGCGTGACGCGATTTTTACATACGAAACTATCGCCGCCGAAGAAGATGCTTCTCAAGCGCTTTAGCGGACTCGCTGAGAGTCGTTTGCGTGAAGGCTAGGTGTTGTATAGCGGCCAGCTATCAAAACGCACGTATGGCCCGCGCTGGGTCAGGAAGCGCCTTGATGAAACAACTGAGGAACGGAGTGGGCAGCTCAACTTTGGACCCAGCGGCGGCTTTTAGCTAGATACGGTTACGGTGCAAAAGCTGCACTGGCGCATCTGTCCGGACGAGCGAAATGGGCTGTGAATATGTTCACGTGCCCCTGGGGATTCACGGGATGGCTCACCCCATCGTGACCAGTTTCGCGGGCTCGGCGCAGCTTGTTGATCTCGGCCCAATCTGCATCCGTGAGTCCGGAAGGATCTAACGCTTCGATCAGTTCGTCGTTGGTCATGAGACTCCGCCTGGTTCTGCGCCGCATTCGGTTCATATGTCAGCCCTCAGACCGGCGGCAACGGCTGCGGCGCGCTGCTCCTTGCTGGCAGTGATCTTGTCTGGCCGATATAAGGAAGTCTCCTGGAGCGCGTCCGGATCCCCGTGAAGCACGGCGCGATCCGTCAAAGCCTTCCGACGTTCTGCAGAAATTCCCGGTCGAGGTCTCCGACGCGCAGCGGCTTCCAATCGTTCTATTCGCGTTTCGAGCCCGCACATCAGTAAACGAGCGGCTTGCCAGGTTGGTGCTCCAACAGTGAAATGCGCCGAACCAGTGATTTCATGTCCGGACCCCGAGAATGGCATGGGTCAATTCGTTATCCGTCATCCTCTTCATGCGCTCCTCGGTGATACTGGGGAACGGCGCGAAGCCAGGATCTCGCTTGGCTTGGTGGTTACCGGCGACGCGATCGATGGTACGGTGGATCTGCTCATACTCTGCAGGTGTCATAGCCCTTCTCAGCTGATCGCCGTACCAGCGCGGCGCCGGAGGGGGACCGTGATCAAACCATTCCGCGCAGATCACCTTATCGCCTTGGGCGAATGTCACGCCCTCCAACGCTGCGGCAACGTCCCCGTCCGGCTTGCGCCACACCACTAGCATTTCATCTGGCCGAGCACTGCGGGCTTCCAGCTTAACAATCCGGGATTCGACGTTGCGAGCAATCATTGCAGGGTCTCCCGAGGAGCATAATTCGCTAGCCATTCTTCCACGCTGTCGCTGGTGCGCGGAAGGAGGGCAAAGCGGCGCCCTTCGGACTTGGCCCCCTCTATCCCGGTCAATTCTTCAAGCGTCGGCGGCTTGCTGAGATGCAGCACATAGGAAGAGCGCGGTCGGCGATATTGTTCGAGCCTTGCAATCCGCCCAGCGATGCTTGTCATTGACTGCTTATCCTTTCCAGCCGCTCCAGTCGCTCGGCAAGTTCGGCGGTCTCATATGCCTTCACGTAGCTATCGATTAGCTTGCCGACCTCAGCGGCGTCCGCCGGTGTGATCTCGCCGGCAGCTACAGCCGCGAGCACTGACGAGACGATAGCCGCGGCATCCTGGGGGCTATTGATCGTCGGCAAGGTGAAACTCACAGGTCGATCCTTGCGAGGCGGCAAGATCCTATCGAGGCAAAGGCGAAGCGCCGCCATGTCGCCGCCCAGCGCCAAGTCGACTGCCTTCTGGGTCAGTGCATTCGCCTGCCCATCCAGAAGGGCTTCCAGCGCCAGCGTTGTGGCATTGCGCGAGCCCTTCGGGCGTCCATTCGGGTTGCCGGATAACCCCTTCTCGAAGGGCCTCCCGCGCTGTTGTTGCGCTGTATTTTCAGCTGCCATGGTTCAGCCTGCTTGTTTATGGTTGGTTGGCCTGTGAGCGGGACATAAGGCGGCTCCTGCCGTCAAGTGCCATCCGCCCGAAGCCGGTCAATTACGCTATGTCTGATATACTCTGACTTCGACTGAAGACGACGATCCGCGGCAGCCTCGATAGCGAAGAAGGCATTCTGGTGCCCGGAACTTGTAGAAGTTTGTCGAACCGGTTCGTTCGTTCGTGGCTCATAGCATGGGCCTAACAATCGCATGAGTTGAACATGCCATCGTAAGTACGCGGCCTCGGATCTTGTTGCTACGGCAAGGTTGCGGACGTTGCGGGCCTTGTGAAAGTTGAGACTTAGTCCTGAGTGCGGCTCTCGAAACATGCGCCGGGGAATAAATTTTCTTGCCGCAGCTCTCCGGAGGTGAGCGACTCGAGTTTTATTTGGGGGCGCCAGTCCCTGGCCCGTGGTCTGCTGACCGTCCGGTCGATACCTGGGCGCGCCGCGCGACCGCGCCTGAAAGTGCGCAAGGGGTGATGATCTGAAACCGTGCCTTTCAGCCCGGATAAACTACTTCGGCAATCCCTTTTGCTGGGCTTGCGGCGTAGGTTGCTTGGCGGGTTCTGGCATCGTGTCTCGGCCTTGGTCTGCATTATCGTCCCGGCCTCCCGAGGTAGAGGTGCCACTGCCGCTGGGATTAGTAGTGGACCTGCCTCTAGGCGCCGGTTCTGCATTTGGATTCGCGGAGCTGGCAGCCGGATCTCCAGTAACCGAGCCACGGCCTGACGGATTTCCCTGCGCATAGACGCTCGCGCCGGACAATAACAACGCTGTGGCACATACGATCGCAATCTTCATTTGAATACTTCCTTGATGCATCACGACGTGAGCGCGACCGCGAACGCCAGTAAGCGGCCCTAACCCATCTCAACAGGCGACTTGCCCGTGAGAAGCATGAGGTTTGGAAACACTGAGCGGCGGGATTGGTTGCAAAGCGTCGTCGGTCGTCTGCAAGGGGGCGACCGGCTTCCTGCCGTCCGAAGATATGCACAGAAGTTTACGAAAGCGGCGCTCGGCCTCTTTGAGCATTAGACAAATCGGGCGCTTGCTCAACGAGCATGAACGATTTTGACGCAGCGAGGCCGCCCGATGTCGATTGCCGATTTGAAAATGCGTTTGGCCGATGTGCCCGGGATTGAAAATCTGTCGATGGCGCTTGAAGCCGGCCGGATAACGGTTCGATGGGGCGCCGGCTATTCGGCATCGGTCGATACTGCGGCATCCGATGGCGAAATCGAGAGCGCGGTTCGATACGCAATCAAGCTCGCGCCTGTATCCCTGATCCCTGACAAGCCGGCCGCAATCCCTGCGCCGGGTCCTTCAACCGGAGTTTCGAGCATGTCGAGCAATCCCGCCCAAGCAGGGGCGAGCGTCAAGGCGTTGATGGAGGACCACGTTCGCATGATTGGCGATAGGATACGCGCCTTCGACTCGCCGGAAAGACCGGGACGAAGCTTGGGAGGAAGGAGAATCGACCGGAATATCTGGCTCGGGCCGAACCACGCTTGGAGTTCGAACGGCGCGGAGGCCTTCGGCCTGATGTGCATCCATTACGATCAACCGGAGCATGAAGGGCCGGAGCCGGAGCGCGAACGATACCGCGGCCGGCGGAGGTCGAGCGGCGGCGGATCGTGGCAAAGCGCGTAAGTCACGACATTGTCCGTTTCCTCGCTTGTTAAGTTACAATGTGTACTGAGTTTCCCAACGCGCGGGTCAGAGGTTCAATAGCGCATAGAGAGAATTTGGTGTCGCCACAGCTAGTTGTGGGCCGATGCCGTTGTTGCCAACTGAAAATAACGGGGCGCCCAGGCGCGAGCCAGCGCAGACGGCTGCCGTCAGATCGACCGAGCTATCCTCACAGGAGCGAACGAACGTAGTCGACAAGCCTAGAGATGCCGCAGCCGGCATCAAGCTCGACGTGAACTCGCAGGACCTCAAAGAGCCGGCCAGGCTGGTCAGCATTTCACCTGCGGTAACGATCGGCAGTGCTCCTGCTGCAAGAGATGTCACCCCGGCCCGCGAGTCGGGGCCCAAAGACGTCAATTATTATCGAGAACGGGCCGTATCGGCATATCACAATGGGGATCTATACATTGCGCTGGCCAATTTCGATTTAGCGATCCAGAAGGATCCTGCTTGTTCGGATTGCTATGTTGATCGCGGGATTGTCTTGCACCGCATGGGCGATCTAAAGGGTGCAATTTCCGACGTCGCCGAAGCGAGGCGCATCGATGCCCTGAATCGAAAAAAGACCCTTTCCGACGCAACCGTACGCTAGCGGGTCTGCGCAAAGCGCGGCCCGCGACAAGCGCCATGGCGCTTGCGCAGTGATGACAGGCTCCTGCTAATCCGCCGCTGCATCTCAAGCAGATGGCGGACTGTGCTTCCACCGCTGGCCACGCCTTGCGCGCCGCTGAACGCATTGCAGCGCAGCGTCCTCGCTGACCGGAACGACCCGATAGCCGAGATGATCGCCAAGAAGATAATCGAGATCGGGCAAACTGGCGTGCGTGATCCTGCCGATATTTCGGCCCTGGCAATCAAGGAGCTTGGAGTGCAGTAAAGCCGCATGGCTGACCGCGGCGAATAATAAATTGCCCACACTGAAAAACGGCCCTGGCAGCGGGGGACTAGACTCGCGCCAGAGCCGCCAGCGGTCCCGGGTCGCTGGTCGTCGTCCGAGACCGTTTGAGTTTGTGAGTGTTGTCCCCCTGGGGAGGGACGTCCCCATAATCAGCGTGCGCGGAGCAATCGTTCCAAATCATTTCCGGCGCCGCTGTAGGTCCGAAGCATCCGAAACTTTCATCAAACGGGATGCTTCCATGACTAAGATTCTTCCGACTGTCGGCCCGCGTTGTGTGGTTCACGCCTTCCCGCCTTACCGGCGACTACGGCTTTACGCACATTGACGGGCGAAAGCCGCTCGCCGCGATCGTCACCCATGTTTTTCACGACGCGCTGGCGAACCTGGTCGTTTTCGATAGCAACGGCGTTCCCCATAGCCGGACGAGCGTCCCGCTTGTGCAGGAAGGCGAGGACAAGCCCGAACGCGGCTATTTCTGCGAGTGGATGCTGTCCCAGCTCGGGCAGGCGGCGAAGGACGCGCAGGCCCTGCCTGAGAATTCATTTTCTCCCGATAGGCGAACCCTTACCAGCCTCAGCGCGATGGATTAGCTGGAGCCGCAGGAGAAGGTGCAGTAGTGGGAGTCGCGGGTCGGCTCGTTGAGGAGCCAACCGTAGTGCCTGGAGCGGATTTATCGGCGAGGCGGGAGCTGTTCCACGGAGCCCATATAAATATAACGAAGGCAGCTACCAAAGCCGCTGCACCCATACCCGCAAGCAGACCAGTACCTATCCCGCGATCGGGACTACGATTATCATTTCGCACTTCATTTCTCCATAAATGCCCTGATGTCCAACAGAAGCACTAGCAGGCTGCTGAAAAAGTCGTTTTGCGAGGCGATCGGAGTGTGATTCTGTGCATGTGGTTGATTCCTTTCGACTGAGGATCGGGATGCGCGGCGAAGATGAGCATGCGGAACGCCTTTTCAGC
>NZ_JBWBWM010000087.1:0-12659 GCF_056174665.1 Bradyrhizobium sp. WYCCWR15520
ATCGTGCCAAACTGTGCGGCGGTGGGCGTGTCTACGGTCGATGCTTGCATCTGACTCTCCGATGGTTCGAGTGTGGAAACCCAAACCTACCGGAGAGGGCACGCTCACCGCCCCATGGAATCTACGACACTGGCCGAGTGGAGAAATCACCCCGCCCCGTCTCACAACACCTGGTGCACGTCGATGACGACCCGGTCGGCGTGGCGGGCGGCGGAGGCGATGAAGAGGTTTTCCATCAGCCAGCGATACTTTTCACTGCCCGTCTCGAATTTCGGCACGGTGCGGAAATAGATCAGTTTTGGATCGACCGGCTCGCCGCGCTTGAGTTTCTGCAACAGCTCGACCGGGCCGAAGCGCAGGCCCTTGTTCTCGACATAGACAACCGCGCCGTCGTCGGTCTCGAAGGCGTATTTGGCTTCCAGTTCGATCAGCTCGTTGGGGCGGATGATCTGGAAATCGGCGCCGAAGGGACGAACCTTGCCGTTGACCTTCTCACCCCTCACCTCGCCGCCTGTTATCGGAATGATCCGGCGCACGCCGGTGCCGATCTCGCCGGCGGACGTCACCTCGCCGATCCGGGCGGTGATGGTGAAAACATACCTGGTTTCAAGCTGCGGGGTCATCGGGCGAACAATACACTATCCGGCCATGCGTTGCGGCAGCCACAGCGCCAGGATCGGAAAGGCAATCAGGATCACCAGGCGGACGAGGTCGGTTGCCACGAACGGCAGCACGCCGCGGAAGATGGTTGAGAACGACACGTCCTTCACCACGCTCTTGATGACGAAGACGTTCATGCCAACCGGCGGATGGATCAGGCCCAGTTCGACCGTCATCACGATGATGATGCCGAACCAGATCGGATCGAAGCCGAGATGCACGATCACCGGAAAGATGATCGGCACGGTCAGGATGATCATGGCCATCGCATCCATCAGGCAGCCCAGCACCAGATACATCACCATGATCAGCGCGAGGATACCGTAGCGGCCGAGCCCGAGGCCGGTGAGCAGTTCCGTCACCTTCTGCGGGGTCTGCGTCACCGTGAGGAAGTAGCCGAAGATCAGCGCGCCGATCAGTACGGTGAAGACGGCGGCCGCCGTGCGGGTCGCCTGCAGCAGCGAGTCGAGGATTTTGTCCTTGTTCAGCCGTCCCGTGACCACGCCAATCAGCAGCGCACCCGTGGCGCCGACACCGCCGGCTTCCGTCGGGGTGAAGCGCGGCAGAAACGGCAGGCCGTAGAGGCCGCCGATGACAAAGATGAACAGCAGCACCGGCGCCCAGATGCTTCGCACGCCGGCAAAGCGCTCGCGCCATGAAGTCTGCGGGCCGACCGGCAGGAAGCCGGGCCGGAACCAGCCGATCAGCGCGATCGTCAGCATGTACATGGTCATCGCGAGCAGGCCCGGAATGATGCCGGCGATGAACAGCTTTCCGATGTCCTGCTCGGTGATGATGCCGTAGACGGCGAGCACGGTGGACGGCGGCAGCATGGCGCCCAGCGTGCCGCCGGCCGCGATCACGCCGGTAGCGAAGGATTGCGGATAGCCGAAGCGGCGCATTTCCGGATAGGCCACCGCGGAAAACGTCGCCGCGGTGGCGACCGACGAACCGCAGATCGCGGCAAAGCCGCCGCAGGCGCCGACGGTTGCGATGCCAAGCCCGCCGCGCAGATGGCCGACAAAGCCGTTGGCGGCGCGGAACAGTTCGCGGCTCATGCCGGAATTGCTGACGAACGCTCCCATCAGCAGGAACATCGGGATCACGCCGAAGGTGTAGTCGGTCACCGTGCGCATCGAGGTCTGGCCGACCAGTTTCAGCGCCGGCGTGAAGCCGACCAGATAACCGAAGCCGCAGACGCCGACGAGGCCCATCGCCATGCCGACCGGCACACGGAGCAGCATCAGCGCAAACAGCGAAACGAATCCGAGGACGGCGACGGCATCGGTGCTCATGTCACCTACTCCACCGGCTTGACTTTGGCATCGTGGATATCCTCGGGGTGGAATACCAGCCGGTAGGTTCGGATCGCAATCAGCAGCACCGCGGCGGCATCGCCGGCCCAGGCAACCGCGAAGAACGGCCAGGTCGGCATGTGCATCTCGAAGGTCAGGACGTTGTCGTTATAGGTGCCGCGCACCTTGTCGAACAGCGTATAGGTCTGCACAGTGACGACGAACAGCAGCACCAGCGTGGCGAACACGTCGATCATGCGCTGATATTTCGGGCCGACATTGGCCCACACCAGATCGACGGTGATGTGGCCGCCGCGATAGCTGGTGGCGGCGATCCCCCAGAAGATCAGGATGCCGAGCAGCATGCGGCCGATGTCGAACGAGTCGGGAATCGCATAGTTCAGCGTGTTACGCAGGATGACGGCGATGAAGATGTTGATCGCGACAATGCCGACGAAGGCGGCGGCGATCCATTCGATGGTGTCGATAAAGCGATCCATATGCGCGCGATTCATGGGCGCTCCGAACGGCTGGCGATGGCGGGAAGATGGCGGCGGCAGATGCTGCCGCCGTCCTGGCTGATGTCAGGTCTTACTGCGCCAGCGCGTTGTACTTGGTGAGCGAGGCCTTGAGCTCGGTCAGCGCCGCATCCGGATCGCCGCCGCTCTTCTTGACGCCCTCGCCCCAGGTCTTGACCAGCGGCTCGGCCGCCTTCTTCCATGCCGCGGTCTGCTCCGGCGTCAGCTTGTAGACCTCATGGTCCGACATCGCCTTGATCTTCTCGATGCCGGCGTCCTCGTACTTGCCCCAGGGCTCGCCAACGCGCCCCGCGGCTTCGGTGTTGCAATTGTTGTCGATCGCCTTCTTCTGCTTCTCGGACATCTGGTTGTACTTGTCCTTGTTCATCACGAAGGCGAAGGTCGTGACGTAGATCGGCGCTTCGATGTGATACTTCGTCACCTTGTCGATGCCGAACAGCACCACCGATCCCCACGGGAAGGTGACGGCGTCGGCGACGCCGCGCTCGATGATGTCGCGGACCTCGGGCGCCGAGGATTGCACGGTGGCGCCGCCGAGCTGGGTAACGAAATTCGCCATGGTGGCGTGGGCAGGCCGGATCTTCATGCCCTTGATGTCCTCGGGCGTGACGATCTTCTTGGTGCGGGAGTGGAACGTCGACGGCGAATGGATGAAGGCGAGGCAGAACTTGACGTCCTTCATCTCCTTCTCGGCATATTTGCGGTACCAGGCGTCGAGCGCCATAGAGCCGCCCTTGGCGTCCGACATCAGGAACGGCAATTCGCCGGCGCCGATCAGCGGGAACCGGCCCGGCTGGTAGCCTGGGTTGACGTAGGTGATGTCGGCGATGCCGTCGCGCGCCATGTCGTAATGATCGAACGCCTTGCCGAGCTGCTGGGCGGGATAGACCTTGTACTTGATGGTGCCGCCGGATTCCTTTTCGACCGCAGAGCCCCAGTCCTCCAGCGCCTTCTGCAGCGGGTGCGATGCCGGCACCCAGTGCGACAGTTTCAGCTCGAAGGTTTTTTCCTGCGCCAGCGCAGGCGTCACACCGGCCGCAAGCAGCAGCGCCAACAACGCTTTTCTCATGGACATTCTCTCCCCTCGCAGTTTCCTTGGCAGTTTCTTTGGCAGTCTCATGACAGGCCTGTTTGCCCGGCCCCGTTAGTTAACATGTTATCTAACGCGCCCGATTTTTCAAGGCGGGTGCGCATTTTCAAAACGGACGTTCAGCCGCACCTGTTTGTGCGCTGCGGCGAATACCCATCCCAGTTTTTGCACCGACGTCCTTTGCCAAAACTGTTATATGATATAATCATCACGGCGGGTCCGCGGTTCGGCGGACCTGTAGACTACAGCAATCGGAGAGCCGGTCTTGAGGACAAAAGTCGCAATCATAGGTGCAGGTCCGGCAGGATTGTTGCTTGGGCAACTATTACACCTTTACGGGATCGAAAACATCATTCTCGAACGCCAGACGCCGGAATATGTGCTCGGCCGCATCCGTGCCGGCCTGCTCGAGGAAGGCACGGTGGCGCTGCTCGACGAGGTCGGCGCCGGCGCGCGCGCCCATCGCGAGGGGCTGGTTCACCATGGCGTCGAACTGGCGTTCGGCGGCGCCCGCCACCGCATCGACATGCACGGCGCCACCGGCAGGACCGTCATGATCTACGGCCAGACCGAGGTGACGCTCGACCTGATGAACGCCCGCAAGGCGGCGGGTCTCACCACGGTCTATCAGGCCGCCGACGTCAAGCCGCTCGATTTCGACACCGACCGCCCTCGCGTCGGCTACGTCAAGGACGGCGCCACCCACGAGATCGAATGCGACTTCATCGCCGGTTGCGACGGCTTTCACGGCGTCAGCCGCGCCAGCGTGAAACCGTCGGCGATCCAGACCTATGAGCGGATCTATCCGTTCGGCTGGCTCGGCATCCTGTCGGAGACCCCGCCGGTCAGCCCCGAGCTGATCTACTCGAACCATGCGCGCGGGTTTGCGCTCTGCACCATGCGCTCGATGCGCCGCAGCCGTTACTACGTGCAATGTCCGCTCGACGATCATATCGACCAGTGGCCCGATGAGCGCTTCTGGGACGAGCTGAAGCGCCGGATCGACCAGAAGGCGGCTGACGAGCTCGTCACCGGCCCCTCGATCGAAAAGAGCATCGCGCCCTTGCGCAGCTTCGTCGCCGAGCCGATGCGCTTCGGGCGGATGTTTCTGGCCGGCGACGCCTCCCACATCGTGCCGCCGACCGGCGCCAAGGGACTGAACCTCGCCGCCAGCGACGTGCATTACCTCTCGCAGGCGTTGCGCGAATTTTACGACGAGAAATCCTCGGCCGGCATCGACGGCTATTCCGCCAAGGCGCTGGCGCGGGTCTGGAAGGCGGTGCGCTTCTCCTGGTGGATGACCTCGATGCTGCACCAATTCCCCGACGAGGGCGAATTCGGCGCGCGCATCCAGCTCGCCGAGCTGGATTATGTCGTCAACTCGAAGGCGGCATCGGCATCGCTGTCGGAGAATTATGTGGGGTTGCCGTTTTAAGATGTTGGAGCCGTAGGCCGTAGGGTGGGCAAAGCGCAGCGTGCCCACCGCCAAGTGTCGCGCAAGATGGTGGGCACGCTTCGCTTTGCCCACCCTACGAATTCTGCCGCTTGGCGCTCTATCTTCATGCCATTTCAAACACCCGTCGTAATACCGTTTAAAACTTTGTAGGTGGTGACTTCGACACGCGCGTTGCGTTCAATGATGACAAACATCATGACGCGAGCCGCACATGACCACTACCGACATTCCCGCAGGCTTCGAACCTCGCACCCACAGGAGCCCGCTCACCGATCCCTGGGAGCCGCTGTATTCGAAGACGACCGACAAGGCCATCATCATCGGGTTGCGTCTTGCCAAACCGCACACCAATGGCCGCGGCCTAATTCATGGCGGATTGATTGCAGCCCTTGCCGACAACGCCATGGGCCATAGCTGCGCGCATGTGATGGGCGGCGTGTCCTCGCTGGTGACGATCAGTCTCGCGGTCGATTTCATCGGCACGGCTGAGGTCGGGCAGTGGCTTGCAGTCGAGAGCGAAGTCGTCAAAACCGGCAAGACGATCTGCTTCGCGCAAAGCCTGATCAAGGCCGACGACGTCGTGATCGCGCGGGCCAATGCGACGTTCCGCGTGGTGCCGAAGAAGGAGCCGGTGAGCTAGACAAAATGCCAGTCGGCCATCTCGGTCACGAGATCGACGAAGGTGCGCACCTTGGCGGACAGCAGCCGCGAGGTCGGATAGACGATGTGGATCGGCAGAGCCGGCTGTTCGAATGACGCCAGCACGATTCGGAGCCGACGCGCTTTCAGCGATTCAGCGGCCTGATAGGCCAGCACCCGCGTCAGGCCGCCGTCCGCTTCCGCATACTGGATTGCGGCATCCGAGCTGTTGGTGGCGAAGCGCGGCGTGCTGGCGACGCGGATCTCGCGGCCGTCCTCGACAAAGCGCCAATCGAGCGCCGCCGTCATGGCGCCGAACTGGATGGTATCATGCGTCGGGATATCGCCTGGCCGCAGCGGCTCGCCGTGCGCCTTGAGATATCCATGCGAAGCCACCACGATGCGCCGCATCTCGCCGACATGGCGCGCCACCAGCGTCGAGTCGGGCAGATGGCCGATGCGGACCGCGAGGTCGACACCGTCCTCGACCAGGTTGACCATGCGGTCGGACAAACGGAGATCGACGCTCACCTCCGGATACCGCTTCAGGTAAGCTGATACGATGCTGCTGACATGCAGCCGGCCGAAGCCGACCGGGGCCGAGATGACGAGTTGCCCTTCCGGCCGCGTCCGTTCCCCCTCGACCGCGCCCTCGGCTTCCTCGATGTCAGACAGGATCCGCCGCGCCCGCTCCAGATAGCGCGAGCCGGCGTCGGTCAGCGTCACCTGCCGCGTGGTCCGCTGCAGTAAGCGCGCGCCGAGGCGATCCTCCAGCGCCGCAATCAGCCGGGTGACGGCGGACGGCGACAGGCCGAGCTTGCGCGCTGCGGGGGCAAAACCCCGCAAGTCGGCCACCGCGACAAAGGCCTGCATGGCATCGAGCCGGTCCATCCAACTATTGCATATCCAGCAATAGTGAAGTGTCAATTCCCGAGATTGTTTATATTGCCGAAACGTCCATTTTAGGGGCGAAGGACGACCGTGTTGGCGCTCCACGTGGAGGCTCAGATGTCTGACGTTCACACCTATTCCAGCGACGTCGCGTTCACCCCGGCGGTGAAGGCGATCCAGACCCGCAAGGGCTCGCGCGACGCTTATGCCAATGTCGAGGCGCGCGGCGGCTGGCGCACCGAGATCGACGAAAACCTGGCGGGCTTCCTGGCCGAGACCAACAGCTTCTATCTGTCGACCGCGTCCGCGGACGGGCAGCCCTATATCCAGCACCGCGGCGGGCCGAAGGGCTTTGTCAAAGTGCTCGACAAGAACACGATCGCGTTTGCCGATTACAGCGGCAACCGGCAGTACATCACGCAAGGCAATCTGTCGGAGAATCCAAGAGCCCATATTTTCGTGATGGACTATGCGCATCGCCGGCGCGTGAAGATCTGGGGCGAGGCGCGCGTGGTGGAGGACGATGAAGCCTTGACGAAGGCGCTGATGCCGCAGAGCTACAAGGCGCGGCCCGAGCAGGTCATCCTGTTCAAGATCGCGGCGTGGGACACCAACTGCCCGCAGCATATACCGCAGAAATTCGATGCCGCCGACGTCGCGCAGGCACTAGCTGTGCGCGATGCCCGCATCGCTGAACTGGAGGCCGAACTGGCTGCCTTGAAGGGCCAGCCAGCCGCGGCGGATCACACCTAGGCGGCTTGCTCCTGCTGCACCGGCGCCCAGGCGAATTCCGGGTAATACAGCAGCATCATGCGGTCGACATAGGCGGTGAGGTTGGCGAACTGCTCGGTGCGCTGCCGCAGCGCCGATTCGAAGAACGGCGTCAAAATTCCGGCGAGCGCGCCGAATGCGGTGGCGTCCATGCCGCACGGTGTTTCGCCCATCAGGAAGGGCTTGTCGCCAAGCTGGACCGACAGCGCAAACAGCGAGCGAACCGCAAGATCGATATCCTCGTCCGGCGCGTGGCGGCCGAGGCCGCTCAGCAAATAGTTCTCGGCGACGCGAAACTGCGCATCCTCGCGCATTTTTTCACGCAAGTGCATTGGCGCACTGTCGAAGAAATGCGCCGGTCCCTTGGCGAAATTGTCGCCATCGACCCAGCGCGCGCCGACCAGCGCCCAATAGACGTGATGCTCGATCATCCGCTCGAAGGCCCAGGCCTGCGCACGCGCCTGCAGGCTGAGCGGCGCGTCGAAATCGAAACCGTATTTGGCTTCCAGATGCGCGCGGATGAAGGTGGAATCGGCGATCGTCTCGGCGTCGTCGACGATGTAGGGCAACTGCCCCTTCGGCGAGGCCGGCGGCTTTGCTTTTTCCTTGCGATAGGCGAGGCCCGCCATCTTCAACTGGACCTCGGTCTTGGTCACAAAGGGGCTGATCTCCGGCAGGCCGAAACCGGCGCCGAAGCCGTAAAGGACAATCATGCTGGTCTCCCGATCTCAAAACGTGCCTAAAGGCTAGCGCCCCCCTGCTGCCACCATGGTGTCAGCAGCAGCACTGCCGGCCGTGACCTGCCTCCCCCCGCGGCGTACGGTGCCTGCGCATCCACGACACCAGTTGCGCTCGTCCCAGCGCGCACATGGCCGTGAGCGAGCGCCACGCCAGCTCAACCATCGCCCAGCGCAGGTCTGACGTGACGCAGTGGATGGAAACGAGCTGTTCCAATGCAAAGCCTTGGGCATTTACCAGAGGTCCGCGGCTTCCCAGGGTGCCGAATTCGCTGAAAATCGTCATGGACAAGTTCCCTTCACTTGAGGTGTTGTCCCGATATACCGACCCCCTGCTGCCAACATGCTGTCAGCATCGGGTAGATGCCTTTGAAAAAAGAGACGAGCCATGAGACGGGCCGACCGGCTATTCCAGATCATTCAGGTGCTCCGGCGCACCCGAAAACCTTTGACGGCAGACGCGATCGCGGCCGAGCTGGAGACATCGAAGCGAACCATCTACCGCGATATAACGACCCTGATCGAACAGCGCGTGCCGATCCGCGGCGAAGCAGGCGTCGGCTACATCCTGGAAAAGGGATTTGACCTGCCGCCCCTGATGCTCACGCCGGATGAGATCGAGGCCTGTGTTCTCGGTGCGCAATGGGTGGTCGGCCATGCCGATCCCGCACTGGCGCGGGCAGCCCAGGACCTGATGGCGAAAGTCGCCGAGACCGTGCCCGAGCGGTTGCGGCCATTCGTGCTGGAACCCGCCAGCCGCGCCCGGCGGGCATGGAACCGGGAGCCCGACCGCATCGACATGGTGCGGACACGGTCTCAGATCCATGACGGCAAGAAGATCACGCTGAACTATCGCGACGAGCACGGCCGCGACAGCCAGCGCACAATCTGGCCGATTGCGGTCGGCTATCACGAGGCGGTGCGGATCCTGGCGGCATGGTGCGAACTGCGGAAGGATTTCCGCAGTTTCCGGACCGACCGCGTCGTCGACGCGGTCTATCACGACGAAAAATATCCTGAACGGCGCGACATCCTGCGGGCGAAATGGCGGCGCAGCCTGGTGTGGGAAGCGCCGAAAGATACCTGACATCAGTCGCTGGCCGCGGCCGTCATTCCGGGCTAAACGCTGAAACATGCACCGAATCGCCGCCGATAACCAAAGCCCCTGCCAGGCCTGCGGCGCCTGCTGCAACTACTCGCGGAACTGGCCGCGTTTCACCATCGAGGACGATGCGGCGCTCGACCTGATCCCGGAACGGTTCGTCAACGAACGGCTGTCGGGCATGCGCTGCGACGGCGACCGCTGTTCGGCGCTGTCAGGCAAGGTCGGCGAAGCGACGTCGTGCGTGGTCTACGCGGTGCGGCCCGAGGTGTGCCGCACCTGCATGCCCGGCGATGTCGAATGCGCGATGGCGCGAAAGCGGCACGGATTGCCGGTGCTGGCGTGACGTCGACCGGATGGAGTGAGTAGCCCGGATGTAGCGAAGCGAAATCCGGGGACAGCTTTGGCCGATTGCGAGAGGGCCCCCCGGGTTACGCTGCGCTTCACCCGGGCTACGCTGAACTGAGTTACGCCGTCACGGCTTCCGCAACATCTTCGTCGATCTCATCATCGATCGGCTTGAAGGTCGAAAGCGGCTTGGTCGAAAGGGTGATCGGCTTGCGGCCGTTCTGGGAGGACGACGAGGCGGAACGCGCGGCGGGTTCGCGCGACAGTGCATAGAGCGTGGAACCGACCCGGCCACCGAAATGGATCAGCTCGCGTTCGGTGCAGCTCGCGGCGATGGCCAGGGCCAGCGCGTGCAGATGGCTGCGGCGGTAGCAGAACAGCGCCAGCATGGCACGGACGTCGGACGAAACGCTGTCGACCAGCAGCGGCAGGCCGTGCGCATTGGCGCGGTACATCTCGCCCAAGAGCTCGTCCCGGACCGGACAGAAATCATTCTCGAAGGCGTCGCGGCTTGAAAACATTGCGGTTCTCCCTTTGCGGAAGATGCCGCGCAATTCTCTAATGAAGGGTTAACCAAGCGCGCCAGTAGTGTTCCGGGGGGCTTTCCAATCACGACTGCAGCGGAATCGACACATGATTCGTAGCCGAAGCGGAGGCGGAGGCGGCATTTTCCGAAGCCGGAGGATGATTGAATCCAGGAGCGCGATAGCGCCAATGCGGGATCAGTTCGCCGCCATGAAGATCGCCAGGCCGAAACCGGTGAGGTGGTGCAGCGCCTGGTCGACGCCGATCAGCGTCCAGAACCACGGATGCTCGTTCTCCATCGTCACGCCGTAGCGGGACGCGATGATCCCCTTGAGACGGTCGATGATGAGGTGAATGAAGAAATCGATAAAGGCGACGAACCAGAAGCGCGGCGCGACGATCAGGATCAACACCAGCGACACCGCCAGGTGCACGAGGCAATGCGCCAATAGTGGCATGGCCCAGCCGGTCTTCTGATCCTTGCCGATCGCCATCCAGGAAGTTTGCAGCATGAAGTCGGCAATGATGTGCTTCACGGTCAGAAGCAGCATCCATCCTACCAGCGCACCTACCGGGACCGAGGACGACATCGAAGGAAACAACAAAGCTGACGCCCTTTGCTGGGACTGACGGGGTGGCGAAAAACCGGGGCCTAGGCTGTCAGCGCAATGTTTTTTTAAACCCGGACTATGCGAACGTTGCCTTTATTTATGACATCTCCCGGGCCGGAATGCACCTGTGGGTAGTCTGAAAATCGCACGGTGTGGCGGAACTGCGATACTGCGGCAACGGCGCGCAGCGGACCTGGATGGGTAAGGTTACCGGCCAGCGCGGTTTGCAATCCCATAGGGGCGGGCTATCATTGCCCGGCAGGCAAATTATCGTTCTTTTCTAGGTATTTACGAATTCATTCGGACGGGCCTCCGGCGCCAGTTCGGCGGCGATGCGTCCCTGACCCTCTGGGTACCAGTCATGAGTGCTGAAGCCCCAACGCCACATCCGAAAATGCCGCGTCGCCGTTCGCGGACGGTCAAGAGCAACCGGGCCCAGATCCTGCTGTTTTCCATCCTCACGCTGGTCCTGACTGCCGCCGTGGTGTTGGGTGGCCGGACCCTGCTGCGCAATTCCGAGACACTGGTATTTGCGGTCGGCGATACCAACGGCCCCGAGGCGCGCTTCGCCGCCAGGCTGGCGACGGTGCTGAAAAATAATTCCTCGCGGTTGCGGCTCAAGATCGTGCCGAACGGCGACAATGCCAAGGCGTTGTCGCAGTTCGACCGCAAGGAAGCCAACCTTGCGATATTGCGCACCGACGCCAGGATACCGCCGCGCGCCCGCGCGCTGGCGATCCTCGAACACGACCTGCTTCTCCTGATCAGCCCGAACGGCAAGAAGATCAAGACCATCGCGGACCTGAAGAAAAAGAAGATCGCGGTCATCGCCGACGGCGAGAGCGGGGCCGCGCTGGTGCGCAATATTCTCGAGTTGTCGGACACCCCGGAGGCGACGACACGGGTGCAGATGGCGCCGCCCGGCCTGACCTTCGAGCAGCTCTTCGCCGCGGGCTTCGGCGCCGTGATCAAGATCGCGCACGCCTCGCAGATCGTAAAGGACAAGAGCTACGAGCAATATGCCCGACGCGGCGGCTTCACGCTGAACGCCATCGAGTCGGCGAAGGCGATCGCGCGAAAATATCCGGCGACATCAGAGGAAACGGTGACGACCGGAATGCTGTCCGCCTCGCCCGCCCTGCCCGCCGAGGACGTCGACACGATCGGGCTCGAATGGCTGTTGGTTGCCCAGTCCAAGCTCTCGACCACGACCGTGGGCGATCTGGCGCGGATCATCTACGAGAACAAGGCCGAGCTCGCGCTCTCCGACGGCTTCGCCTCCAAGATCGAGCCGGCAGCGACCGACAAGGACGCCTTCATCGTGGCGCATCCGGGCGCCGCCGAATACATCAATGATGAAACCAAGTCCTTCGTCGAGCGCTACAGCGACCTGATGTATGTCGCGCTCGCAGCGCTCAGCATCATCGGCACGATCTTTGCCGGCATCTATGCCAAGATCACCCGGGTGGCGCCGGAAAAAGCCAGCCAGCTCGCAACCGCCATTCTCGATGTCGGCGAGCGCATGGAATACGCCAACTCGCTGGACGCGCTCGACGAGCTGCAGGACGAGCTGGAAGCGATCCTGCGTGGCGTGGTGGTCGGCTTGCGCGACGGCACGATCAGTAGCGACGGGCTCGATACGTTCAAGCTCGGCTATGAATTCGTGCGCGACGAGATCGGCTTGCGCCGCGAGCACCTCAAGCGCCACGCCGCGGATCATGCGCCGGACGACAAGGTCGTGGTCGTGAAGACCGCGCAGAGTGCGTAGATAGCTCGAAATCCTAAGCTCTTGTAGGGTGGGCAAAGCGCAAGCGTGCCCACCATCCATGCCCGTGGCTTGATTGGCGGGCACGCTTCGCTTTGCCCACCCCTCATATGAGGGCTTTTGAGTCAAGCGTGCCGACTGGTGGCTTGGATGTGAATTTTGTATTCGGTGGAGTGGCGGCGCGCGGAGCCATGCGTAGCGCAGCGTGCCGCCGCGGTCGGTGCGCTCAG
>NZ_JBWBWM010000088.1:0-12324 GCF_056174665.1 Bradyrhizobium sp. WYCCWR15520
TGTAGCCGGAGGGGGAACGGGCGACATCGCCACGCGTCTTGGCCGGTGGCCACCGGCCAAGACGCTAAGTCGCTTCCATCGCACAAATCTTGGCCGTGCAGATACAAGGGGGTACAGGTCTATCGATAGAGCTCACTCGCTGAGAGAGCCCCTCACCCCCACCCTCTCCCCGCAAGAGCGGGGCGAGGGAGAAGAGACACCGCCTCATCCGTCAATTCGCTCCCGCCACCTTCGCCTTGCTCCCCGTGGCCGCAAGGACGTCGCGCACCAGATCGAACACGCCGTCGCCTTCCGGCGGCCAGTTCGGCGAACGGCCGAGCCGGACGATCACCAGCCGTTCAGACGGCACGACGATCACATACTGCCCGATCGTGCCCTTGGCGAAAAATGCATCGCGCGGCCAGCCGCGCTCGATGCGGTAGGTCGCGCCAAAGCTTTCGCCCAAATTCGTCCAGAATCCCGCGCCCTGGCCGACCCAGGCGTTCGGCGTCGGGGTCGCCGAATACTTCACCCATCCTTCGGGAAGGATGCGTTTTCCGCCGGCCGTGCCGTCATTGAGATAGAGCTGGCCGAAACGCGCCCAGTCGCGCGCGCTCGCCAGCAATTGGCTCGACGCTTCCGCATTGCCCGAGGCGTCGAATTCGAGGGTTACATTGCGCATGCCGAGCAGTTCGAACAATTCCTGCCGCGCAAAACCCATCATATGCGCCGCGCTGCCGCCGGTTGCCTGGCGGATCAGATGACTTAGGATGACGGTGTTGCCATCATGATAATTCCATGCCGCGCCCGGCGCGGTCTCCAGCGGCATGCTCTCCGCATAGGCGGCCATGTCGGGCTCCATGAATTTCATGCGGTTGACCGGCTCGAGCGCGGACGCCAGCGAGGCCTGCAGCGAACTGCCGAGATTGAGCCCCGCGGTGTGACGCAGCAGATGATCGAGCGTGATGGCGCGTCTTGGATCATCAGGCTTTTGCCACGCTGCGATCGGCACGGGCTCGTGCAGCTTCAGCGCGCGCTTGCGCACGAGGATGCCGGCCAATGCCGAGATCACCGATTTGGTGGCGGAGAAGCCGAGCAGCGGCGTGTCGATGCCGATGCCGTCGGCATAACGCTCGGCAACGACGCGCCCGTCCTTCAGGACCACGATCGCCCGCGTATTGCGTGGCGTCGATCTGTCCGGCTCGGCGAAAGCGCGGTCGAGCGCGGCAGCGAGTTGCGGCACTTGCGGCTCAACAATGGCGCGGCCAGCGATGTCAGGCAGCACCGCGGGCTTGGCCTCCGATGGCGCCAATGCGATGTCGGCAACCGCGCTCCCATGATCGAGATAGCAGCCGAGGCCTTCGCCGCGGTAGACGGCGTGGCTCCGGCCCAGGCCGAACAGCGTCACTGTGACGTCCTTGCGCGCGCGGTCGACGCGATAGTCCAGCGCCCAGGAGATCAGCCCGGCGCCCGGCATAGCGGATGTGGTCTCGGCGAACACCCGATCCGGATCGAGGCCGGAGACGAAGGTCTCGGTGCAGACCACGCTGGCGACAAAGCCGGTCGCGACTTTTGGCACGTCGCGGGCGCGGGCCGCCGACAGCGCGAGCGCGCTCAGTGCCGTTGTGGTGGCTAAGATGAGGATGAGATTTCGTCGTTTCACGAGGGGCCTCCGGCATTACGCATCAGCGCGTTGCCGAGGAGGATGGAGAAGCGGCCGCCGCCTGCTCGCCGGATTTGGAATTCGCGCTGGCCGAAAGCTCAACGCGCCTCGCCGATTCCAAAATTCAATAGTAATAACAGTATGATGGTGGCTATGCCGGGCGGGCCTTCAGCCGGCGATACTCAGTCGGCGTGACGCCGGTGATCGCCTTGAAGGCGCGGTTGAAGGGCCCAAGCGACTGGAAGCCGGCGTCCATTGCAATCGTAATCACGGGGACTTCGACCTGGTTCGGATCGGCAAGCGCGGCCTTGGCCTCCGCGATCCGGTGCTCGTTGAGGAAGACATTGAAGTTGCGATAGCCGAGCCGCTGGTTGATCAGCCGCCGCAGCCGGTATTCGGGGATCCCGAGCTTGGTCGCTAGCGTGCCGATGGTGACGTTGTCGTGGCGGTAGATGCGCTCGTCTGACATCAGGCGCATCAGTGCGTCGATCAGCTTCTGATCTGCGCCGGATCCGACCACGGCCGCTTCGCCGGCATCGGCCTGAATCTCGATCGCAGCCGGAAACAGATCAGCGCCATCGACCCGCATCATCGCAATCGATATCGCTGCGACCACGACGGCCAGCGCCGCGGAGTTCAGCGTATTCGCGATCTCGACTCCGCCGCCACCGGACAGCGATATCTGCAGCATCGCGTTCAGCCCGCCATACAGCGCCGCCGCACTGACGATGACGACACGGACGCGGCGGCGGCTCTCGACCAGATCCGATGACCATGACGCGATGGTTTGCCCGACCGCGAGCCCGATGAATCCCAGCGCCAGCAGATTGATCGCAATGATCGCTGCTCTCACGCCGGAGGCCGGCGCCAGCCACATGCAATTGACGAAACTGAACGCCGTGACCGCCGCCCAGACCAGCGCATGCCACCAGCGCAGCTTGAACGTCTCCTCGAACAGTGCGCGCGTGAACAGCCAGAACACTACGACATTGCCGGTCGACAGCGCGATCACGGGTGCATGCGCCGCCGATACAGGCGACGTCGCGCCGATCGACGAAGTCACCGCATGCGCGGCCGCCCCCAAGGCAAAGGCCGCCGCCAGCCGCCCGGCCAGCACCGTCCCAAAGCCGCGATACAGCGACACCGCCAGTACCAGCAGCAGCGCCACGGTGGCGCCGCGCAAGGCGATGTCGATGGTGGAAAGCAGCATTTGGATGGTCCATTGGTGCGGGTCATTCCCGCGCAGTCAATCTAGTGAGAGTCGTTCCGTGGTTCAATTTCCGCCGATCAGCCCTTCCAGTTGCCCCGCGACGTCACCCAGCGCTCATTGATCTTGCCGGACAGATCGACGTCTCCATCCCTCCTCGCTCCCAGCCGTCGGGCGACGGCTTGCGACCGCGCGTTGGAGGATTCGATGCAATGAATGATCTCGTCGATCTCGAAAGTCGAAAACACCCAGTCGATCGACGCCCGCGCCGCCTCTATCGCGTAACCCTTGCCGCGGTATTCCTTGTCGATACCCCAGCCGACCTCAAACCCCGGCCATCCTGGCGGGCACCACGGCCCGACGCGGCCGATATAACGGCGGCTCGATTTTTCCTCGACGGCGAACATGCCAAAACCATGCAGCGCCCAATGGCCCGAGATCACGGCGGCGTTGCGCCATCCGCCGATCTCGGTTGTGATCGCCCTGCCGTCGGGCGTGATGTAGCGTGCGGTATCGGGATCGGACAGCATTGCCGTATTCGCTGATATGTCGTCGCTGCGCCATGGACGCAGGATCAGGCGCGCGGTCTCGATGACGGGACCGTCGACGCGCAGCAATCTGGCGCCGGGCTTGAGCGGAGGGATCATGGGTTTCCTGCCTCTGCCTTATTGTTCCCTATCCACGTGCTTACCGTCGTCATTGCCTGCGAAAAACGCAAGCGTTGGCGCAAGGGAGCGCAGCGACGACTTGTCCGCCGTAGCTCGAAGAGCGAAGGCGGAAGCAATCCATCTCTCGGCAAGCGGCGCTATGGATTGCTTCGCTGGCGCTCGCAATGACGTGGGGATACCGTTGCCCCGTAGTCCATCCCGCAATTGCTGTTATAATCGCACAAAAGACCAAGGAGCCCCCATGAGCTGGCAACCCTCCAACGATCCCGTGCTCGGCGATCCCAAGACCTGCGACGCCCTCGACCTCATCATCGTGCCGCGCACCCGCGATCTCGGCGATGGATTTGCGGTGCGGCGCGCGCTGCCGCATGGCAAGCGGCAGATGGTCGGGCCCTTCATCTTCTTCGATCATTTCGGCCCGGTGCAGTTCATGGCCGGCAAGGGCATGGACGTGCGGCCGCATCCGCATATCGGGCTTGCCACCGTTACCTATCTGTTCGACGGCTCGATCATGCATCGTGACAGCGAGGGCAACATCCAGGAGATCCAGCCCGGCGCGATGAACCTGATGACGGCGGGGCGCGGCATCGCGCATTCCGAACGCACGCCCGATGTGCAGCGCCGCGACGGCCAGAAGATGCTGGGCCTGCAGAGCTGGATCGCGCTGCCGGCCGGATCGGAGGAAATCGCGCCGTCGTTCCAGCATTACGCCGCCGAGGCGCTGCCGACCGTCAAGGAGAGCGGCTTCACCGCACGCATTATCGCAGGCAGCGGCTTTGGCGTGAAATCGCCGGTCAGCATGGTATCGCCATGGTTCTATACCGAGGTGACGGCGCAGGCCGGCACCACCGTGCCGCTCGATCCTGACCATGAGGAGCGCGCGATCTATCTGGTCGACGGTGAGGTCGAAATCGCGAGCGAGCGCTACGAGGGGCCGCGGCTGCTGATCTTTCGGCCTGGCGACCGCATCAGCGTCAAGGCGGTGAGGCCGACGCGGATGATGTTTCTGGGCGGCGACGCGCTGGAAGGCCCGCGCCACATCTGGTGGAATTTCGTTTCCTCCAGCAAGGAGCGGATCGAGCAGGCCAAACAGGACTGGAAAACCGGCCGGTTTGCCGCCGTTCCGCAAGAACATGAGTTCATTCCGCTGCCGGAGTGAGCTATTGCTCCGCTTTCCTGTTTCGGCACGCGCTTGCGCGCGTGCCTGTTCGAAAGCCTGACCGAATGAACACGATGCTCGCCAGCGATTTGCCCCTGCCCCGGATCGGTCGCGGCAAGGTACGCGATATCTATGCCGTCGGCAGCGATTGCGTGCTGCTGCTCACCACCGACCGCATCAGCGCGTTCGACGTGGTGATGGCGGAAACCATTCCAATGAAGGGCGCGGTGCTGACGCAGATCAGCGCGTGGTGGTTCCGCCAGCTCGAAGGCGTGGTGCCGCACCACATGATCAGCGCCGACGCCGACGAAATCATCCGCAAGGTGCCCGCGCTGAAGGACCATCGCGCCGACATTCTCGGGCGCGCGATGCTGTGCCGGCGCACTACCGTCTTCCCCGTCGAATGCGTGATCCGCGGCTATATCTCGGGCTCGGCCTGGAAGGAATATGCGGCGTCCGGCACGCTCGCCGGCGAGCAGCTCGAAGCCGGCCTTGTGGAAAGCGAGAAGCTGGGCGCGCCGATCTTCAGTCCGGCGACCAAGGCCGAGACCGGCCATGACGAGAACATCACGGTGGCACGGGTGCGCGAAATTTTGGGCAATGACGTCGCCGAGAAGCTCGAGAGCATGGCGCGCACGGTCTATAATTTCGGCGAACGGATCGCCCGTCACCAGGGCATCATCATCGCCGACACCAAGTTCGAGTTCGGCCGCGCGGCGGATGACCGCATCATTCTGATCGACGAGGTGATGACGCCGGACTCGTCGCGGTTCTGGGCAGCCGACGTCTACAAGCCCGGCCGGCCGCAACCCTCCTTCGACAAGCAGCCGCTCCGCGACTACCTCGACGCCGAGCGCCGCGCCGGCCGCTGGAATGGCGACGCCCCGCCCCCGCCGCTGCCCGAGAGCGTGGTGGATGCGACCAGCAAGCGCTATCTCGAGGCGTATCGGCGGGTGACGGGGGATGAGCTGACTATTTAAGTCGTCATTGCGCGCGCGGTAGCCTCAACGCACGGCGCGCCTCTGACGCGGTTAGGTCACTTGCCGCACCGCCATTCCCGATGCCAAGCTGGCTCCCATAACAACAACAGGGAGCGCCCCATGACCGAAGCCGATTCCGTCCTCGTCGAACGCAACGGCCCCGTGACCATCGTTTCCATCAACCGCCCGCATTGCCGCAACGCCGTCGATGGCGCGACTGCGCGGAAACTTTACGATGCGTTCCTGGCCTTCGATGCCGACGAGAGCGCATCCGTTGCGGTGTTCGCCGGCACCGGCGGTTATTTCTGCGCGGGAGCCGACCTCAAGGCGGTGGCGGCGGGCGATCCCAACAAGAAGCGCGAGCTTGGCGGCCATGACTCGATTGCGCCGATGGGGCCGAGCCGCTTGCGACTGTCGAAGCCGGTGATCGCGGCGGTCGAAGGCTTTGCGGTGGCCGGCGGGATGGAGCTTGCGCTGTGGGCCGATATGCGCGTGGTCGCGGAAGACGCCACCTTCGGCATCTTCTGTCGCCGCTTCGGCGTGCCGCTGATCGATCTCGGCACCATCCGACTGCCGCGGCTGATCGGCCATTCGCAGGCGATCGATCTGATCCTCACCGGCCGCCCGGTCGGCGCGCAGGAGGCGCTGCGGATGGGGCTGGCCAATCGCGTCGTCGGCCGGGGCGAAGCCGTCGCGCACGCGATCGCCTTGGCACGGGAGATCGCGCGCTTCCCGCAAACTTGCCTGCGCGCCGACCGCCTGTCGGCACTGCAGCAATGGGACTTTGCGGAGGAAGACGCCATCGCCAACGAAATGCGCGGCGGGCTGAAAGTGATCGCCTCGGGCGAAACGCTGTCGGGCGCGACGCGGTTCGCTTCGGGCGTGGGCCGTCACGGCGCGTTTGCCGGCGACGCGAGCGATTGAGGCGAGCTGTCGTCCCCGCTTTCGCGGGGACGCCGATGGATAGACGCTACACCCCGGCCATCATCACGTATTTGATCTCGACATATTCCTCCATGCCGTGATGCGAGCCTTCACGCCCGAGGCCGGATTCCTTGACGCCGCCGAAGGGCGCGACTTCGGTCGTGATCAGGCCGGTGTTGACGCCGACCATGCCTGATTCCAGCGCTTCAGCGACGCGCCAGACTCTTCCGAGATCGCGGGAGTAGAAGTAGGAGGCAAGGCCAAACGGCGAGTTGTTGCACATCGCGATCACGTCGGCCTCGTCCTTGAAGCGGAACACCGGCGCCAGCGGGCCGAATGTCTCCTCATGCGCTACCAGCGCATCCGGCTTCACGTTCGACAGCACGGTCGGCTCGAAGAAGCTGCCGCCGAGCGCATGGCGCTTGCCGCCGGTGACAATCTTGGCGCCGCCCTTCACCGCGTCAGCGATATGCTTCTCGACCTTGTCGACGGCTTCCATGTTGATCAGTGGGCCCTGCACAACGCCCTGCTCCGTGCCGTCGCCGATCTTCATCGCCGCGACCTTCTTCGACAGTTTCTCGACGAACTGATCGTAGATCTTGTCCTGGGCGTAGATGCGGTTGGCGCAGACGCAGGTCTGGCCCATGTTGCGATACTTGGAGACGATGGCGCCCTCCACCGCCGCGTCGATATCGGCGTCGTCGAACACCACAAACGGCGCGTTGCCGCCGAGCTCGAGGCCGAGCTTCTTCACGCCCACTGAAGCCTGCTGGTAGAGGATTTTCCCGACTTCGGTCGAGCCGGTGAAGCCGACGAAACGCACGGCGGGATGTTCGCACAGCACCTTGCCGATCGCCGACGAGTTGCCGGTGAGAATGTTGAACACGCCCTTGGGCACGCCGGCCTTTTCGGCCAGCGCGACCAGCGCCAACGCGGTCAGCGGTGTTTCATTGGCAGGCTTGAGCACGACGGTGCAACCGGCCGCAAGCGCCGGCGACACTTTGCGCGTGATCATCGAACACGGGAAATTCCACGGCGTGATCGCACCGCAGACGCCGATCGGCTGCTTGATCGCGAGCAGCCGCGCATCCGGCCGTTGCGTCGGGATGGTTTCGCCGTAGACGCGACGGGCTTCTTCCGCAAAAAATTCGACATAGGCGCCGCCGATATCGACCTCGCCGAGCGCTTCGGCCAGCGGCTTGCCCTGCTCGGAGGTGAGGATCAGCGCGAGGTCCTCGCGGTTCGCAGCGATCAGCTCGAACCATTTTCGCAAAATGTTGGAGCGCTGCTTGGCGGTGTGCTTGGCCCAGGATGGGAAGGCGCGTTCGGCGGCTTCGACGGCTTGGGTCGCTTCCGCCGTGCTGAACGCTGGTACCTTTGCCAGTTCCACGCCATTGACCGGGTTGGTGACCGGGCGCGATGGCGTGCCGACCCAGGCGCCGTCGATGTAGCAGCGATCGCGCAGCAGCGAGGGGTCTTTGAGGCGGTCGTGCAGTGAGGGCTGGGAGGATTGGGCGCGTGCGGCGACGGGTGGGTTCATGGCATACTCCTCGGATTTTCTTAGGGTTGATCCGAGTATAGGCCTGTACCATCGGCAAAGCATCGGCCGCAGACGCGGGTCTGCTTCAACGAATGTTGAGGGGGCACGTCATTCCGGGGCGATGCGCAGCATCGAACCCGGAATCTCGAGATTCCGGGTCTGGTGCTAGCGCACCATCCCGGAATGACGACCTCAGCCACGCCTCGGAATGACGGCCTCCTTACGCCGCGCCGCTCATATAGGTTTCGCGGCGGCCGATCATGCGTTGCGCCGCCGCTTTCGCATCGGCCTTCGAGGAGGTCGCGCAGGTCCGGTATTCGAGATCGGGCAGTTTGGCGGTATCGCGACGGCCGAACCAGGATTTGGAGCCGACCGCAAGCTGCGCCAGCGCCTGGGCGACGTTGTCGACCGCCTCGAACGAGTGCAGCGCGCCTGTGCCGGCGTAGCGAACTTCATAAAGCCCGGGGGTAATCGGCGCCTCGATGTTCTCGCCCCGTCCGGGACGGGGATACCGCTTCCATTCACTCCAAGTCGAAATCATTGCGCACCTTTGCGACAGGCTGAAATTGAGACAATTTTGGTCAATTTGGACCAGCCAACGCGCAACGTTTGTGCTGGAATTTGAACGCTTTACTGCAAAAAATCGGCGGCGGGAATCGTGGCGAAATCACGATATCGTGGATGGTGAATCCGGTCACGACCATTGCCCGTCTTCCACCGCAGAATGCGGTGGGGTGTTGCCTTTGTGCCGGATGGCCCCGCAAGAACCTGCCCAAACGCATTTTAGCTTTCATCGCCCATCACGAGATCGCGACATTGCCTGCGGCCGTCCGCTCCCGCTTGCGGGATCAAGTGGCCGGGAGGAAGATCGTTCCACTTCCATAAGAAACATAGCGGGAGGTGACCCATGCAAAGCAAGGCCGCGATCGATCAGGTTCTGCGTCAGAAGTGCGAGGCAAAGGAAATTCCCGGCGTGGTCGCGATGGCGGCCAGCGGAAGCGAGGTGATCTACCAGGGCGCGTTCGGCAAGCGCGACCTCGGCAAGGACGACGACATGACCGCGGACAGCGTGTTCTGGATCGCCTCCATGACCAAGGCGATTACGTGCGCCGCCGGCATGCAGCTCGTCGAGCAGGGCAAGCTCTCGCTCGATGAACCGATCGGCAAGCTCCTGCCCGATCTCGCCTCCCCGCAGGTGCTGGAAGGCTTTGACGCCAGCGGCGAGCCGAAACTGCGCCCGGCCACGAAGCCAATTACGCTGCGGCATCTCATGACGCACACCGCCGGCTTCTGCTACGACGTGTGGAACGGCGACATGGGCAAATACATGGAGAAGACCGGCACCCCGGCCATCTTCTCCTGCCTGAACGCCGCGCTGAAGGCGCCGATCATGTCCGATCCCGGCACGCGTTGGGAATATGGCATCAACATCGATTTCGTCGGCAAGGCGGTGGAAGCTGCGAGCGGCAAGCGGCTCGATGCTTACCTGCGCGACCACATGTTCGCGCCGCTCGGCATGAACGACATCGGCTTCAAGATCACGGACTCCCAGCGCCAGCGGCTGGTCGGCATGCATGCGCGCGGTGAGGACGGATCGCTGGCGCCAATCCCGTTCGAGCTGGAACAGAATCCGGAATTCCACATGGGTGGCGGCGGCCTCTACGGCACGGCGGCCGACTACATCAAGTTCACCCAGATGATCCTCAACAAGGGCCGCGGCAACGGCAACCAGGTGCTGAAGCCCGAGACCGTCGCACTGATGGGCCAGAACCACATCGGCGATCTCTCCATGGGCAAGATGGTGACGATGGCGCCGGTCTACACCAACGATGTCGATCTCTATCCGGACATCGTGAAGAAGTGGGGCCTCTCCTTCATGATCAACACCGCCAAGACAGCGGAGGGCCGCAGCGCCGGCAGCCTGGCCTGGGCCGGCCTCGCCAACACCTATTTCTGGATCGACCCGGCCCGCAACGTCGCCGGCGTGATCCTGATGCAGCTGTTGCCGTTCGCCGACGGCAAGGCGCTGGAAGCTTTTGCGGGATTCGAGCGCGGGGTTTATGCCGGGCTCGATGCGGGGCAGAAGGCGGCGTAAGGAGCATCTGTTAGAGACCGTCATTGCGAGCGAAGCGAAGCAATCCATCGCACCACAAAAAGGAAGAATGAATTGCTTCGTCGCTTCAGCGCAAAATTGCTTTGCAATTTGTCGCGAGCTCCTCGCAATGACGACGCGGATTTAGCGCCTCGATCCCACAGCACGCATGCCCGACGCATGGAGGAGTACACTTGACCGACACCCTCAACAGCTACGTCTCCGGCACCGCCGACGCGCCGCTACTCGGCGACACCATCGGGCGCTGCCTTGATCAGGCCGCCGCGCGCTGGGAGAAGCGCGAGGCGCTGGTTTCGCCAAGCCATGATGTGCGCTGGACATGGAAGGAATTCGCCTGCCACGTCGACGCGCTGGCGGCGGGTTTTCTTGCGCTCGGGCTGGAGCGCGGCGCGCGGATCGGGGTGTGGTCGCTGAACCGACCGGAATGGACGCTGACACAATTCGCCGCCGCCAAGGCCGGGCTCATTCTTGTCACCATCAATCCGGCCTACCGTTTGAGCGAGCTCGAATTCGCGCTGGCCAAGGTCGGCTGCGCGGCGATCGTTACTGCGACGGCGTTCAAGACCTCCAACTACATGGAGATGCTGAACACGCTGCTGCCGGAGCTGGCGACCTCGCGGCCGGGCGAACTGAAGTCGGCACGGCTACCGCAGCTGCGCGCGGTGATCCAGATCGGCGGGCCGAAATGTCCGGGCACGATCGCGTTCGAGGACGTGGCGCAAATGGGCGGCACGCGGCATCGCGAGCAACTTTCCGAGCTATCGAAGACGCTGCAGTTCGATGATGCGGTGAATATCCAGTTCACCAGCGGCACCACGGGTTCGCCGAAGGGCGTGACGCTGACGCACCACAACATCCTCAACAACGGCTATTTTGTCGGCCGCGCGATGCGGCTGACGGAAAAGGACCGCATCTGCATTCCTGTGCCGCTCTATCACTGCTTTGGCATGGTGATGGGCAATCTCGCTTCGGTCACACTCGGCGCGACCATGGTCTACCCCGGCGAAGGCTTCGATCCGCTGGCGACCCTGCAGACCATCGAAAAGGAAAAATGCACCGCGCTGTACGGCGTGCCGACCATGTTCATCGCTGAGCTCGATCATCCCGAGTTTGCGCGTTTCAATCTGAAATCGCTGCGCACCGGCATCATGGCGGGCGCGCCCTGCCCGATCGAGGTGATGAAGCGCGTCAACAACGAGATGAACATGGGCGAGGTCACCATCGCCTATGGTATGACCGAAACCTCGCCGGTCAGCTTCCAGAGTTCGACCGACGATCCGCTGGAGCGGCGGGTATCGACCGTCGGGCGCATCCATCCGCACGTCGAAGTCAAGGTCGTCGATCTCGAGGGACGCGTGGTGCCGCGGGGGATGCGCGGTGAACTCTGCACCCGCGGCTACAGCGTCATGCTAGGCTATTGGGACGAGGCGGAAAAGACCGCCGACGTGCTCGACGCCAATGGGTGGATGCACACCGGCGACATCGCCATCATCGATACCGAGGGTTATTGCAATATCGTTGGCCGCATCAAGGACATGGTGATTCGCGGCGGCGAGAACCTCTATCCCAGAGAGATCGAGGAATTCCTGTATCGCCACCCGAAAATCCAGGACGTGCAGATTTTCGGCGTGGCGGATGATCGCTATGGCGAAGAGCTGTGCGCCTGGATCCGGACCCGACCGGGCGAGACGCTCACTGCCGAGGAAGTCCGCGCGTTCTGCCAGGGCCAGATCGCCCACAACAAGATCCCGCGCTACGTCGAGTTCGTCGACGAGTTTCCGATGACCGTGACCGGGAAGATCCAGAAGTTCCTGATGCGGGAAGCGGTGGAAGCGAAGCTGGGATTGAAGGCGGCGAAGACGGCGTGACGGGAAAGAGATTGCCGTCAAGCATGGCGCGCGCCTCATAATTTCAAACAGCCCGCGCTAGCCTCAGAAGTAACCTCGCCCCGCTCTTCGCGGGGCGAGGTCGGCGCGCAGCGCCGGGTGAGCGACTATCTGGTTTGTCAAGTTGCATTGGCATACGCGGTTCGCGCGTCGCGAGCTTTTGCGTTGAGCCTGACGAGGAGCTTGCGGGCAAGGGCAATGCGAA